>CAZETM010001108.1:0-3054 GCA_964514885.1 uncultured Polyangium sp. | reverse complement strand
GACCTTGCAAGCTACACCCAAAGTGCGCTCGACGGTCTCGATCTCCAACGAATGCGGTTGCCCTGCGGCTCCGACAGCTCTCAGGTTCCTCGATACAAAGACAAGCCTGTCCTGTTGGTGCCATCGGATATTCTCGCGAAGTTTAAGCCCGGAGATGTGGGGACCATTGTAAAAGTAATTCGCCACAACAAGGCCCTAAGAAAACGTCTTAGTAAGCGTCTCGAAGGGAGGATCAAGGTAGGAGCCAAGAGCTGGGAAGGCTGGGTTGATGACCTCATTGGTCTTGTTCGGGAGAACAACCAGGAAGCGATAGCGGTGTTTCGCGAACTATTGGTTAATGAAGAAAATGCCGTCCCCTATGACTGGAAAGCTGACCCAAGTGGTCACATTGCATCGCGCTCTGCTCTATCGATCCCGCGACGTATTCCTATTCAAGCGTCGGACGACCCATTGTCACGGGTCCAGCTCGTTATCGAGCAGTTCGGTATCTTGCTCCACGAGTCCGTGAACGCAAGTAGAGTGCCTCGCGACGTAAGCGCGCTACGGCTATTGTTTTTTGCAGTCGCAACGACCCAGTGCGAGGTCGGTGGAGACATGGTCGTCGAGTATGACCTCAAGAGCGGGCTCACGACGTTCTTATCGCGAGGCGCCGCAATCCTGACAGTTGACGTCGCGTCCTCGATACAGACGAATTGGCAAGCGCGGTATAATACCGGGTCGCACAGTGGGCGAGTCTTCGTATTCGTTGATTTCGGCAGAACTAAGGGAGCTGCTGCTCTTGCTCTTATGAAAAAACGACGGCGGGACGCGGAGTCGGCCGCTGCGGTACAAGTTGTCGCGCCGGGAAGAGTCACGGCGAAAGGCACGAGCACGAGGTTCGCCAAAGGTCCGCGTGTCAAATGCCCGTGGTGCAATGCCGAGTTGCTCGCTGAACGCCTCAGTCGTCATCAGCTAGCGAGTTGCAACAATCGCCCCGGGGCTTAAAACGCGCCAATGAGCGCAATGCGGTAATGCGTTGTCCGAAAGCCGAGCGGTGATTTGGCTGCGGAGCGGGCGAAGGGCAGCATCGCACAAAAGCGCTCTTTGTTCGACCTTGACAACAATGCGATGCAGGAAACTGGCGCAACCGCGACACTCTGCGCTAGGCTGGGCAGCATGCGAAGCCCTTGGAAGATCGACGGCGATGACATCGTAGCATGGGCGGATCGGTACACCGCACCGTCGGTGCTACCAGATCTCGTGCGACGTCTGCTCTTGGCCACGGCTCCGCTGACAACGATCGAGATGCGAGCGCATGCGGGGATACGTGATTCGGGGTGGGATGGAATCGTCGATGCCAAAAGCCAAACCCCCTTCTGCCCAGCAGGCTATTCCGTGTGGGAATGCAGCGTCGATGCGCGACCTTCGCGTAAATTGGAGCAGGACTACAAGAAACGCGCGGTCGAGGTCGCCAAGAATCCAGCATTGAAGGCAGCAACCTATGTAGCCGTTTCTGCTCGCCGGGTGTCGCGAAAAGAAGGCTGGCAGGTCGACAAGCAAAAGATGGGAGACTTTGCCGGTGTCCGCGTGATTGACGCCGATGATTTGGCCACGTGGCTATCGGAAGCGCCCGCGGTTGCCGCATGGTTTGCCGCCGAATTGGGGCACCCGGTCGAAGATCTGCAGGATCTCGATACCTTCATTACGCAATGGCAGAAGCGCACACAACCGCTACCATTGCCGTCCGAATTGGTGCTTGCCAGTCGCGAGCGTTTGCAAGCGGCTAACATGGTGTGGCAATGGCTGCAAGGTCCACCGCGCCCCTTGAGCATCCAAGCCGAAAGCAAAGACGAAGCTCGGGTGTTTGCAGCTACAGCGCTTTTTGGCGCGAACCGGGATCGAGAATACGCGCTGGCACGAACCATCGTGGTGCATAGTCCTGCCGCACTTCGTTGGGCGTCCCTTCTGCAACCCAAAGTTCCGCTCGTCATCCTGCCGGCATTCGAACCGTTCGACCGTGCCATGATTCCACCCGACCGATTTATCGTGGTCGCTGCGGGGACTGCCGATCGCGTCGCGGGTGATGTCATTTCGCTCGAACGAGTTCCTTTCCGATATTGGGTGCCCATTCTGGAGCGTGCCAAGTTGCCCGAGGCAGAAAAGCGTGCCGCGGAGTCCGGCGGCAGTTTGCGTCAATTGCAGCGTTTGTATGGGTATGTGGAAGCGCCGCTTTGGGCCACGCACATCGATCGCGCGCCACTTGCAGCGATGCTTTTTATTGAAACATGGGATCCACGCAATGAAGCCGATCGTGACGTGATTCGAGCGCTGGGGGTGGAGCCGGGGGATGTCGAACGATTGTGCGAAACGTTGGTTCACGTTCCCGATGCCGCGACGATTCACGAGGCGGAAAGAGGCGGACGAGGCACGTGGACATGGGTTTCACACGCTGCGGTTTGGAATGAAGTGGTCGGTATGGTGCCGGATGCCGTGTTGCGGCGGTTTGCAGCGACGGCGATTGGATTGTTCGGTAAAGACGACCCGCAATATGACTTGGAGCCCGGGCAGCGATTTGCCGCCATCATGTACGGGAAAGCGTTGAAGGAATCGAGAGCGCTTCGCCAAGGCGTTGCGCATTCACTTGCTCGCCTGTCCCTGAACGACGAGGAACTTCGCGCGTTGCATGGTCCGAATCGCGGAACCGACATTGCATCGAGCGTCGCACGCGCGGTGCTCGGAACGCATTGGCGCAGGTGGGCATCGGTCGCGGACGTGTTGCCATTGCTTGCGGAAGCTGCGCCGGTCGTGTTTTTGGATTGCTTCGAGGCGAGTTTGCGTTTCGGCCCCGAGGGAGTGGTGCATTTGCTGGAACTCGCAACGCCCCTAGGGATGGGGGACAGTCCGCACGTTCCATTGTTATGGGCGCTGGAAGCGTTGGGCTGGGACGCGGATCTGCTGCCGCGTGTCGCGCTCGCTTTGGCGCACTTGACGGAGGTTGACCGTTCTCGAAGCGAAAAGCAAAAGAGCGGTAATCGACCCGAAGAATCGTTGTACCAAATGTTGCTGTTTCCGTTT
>CAZETM010001107.1:0-3060 GCA_964514885.1 uncultured Polyangium sp. | reverse complement strand
CTTGTCCGGCGCGCATTCTCCCGCGCAAACGCCATCGATACACGTTTGCTGATCACACGTCGCTTCGGTTTGCCATAAGCCACCTCTACAAAGCCTCGGTTGATTGCCATTACAATCCTTGGTCCCCTCCGTGCATTCCGCTTGCTTGAGTCCATCGATGCCCAATACCGAATTACACGACCACGAAACGATGCAGCAAAGCATCAGAATGATTCGTAAACCTTTCATCAGAAACTCCCTTCCACGGCGAAGCCACCCAAACCCACACGCACGCCCAAGCTTGGAGTCCCTGGCCGCTTGCCTTCCGAAGGTCGCGTTAAAAAGAAAATCGTTGTTCCTGCCGCCGCGCCAATTCCCGTCACGATGAGCCCCACCGTCGCCACGGTTCCCATCGTATTGATCTCCTGGAATTTCCCAGTTTCCGTCGACGGACATTGCTGGTTGGCACAACTCGCTTTTAATTGACTCGACGTCTGCAAAGCCAACCCCCCCGCTACTCCAAACATCCCGAGCCCAATCCCGCCCAGCCCATACGCCAAACCCACGCCAATCTTTGCATTTCGCGCTGCTCGCTGTTCGGCTGCTCGATCCGGTACACGCTCCAAAACCACCGCAATCTCCCGCTGCTTGCGCCGTTCGAGCGTCACGCGTTGCTTCGCTCCGACAAACCCTTTCGTATTCACTTCAATCACGTGCTCCCCCAATGACAAGCGCCCCTCCCAGTCGGTCTGTCCAACCTCCCGACCGTCAATCCGCAATGTCGCTCCTTTGGGCGTCGATTCCACGCGCAACGACGCGTCCATATCCTCCGCCGAAAGCTCCACGCTCTGCGTCTCGTAAAGCCCCAACGTCACCACCTTTTCGCCCGATTCCATCTGCGCGCCGGTGTCGACCGGTTGCTCCGGCGTCTCGCACGCCAATAACGCGTCTGGACCCATAAATCCTCGCAATCGCAGACGATGCTCACCGATTTCAACAGGAATCGTCTGCGGCGAAAGTCCCAAATCCTTCCCATCAATCTCGATATGCAAATGCCAATTGTGCTTTTCGCGTATCTCGAGTTTCCCCTCACGCTTGGGTGCCACGAGTTTCGCCACACTTGGTTTGCCCGCGCTTACCTCCACGGAAACTTTGATCGGCGCAAACCCAGCTTTTTCCGCACGTACCTCGTGCACGCCTGCCAATACACGCACGGTTGTTTGCGCATGCAACTCGCCCACGTCCCGCGAATCCACGAAAAGCCGCGAATCCTTGATAATATCCCCCTCAACCGTTATCGTTCCGACCTTTGCCACGAGCGCCGTCATTTCAGCATTCACCTTCAACCGTAATCCCGTCGACGCTTTCGGGAATTCCTCCAGCACCGTTTCGTACCACTTTAACGCTTCGTCGTAACGACCCATCGCATTCATGGCCGAGGCCATTTGCGCCATCGCTCCCGCTGTTCTTTGCAAGGCGAGCGCTTTCTGAAGTGCCTCGATCGCCGGCGCGTATTCCTTTTTCTTAAAGTGATCGAGCCCCTTCTCGCGATGCCCTTTGGCTTCGGCTTCGACCGCTTTCGATACAACGACAGGCTCGTCCGCTGCATTGGATACCCCCGACAAACTCGTGGCTATCCCGGTGCATAAAACGAATAACAACGGTTTCGAGATAAATGTTCGCATCATGCTCTCCCTCATTCGTTCACATCGAACACGACGGGCGTTTTCACCGGACCCACCCCCACAATGACCCGCACCCGACGCTCCCCCCCACTTTGCCTACCAGCTCGATCATGCCATGACGTCGCCGCACTGGCACCACGAGCAACGCCACGTTGCTAACCAATTGCGTCACCATCGCCGCAAAGCGCCCCAGGCCCTGACTTGTCACGTCTGTCATCCGAAGCTCCTTGCCGACGTCTTTCACACGGCGACGACCCGTCACTCTTCCACGTTACCACCATGCACTCTCGGATGTAAACAGACAATTCGAGTGTGCGTGGCACGTACCTCCAGTCAACCCGCGCTCAATTTTGACGTTCGTCGCACCTCACCCCTTGTCTATCCCGTCGGCCCAAATTCAATTGCACATCGCAAACGTGCTCGTGTACAGTCGCGTGCTGCACCCACTTCAGGGAGAATTCACCAGATGTCCGACAAATCCGCCATTGCCAGCGAAACCGTCCTCGAAGAAGCGCCTGGACGCGCGCTCGACTTCCTCCGTGCCGTTGCTGGAAACACCGTCATTCACGCGCAGCTTGCCGCCGCGGGTTTTAAGCCAACCGACTACCAGCAAGGCTGGCAGCTCTTGCATGCGGCGTCGGGGTATACTGTCGCGCCAAGCGCGCCGCTGGTGAAAACCCCCGCGTTTCAAGCCATGCAACAACTCGACGAATGGGACGAGGACGGCTTTCGCCGCATCCGCGCCGCGCTGGAACGGCTTCATCCGGATCAAGGTTTATTCGTTTTTGCAGATGGACTCGCCGCCTCCACCGGGCCAGTTGCTGTCGTTGGCGTGAAAAAACTACTGGATCGTCTCGATAGCCTGGAGAATGGCACGGAGCGGAAAAAAACACGCAAGCAGGACCATGCGGCGTTGGCAACGCTAGAGGAACGCGGCTTCGGCAAAGACGAGCGTACGCGGCTGCGTCATCTCGTCAATGCAGCCGAAGCGGTGGAGGAGCCTGCCGCACCCATTCAAGCGCCCAATGCGGCCGAGCGCCAGCAAGCCCTCGAATCGTTGTATCTCTGGTTCAAGGACTGGTCCCAAACAGCCCATTCCGTCGTCAAGAAGCGCTCGCACCTCATCACGCTGGGCCTCGCCAAGCGCAAGAGCCGCAAGAAAGCCGAAGAGAAGCCCGCGTAATCGCTTCTATGGTGTCCCGGGTCGCCGCAAGCATCAAGGATGCGGTTTCAAGATGATAAGGATCGTTGGCGGAGCGTCCCGGACCGCCTTTGAAACGTTCCGGATGGGTCACGAACTCTCACGGACGCTCTGGAAGCTTGAGGGCTCGGCTCAAAGCTTCCCGGATCTCACGGGACGCCTGTAAACCCTTGACCTCACGTCATTTTTTGGAGC
>CAZETM010001106.1:0-3064 GCA_964514885.1 uncultured Polyangium sp. | reverse complement strand
CCCGCGGACACGATCCTGATCCTGGGCCAGGTCCCAGCGCGAGTTCGAGCGCTGGCGCGTAAGGAAAACAAAGCCAGAATTTCGCCAATGACGGGCCTACATCGCTTCGCGTCATCCGTGGGGCGTTGTGCTCTCGCGCCCATCCAGTCGCGGCACTTCTTTGCGAGGCGCTCTTGCGTGTTCGTTCGCGTCGATTTTCCGTGACAGACGAACACACGTGTGCATCGGCGCCGGTCAACACGAGCGCAACATCACGCAAGATGCATCGATTCTCACCCCCGACGCATCTTCGGAAACGGTAGCGAGAGCTGCCCGAGCGGCGCCCTCTTGCGCTGCGGTGGTCCTCGCGGAGACAAACCCGCTCGAGCCAAACCTACTCGAATCGCATGCGCCGTCAGCGCTACCTCGCGCCATTTCATCGGCCCTGCGCATTGTGGACACAGAGCATGGTAATGCGTACATATCACGCAATCGGGATTGGAGTGCTCGGGCTTTTCAAAACGTGAGCAATTGTGTCGATGAAAAAGCGGATGTCCAAATTTTAGACCGGCGTCACGTTTTTCGTGATGCCAACGTGACGATCGCAAACGGTAGCAGGGCAGCCGACGCAAAAACGAACAACCATCCCCCAACAGCCACCTGCTCGATGGCGTACGGCTCGGTACCCACGAATGCGAGCATGACCATCACGACGAGCAGCGAAAAGGCGGCCATGATATCCTGAAAACGTTGCCAGCCCGTGCGAAAGAATGAACGGACGATGGTGACCATTGCCACGAGCAATGCCGCAGCACCAAGCCACACGTGCGGCGAACGTGACGCGGAAGATTCCGACCCGAGAATCATGTACAAGAGGGCCGCACTAGCCAGCGTTTGAACCGATGTCAATATCGTGCCAACACCAATCAAGACTTTTCCGGGCACTTCGCGTTTTAGGCCTCGGACGAGACCAAGTGCGCCAAGACAAACGGGCCAACCAAACAAGCCGACCCAAATGACCCTGTCCGTGGAGTGATAACGCGTCGCGTGCCAAACAGATCGGCTGCCTTCGATAGGCAAAAAAAGGGGAGCAACCAAGAGCAGAAATAGCACGGAAGCAAAGATGATCATGCGACGATCCTGCTCCTGGCGCAGCTCGAGCGCACTCGATGCGGGGCTTTGCTCCGCATCGTCGGGAGAATTCGACGCCGCTTTCTCCTCAGCATGTTCATCGGCCGTTTCGTCTTTGTTTTCGTTCGTCATGACGACCTCGGTGCGCGAGTGCGTTTGGCTGCCCAAATTCCCGCAATACCCACGAACAAGCCCAAATTCAGCGCTACGGTGAACAAACTGATCCGCTCTGTTAGCCAACTGATAAACGGTAGTAGCCAAACGCGTAGCTGGTTGTATTGCCTGGTCACCGGGTTGATCGACGTCGCGCGCAGGTCGAGGGAAGCAACGTCTTCCGCGAGAAGTGACTCGAGCGCAACGCCGTCTCGAGGGACAAATGCGAGACCTTTCGCACCGTCGATGGTGCGGGGATCCTCGCCCCACCGTTCGAAGACGGGATTGTCACACGTGATTTGCCCCTTCCATCGATGCCGCACGATGTAACGACCTTGAAACTTGTTTCGACGGCCAGACTCCTCCGTTGCGGCATGTTTGTCGGGGCCACTATCCCACTCATTTCCTCCTTGAATGGGCGTGGCGGAGCGGAAAACCAAATCGTCACCCAGGCCATCTTTCGTGTACCGCACGTGCAGGCGCGTGATCGTTGCTTCCCAGTGCGTGATGCCACTCGTCGTCGGCGAACCAGGAGGCAGATCAGTATCGCGCGGAGAAAGCAGTGTGTCACCACCGAGCGTCGCGATATCGTTCGCATCGAGCGTTGGTCCGGGGCAAGGATCACACGACGCGGCATTCCACGCATACTCGGTGACGACCGCGGTCTTCGATTTCTCTACAGCCTTGTCAAAGAGCGCTACATAGAATGCTCCGAATGCAGGAATCGCGGCTTCGTCGAGCTCGATGTTCGTGGGAATCGTGATATTGGGATAGTTTGCGGCTTCGTACCGCTGATTTTTGGCAATGATGCTAACGATCAAATCCTGCGTGCCGCTGGAATTGAGTAGCCCGAGGCGCACGGGGAGCCGAAACGAATCCTCGTCGTAATGAAAACGCAACGGCGACAGCGTCGCCATGCCCTTGTCGAACGTTACCTTCTTGGGATCGACCTTGGCCACAAAAAACTTCAAACCCATTTGCACGTACGGACGCAGCACTGGTTCGGCTCCGTCGGGAATGCGGTATTGGTTTGTCCGTAGCCATGTTTCGAGCGCCGAAGAATCATCGGCCGAAAGAATGACGATGTCGTATTCGCCGACGGCAAACTCGGCTTCGACGCGAACCAGTGCACGTCCTCCGGCTCCGGGCGCGTCTTGGGGCAGCAGCCCTACCATTGAGAATTGGGATGCGTCTCGCAACGCGGCGGGGTTGTTCGCGTAGTAGCAAGGATCTTGTTCCCAATATTGGACCAGTCGCGGCGCCGTGAGTTGATCGACTCGATCAAATACGCTGCGCGGAAGCGTTTTGACGTTTTCTTTTTGCAAGACGACGGGCACGGGAACGACCATCGCAAAGCCTTCTGGCGGCCCTTGATAATTGTTTTGCATCGAAAGGACCGTGCGTTGGCCATGGCGCATCAGCACCACCTGCGTTGCGTTGTTGTAGAGTTTGGTGTCGGCACCGCCCACGTAAAAGCCACAAAACGCATCAGCGGATGGGCTGGCAGCGATTGTGGCGAAAGCGAGCGGCACGGCGAGGGCGAGAGCGAGAGGACAAATGCGTGTGGGCATAACGAAAGGTACCAAGGGCAAACGGTGCGCGTGCGGGTGTGGAGGCAAGGATACACGTGACGCGGCGAAAGTTCAAGTTTTGGCGGCTGCTCTGTTCAATCACCGGCCGATCCAACCGGCTAGAGGGAGGTGGATCATGGCCTCCAATGATGGTTTGTCGTGCCCAAAAGTGGCGGGCGCTTAGTCCAAATAAAGTGGCAATTTCGCACTTGACGCGTTTACGCCGTTGC
>CAZETM010001105.1:0-3071 GCA_964514885.1 uncultured Polyangium sp. | reverse complement strand
CAGGGCTTCCGTGAAAGATATCTTTCACAATGGCGCTGACGGCAGGGGGCTCGAGCGAGTTGACGGACGCCAAAGGGCTGGCGACAGGGGTTTTGGGTGGATTTGTGGTTCCGGTTGTAACCGGGAGCGGGGTCTTTAGTTTGCCCATACTCGACTTTACACGCTCCTGCCCCGTCGCAAGATTGGTTCGTCCCCACGCACGTGCCCGTGTCATCTTGCCCAAGGCTCACATTCGAACACGTCCCCACCTTCCCGCTCAGATTGCACGACACACACGTCCCCGTGCACGCGCTGTCGCAACAAACCCCGTCCGCTCGAAACCCGCTCAAGCATTCCGAAGCATCCGCCGCTATCTGACCATTCTCTTTTTTGCAAACGCCCGCACCATCGCAAGATTGGTATGTCCCAACGCACGTGGGTACACCATTCGCATCGTCCCCATTTACCGGTACGTTCGTGCACGAACCGGCAAATCCCATCACGTTGCACGACTTGCACGTCCCCGTGCACGCGTTCTCGCAACATACGCCGTCCACGCATTGCCCCGTCACGCAATCGCCGTTGACCGAACACGCAATGCCAATGTCCGACTTGCATACGCTCGCGCCGTTGCACGAACCATTCATGCACTCGTTGCCAGGATCGAGCCCCACCGCAATCGGACCACACACACCGCTCGCGCCTTGCCCTTTCGCGTCCGCCGAGCATGCCTAGCACGTATCGATACACGCGGAATTGCAACAAGCCCCATCCGAGCAAAACCCGCTGAAACACTGCGCCGCGAGCGAACACAAGGTCCCATTGCCCAATTTGCAGTTGCCCATGCCGTCACATGCGCCCGTCTGATTGCAGATCGTTCCGACCGTCGCGTACTCCAATCCGCACATCTGGCTCGTGCACGTTCGCTTCTTGCATGCGTCGTCCATCCCGGGACACGACGACGCCACCGTGCACCCGACACACCCACGCGTGTCAAATAGAGGAACGTCACCGCGCACCACGAGAAGCCATCCAATCGGAAATCGCTCATCGTTGCAGACGTCCCACAACGGAAGGCATCATCCCGAATAAACCTTCCACTCCATTCGCGAACAGCCAAAAAACACAATCGTCCCCGCCTTCAGTTCGAGGCCTTTCGACATGATCGCCACATACTTCTCGTCCGACAGATATTTCTTCAATTGGCCCTCGGCCATTTCGATCTTGTCGGCAAGTTGCTTGTCGGTCGCGTCTGTGGGCAAATACTTCAACTCGAACAACCACGCAACCCTCGAATTCCTCAGCGTCGGATTCGGCACCAACAACAAATCGCTGTATCCGTGCCCCAATTCTTTTTCGCTGAACACGAAAAACACGGTTGTCACTGTTAATGCACCCAGCAACAGCATCTTCATGCTTTGCTCGTTGTAGTTCATGGTGTCGCGATTGGCCAACGCCGTCAGGACATCTTTTCGTACCAGATCGACAAACGGTTCGATGTTTCCCTCAATGGCCATCGTCTTCAACGCGGCAACGAGCGACCGATCGCGCAAATCGATGCTTTCGAGGTCCTTCAAGAGCCCCGCATAATGTTCCAGACCAAGATCGCGCATCACCCGATTCGGAGGCTCGAACAATAACTCGTCCATGTTCGGCGGTTCATTCGCGAGTGTCAACATCCCGGTGTAATACATCAAGGACACGAATTGCGTGTCGGTGGGTTCTTCCCGCGTGCCAAATCGTTCAATGAGCGGACTCCACACTTGCTTCTCGGCAAGCAACGTTTCAATGATCTTCCGCCGTCCTTCCGCGGCAGGACCCGTCGATGCCCAAAACGCATGCAGCTTGCCATAGTCGGTGCGCACGTTCGCGTCGAGCATTTGCTTTGGGTATCGCTTGGACATGGCCAATTCGCGAAGAAAATAAATGACCATCGTCGAATTGAAGACACGCTCCTGCGCGTCCGGTGAAAATCGATAACCGTCGTAAAACTTTTCGAGCGTGTCCAGCAATCGTTCGCGATCGCCAATTTCGGGGATCCTTTGCAATTCAGGCTGATCGCGCAACAGTTCGTCAAGCGCACGCTCGACGTCCGCCTTGGTAAAACCTGCCAACGTATTGTAATGCTCTCGATTGGAGATGTTTGTGACGATGTTGAATCCCGTGACGAGGTCATCGAGCAAAATGGGCGTGCCGCCAGTGATGAACACCCGCGCGACGGCATCGGAGCTGGATGCTGCCTTGATCGACCGGTAAAACCCGCGCACAAAGCCCGCACTGTCCGTCATGTCCGAATACAACCCCTTCTTCCCTGCCGACAAAAGCGCATTCGCAAACGTGTCGTATTCATCAATCAGCACGTACGCCGATTCGCCAATCCCAGCCAAGATGCCAAAGAGATTCGCCATCAAGTCGCTTGCGGCACGGTATCCATTGATGAGTGGCTCTAACTTCACAAGCGCCGGAACACGCGCACCGTGACGACCAATCAACGTTCGCACGGCACTGCGTGTCGCTTCGAGAAAACTGCTTTCGACCGCTTCCTGCGTCGACCCGACGGTAATATTCGAAAAGTCGAACTTCAACACCAGATACTTGCTTTTCTCCGGTGTCGGATGATCGTAAATCCACAACCCCCGAAAGAGTTCGTCGTACTGATCGGCCAAAGCAATGTCGTAATAATGCTCCATCATGCGGAGGAGCGCCGACTTGCCAAACCGTCGAGGGCGCAAGAAGAAGAGGTTCTTGGCGCCCAAGGTGTTGTCTTCGAAGGTTGGCAAAAACGACGTCTTGTCGACGTAAAACGCTCCTGCGCGGCGAATGTCTGCAAAATCGGCGTTGCCGTACGCGAAACTCACCATGTCGTCACCCTTCGTCCTTCGAACGGCGCGATGCTATCACGGCGATCTACGCAAAGCAACGTCGACACGCGCGCTCGATTCGCGCTCGTTGGCGCATCCACTCAGGGTTTTCCGACGGCGCAAAGCGCGAAGCGGCGGCGTCCAAGTCGTATCGTGCAGCTCATACCAATCCGGATGTTCAGACCTCCTGATCTCTACCGACGGTCCAGCCGGCCTTCGTTGCCACGACTC
>CAZETM010001104.1:0-3073 GCA_964514885.1 uncultured Polyangium sp. | reverse complement strand
TCTTCGGCGAGGACCACGAGGCGATCGGCGGGCTTGCGGCCGGTCATTTGAGCGGCTTGCACATGCTCGGTCCACATCCAGGTGATGATGTACGCGAGGCTCAGAATGCGTTTCATCCCTGCGGACGCATGCACGACGGGAATGGTTTCGTACGGCAGCTCGATGGTCGGGAATTTGCGGACGTCATCGATGTAAAGTTTTAATGGTTTGCCCGGCTTCATGGGCTCGTCGGGGTGTGAAAGCCGTTCGAGCACGCGGGCGAGCAAAAAGAATGGATGCGTTTCGTCGGACTGAGCTTCGAGCTGCCAGGTTACCCAATCTTGAATGAGGCCATTGCAGATGGTTTTCCCATTGCGCTCGAGTTTGTTCCAGAGCTGATCGGGGGTGAAGTGAAGGGCAGTGGCTTCGAGAATGGGGAAGCCTGTGGGCGTTACGCCCATGCCGGGTTGAAGTCGAGCGGGGTCCCAAACGGAAAAAATGCCGTCCGGGCGAGCGTATAAGACAGGAAGGGTGGAAAATAGCCACGTAGGCACATAGTAATTTGTGGTCGGTGTGCCCATCTGAAACGTACCACGCTGAATGCGGTCTTCCCATTGCTGCGCGACGCGATCGAATTCGATTTTGCGGTGCTCGAATTTAGAGTGACCTTTGTGGGGTTTGGTCTTATTGCCCGCATCGACCTGGAGGAAAGCGCTTTCCTCTTTTCCCCTCTGCGGCAACATCGGTCGATCGACCCACGTTCCGGTGAGCGCCCACCACGCCACTTCCAGAACAAAACTCTTGCCGAGCCCGTTGTCGCCGGTGAGCACATTGAGCCGCTCGCCGAACTCCAGCTCCAGCGATTCCGCCGGGCCGACGTGTTGCATTCGCAGCGCTCTCAGCATTCTCGGATTCCTTCGCGTTCGCGCGGCGTGACTAGCATCGTCGGATCGTGGGTTTTAGCCTGCCGGGCGTCATCCCTCCGCCGCATTCTTGGTAGGATCATTCTCCCCTTCCGCCTTGCTTTTCGCCTTCGTTCCTCGCCATTCGACAACGGGCTTGAGCAGCGCGCTGGCCAGCTCTTCCGTCTTGGGCTTTCCACGTTCGACCAGCCCCGCAACGCGCACGACATAAAGTCGCAATGAGTCCAGCAAAATGTCGCGGTGGGTGCCGACTTCGGGACGCTCTGGCATTGCCTCCGTCGTGCCAATGACTGCGCCATACGCTGCATGAGCTTGTTTCAGCAAATTGAGCGCGGGCAATGCTCCGAGCGTTTCGAGCTTTGCGGTAAGCCCCTCCTTTTCAATGACCTGGAGCATCCCGTCGACGACGGCCCATTCTCGCTCGACCTTGTAATTCACGAAAGCCAACCCGTCGCCATAAATGCGGTCGAGCAGCTCGCGCGCCAGTTTGCCTTCGGGAATGAAGTCGGCAAGCTTGGCCCAGCCGCTCAGAATGCCATGCAGACCCGTGACAGCGATATCGACATTTCGGTCGACCTCTTTCACCGTGGGCGAGCCTGCTTCGGGGGCTGCGTCGATGGTGCTTTGTAGGGCCGTACGATCGGTGCGGACTTGCGCGACGACTTCGGTGATATATGCCGGCAGTTTTGATTGAGCGGCAGCAGCGGCTTCGACAGCGCTGGCAAGAGCAATCGCGCCTCGGGAATCGACACGAGGCAGTGAAACGAGGTCGAGGGAGGTAAAGGAACGCGACATGCCCCCGAGCGTACAACGGAAGCGGCGAACGGGGAAAGAAAGTGGTGACGATTTCTGGAGGAAGGCGGCTCGGCCGCTGCGGCACTCGTGGTTGACTTAGTGTTCCCAGGTTGATCGAGGCATGCTAGTGTCGCGGCCGAGATGGCCTACATCACGCACATCCACGTCGAGAATTGCCGCAACGTGAAGAGCCTCGACGTCGATCTTTCGGCGACCGTGGCGGAAACTGACGAGGAGCCGGAACCGGCATCGGCAAAGCGGGAGAAGCTCGCGTTTCGGCATTTGATTTTGACGGGGCCGAACGGGTCGGGGAAGAGTGGGATCGTGAAATTACTCGGACGGGAGCTGCACGAAGTAACTGTGGGGCAACCGTTTTCGGTAAACACATCCAACCGTGGCGCGACTTTCCGGACTATCGTTGCACCGACCGACGCCGCCGATAATGATGATAGCGAAAATCTGGGCAGTGCGGCTTTGCAGTGGCAATGGTCTTCTGGAAAAGTTTTGCCTCATGAGGCATACAAGAGCGGTGGGCTATTATTCGGGTACATACCTGCCAAGCGCGATTTTCAGCAACAGAGAGTTCCCGGGCCTTCCATGCTACCGCTCAGCCCTGCAACCGTGAGACCGACGAGCTCTTTGGGAAATCTGCTTCTCCAGTTCCTTGTGAACAAGCACATGGAGCGCCTTGTTGCAATTGCAGATGGCGATTTGGAAGGCGCGACGCAGATTGAACGCTGGTTCGATCAGCTTTGGGCGCGAATCCGTATTTTGATGGAGGATGAGCACCTCGACATTCGATACGATCGTCATGCCTTCATGTTTCGTTTCCGTCGCAGTGACGGCTACGAATTCGACTTCAGCACGCTCGCAGACGGTCACGCTGCCGTATTCGCTTTGATTGCGGAAATATTATTGCGTATTGAAGCTACCCAGCGAATCAAGAAAGATTATACCTTCGAGCCAGAAGGCATAGTCATCGTCGACGAAATCGAGACGCACCTACATCTATCGCTGCAGGAACAAATTCTTCCGCTGCTCACGACGATGTTCCCGAAGGTGCAATTCATTGTCGCAACCCATTCGCCGGCCGTGATTGCTAGTATCCCCGACGCGGTTGTTTATGACTTGCGCAAGCAGAAGCAATTCCTCAGCTCGGATTACCAAGGCATTCCGTATGGAGTGCTGATGACCGAGCATTTTGGCATTTCGAGCGACATCGACCTGGATTCCACAGGTAAATTGATTCGTTTTCGTGCATTGGCGCAACAACCGACACGCAGGCCAGACGAAGAGCGCGAGATGGACGAACTGGCGGCGGTGCTATCGTCGCGTTCGCAGATTCTCGCCACCGAGGTGTGGATGGTGAAAGAACG
>CAZETM010001103.1:0-3076 GCA_964514885.1 uncultured Polyangium sp. | reverse complement strand
GCCACGATCGCGGCAATCGCTCCGCCAAGCGAGGCCAATGCAATCGGAATGGGCATGCGCATCGTAGCCGCAACGACCGGCCGATATACCCCTTTGAGAAATTGAACGAGCCGCCCCTCGTGCGCTGCCGCGCCTTGCTTTTCCCGGCCAAGAAGCAGCATGCAAAGCACCGGTGTAATGGTCAACGCGACTAACAATGATGCGCCAATGCTCGTCACGTACGCCAAACCAAGCGGCCTGAGTAGCCGGCCTTCAATGCCGCTCAGGAAAAACAACGGTGCAAACACCATCAAAATGATCAGCGTGGCGAAGACGACCGAGCTGCGTATTTCGCGCGATGCTTCGTACACCACATCGAAAATCGGCCGCCGATCTTCACCAGGCAATAGCACATTTTCACGCAAACGCCGGTGAACGTTTTCGACATCGATGATCGCGTCATCCACCAGCTCGCCGATTGCAATGGCAAAACCACCGAGCGTCATCGTGTTGATCGACGCGCCGCTCAGGTGCAGCACCAAGATGCCCGCAAGCAAGGAGAGCGGTAGCGCGAGCAGCGAAATGAGCGTCGTGCGCCAGCTCATGAGGAACAGTGCGAGCACAATGGCGACGAGAATCGCTCCGTCGCGCAGGACCGTGGTCACATTCCGCAGCGCCACTTGAATGAAATCGGCCTGGCGAAAACCTTTTCGGTAAAGGGACAAACCTTCCGGCAGCGAACGAGCAATGTCATCGAGTGCCTTGTCGAGCCTTTCAGTCAATTCAATCGTATTGGCTTGCGGCTGCTTTTGCACCTTCATCACCACGGCGTGTTTGCCGTCGACCGCCGCTTCGCCGCGCCGAATGGCTTCTCCCATTTTGACGGTCGCCACGTCGCCCAGCAATACCGAAACGCCATTCCGCTGTGCAATGGCCGTGTGCCCGAGCGCTTCCAGCGACGAAATGCGACCGATGCTGCGAATGAGGTATTCTTGGGGTCCGGTCACGTAAAACCCGCCAGGAGTGCTTGCAGAAACGCCATCGAGCGCGCGAACGACGTCATCCGCTCCCACGCCATATTGCATGAGTTTGTCCGGGGCGAGCGTGATTTGCACCTGTTTGATCGCTCCACCAATCGGAACGACTTGCGCAATTCCTGGCAACCCTAGCAGCCTGCGCCGCACGGTCCATTCCGCAACATCGCGCAACTCTCCATCATTCGTTTGATCATTGCCTACGAGCCCCACGAACATGATTTCGCCCATGATGGACGATGCAGGCGCCATGAGCGGCTCGATTCCCGAAGGAAGCGAAGAACGCGCGACGGTGAGTTTTTCCGAAACGACTTGTCTAGCCACGAGCGGCGGCACGTCCCAATCGAATTCGACCCACACAAGCGAAATACCAATGGCCGAAGACGATCGTAATCGACGCACACCGGCCGAGCCATTCAGCGCTTGTTCGAGCGGAATCGTAACGAGTTTTTCCACTTCTTCCGGCGCCAAACCATTGGCTTCCGTGACTACGGTAACGGACGGAGCGGAAAGGTCAGGCAAAACATCAACGGGCATGCGCAGCGCGGTGTACAAGCCAATCCCCAGCAGCAGAAAAGCCGATAGAATGACGAGCCACGAGCGCCGGAGAGATGCGTGAATGATCGCGTCGAACATTATGATTCTCCGGCGTCAGTGACGATGGGACTCGATGGTGCCCATGAGCGCCGCGAGGTGAATGTCGTATCCACCGCGCGTCACGACACGCTCGCCTTTGGCAAGGTTGCTCTTTACTTCGACAAACCCGCCATCAGCCGCACCAAGCGTAACCGTGCGTTTTTCGAAATGCTCGCCGTCGACCTGCACGAACACGAATGGTTGGGTATTGATTTCGACAATCGCGTCCCGAGGCACCGTGAGCGTCGTGCGCGGCGTTCCCGTGCGGACGAGCAACACCACCGAAGATCCTTGTTGCAATGGCGGACCTTGCTGCTCGTCAGCTATGTTTGCCGTTCCGATATCGACGATCCACGTTGCAATCCGCGTTGTCGATTCGACCTGGGGCAGCGTGGAAAGAAATCGCGCACCGTGTTTTTCCAGGTCGATCCGCCGGCCATCCGCGAGCCGCACTCCCGATGGCGTCGCGTTTTGGAATGCTGATGGCGATCGCGCCGGAAATCGTGCCCGCATCCATAGTCGATTGTCTCCGCCAATGCGAATGAGCGGCGCACCTGCTTCGACCGGCTCGCCATTGCGGACGAGCACTTGCGAAATGATGCCTTCGAGCGTCGATTTGATTGCAATGCCTCCCGCACCGCTCGCTGTCGTGACTCGACTGAGCCGCCCTTCGGCGAGCCTGAGCTTGGCGGCAAACATGTCGCGATCGTTCCGCAATTCAATAATGCGTTTTTCCGGCAAGAGCTCTTGTTGCACCAGCGGCGTAATACGTTCGAGCTCCCGCTCAGCCTGCGTCTTCGCCAAACGATTTTCCTCGACTGCTGATTGCAACTCGATAAAATCATCGCCGGCCACCGTGGGCGCAATCGTGCCCAAGATATCGCCTTTGGCAACTTTCAGACCTTCGGCCGGGGCGTGTTTGCGATCATGAAAAAACCTTCCCGTCGTTGGAGCAGCAAGCGTGAGCTGGTCCGTTGCTGCCGGCTCGACCGTCGCCGAAAGCTCGATTTCCTGCGCAATCGTACGCTCATCGGCCCACGCCGTCGCAAACGGAATCTTCCATTGTGACTCTTTGAGAAACGTAATCGCCGAGCTCGGCCCCTCCGGCTCGGGCGGCGGTGGTTTGTCCGCAATGGTAATTGTTCCGCAATCGAAAACGCCAGATTTGCCTTCGTGTTCGTACACCATTTCGAGCGTGTAGCTACCTGCGGAAGGTGCCGGGCCTTCGGGCACGAAAATCCCCGGGCGTTTCACGCCTTCAATATGGGTTTCGGCCGCTAATCCGGCCGCGGTCTTGAACCGTACGCGAAAAGCGCCTTTCGTGACCGCTTCGAAACCATCCAGCTTCGTCACGTGAGCGTGGTACGGAACTGGTTTTCCCGCAATGGGCGGAGGGAACTCGACGAACAATTCATAATCGTCGGTCC
>CAZETM010001102.1:0-3077 GCA_964514885.1 uncultured Polyangium sp. | reverse complement strand
GGCTGCTCGAGCTTCTCGCATCGGCAATTCGACGAGCGCCATGGCCCCCTGGCCGCTGATGCGTTTCAGCAATTTGCTGCGTCGGCAAATGACTTGGACACCGTCCGCCAACGATAAAATATCCGCAATATGCGCCGCTGCCACTTCGCCCATACTGTGCCCAACGACGCAATCCGGAGTCACGCCCCAAGACTGCCAAAGCCTGGCCAGAGCGACTTCAATCGCGAAGAGCAGCGGCTGAATGACATCGATTTCCCCGATTCGTGATTGCGCCTCGTCGGCCGCGAGCTGCTCGAGCACAGAAAAGCCCGCTTCGCATTGGATGACCAAATCGCACTCTTCAATGGCCGCGCGAAAAGCAGGTTCTTCGGCGAGGAGTTGCCTGCCCATTCCGAACCATTGCGATCCTTGTCCCGGAAAGACGAAAACGATCTTCGAACCGACCGGGAATTTGCCTGGACCCTGAACTACCCCGGCAGGAGTTTCACCTCGCGTGAATGATTCAAGAAGCTGGGTCAGCTCTCGTCGGTCCCGCGCGACCGTTGCCAATCGATATTCATGGTGCGCTCGGCGCTCGCCCGCTGTGTAAACAATATCGGCGATGCCTGTGTCCGTCGCGCCAGCAATCCATTGCGCGTACTCCTGCGCCAGGACAGCGAGCGCATTGGGGTCCTTTGCGGACAGTGGCAACAAATAAAACGAAGCCTCGTTGGCCGGTTCGGGTGCATCGTCCACCGGCGCCTCTTCCAAAACGAGGTGTGCATTGGTCCCGCTCATGCCAAATGCGCTGACTCCCGCTCGGCGTGGTTTCTTCCCGCGAGGCCAAGGAATACTCTGCGTAGCAATGGCGATCGGCGTACCGTCGAATGAGATGCGCGGGTTCAACGCACGAAAATGCAAATTTTTGGGAATCGTCGAATGCGCAAGAATACTCACGGTTTTGATGAGGCTCGCCATGCCAGCTGCGGCTTCGAGGTGCCCCATGTTTGTTTTCACGGCTCCGAGGAAAACCTGGGAGCCGTCGTCACGAGGGTTGCCGAATACCGCCTTTAGCGCTTCGGCTTCAATGGGATCGCCAAGCGAGGTGCCCGTGCCGTGCGTCTCGATATAACCAATATCCTGCGGCAGAAGACGCGCACTGCCCAGCGCACGGCGCAAAAGATCCCGCTGTGCCGTGCCGTTCGGCGCCGTAAACCCCGCGGATCGTCCGTCTTGATTCAGACCGGACCCAAGAATGACGGCCAAAATCGGGTCGCCATCGCGCCGCGCATCGGACAATCGCTTGAGCACCACCACGCCTACGCCTTCGCCTCGAACAAAACCATTGGCTCCGGCGTCGAACGTTTTACATCGCCCATCCGGCGACAACCCCTCACTCTTCGCTAGCAACGCCATGGATACCGGCGAAATCATCAATTGCGCTCCGCCGGCCAGCGCCATATCGCATTCACGCAAGCGCAAGCTCTGGCACGCCAAGTGCGTTGCAACTAAAGACGACGAACAGGCCGTATCCACGGCAATGCAAGGGCCTTGAAATCCGAATATGTACGAAATGCGACCCGCGGGCAAGGAATGGCCGTTGCCGGTGGTGTCATATAGCTGGAATTTGCGCGGATTGCGCTGACCGCCGACGAGCATGTAATCATTTGACGAGAGCCCAATGAAAACCCCTGTCAGGCTGCCCGTCAGTCGATCCGACCGCTGGCCAGCACGTTCCACCGCCTCCCAGGCTACTTCGAGTAAGACGCGCTGCTGCGGATCCATGGCGGCTGCTTCGCGTGGCGAAATGCCGAAGAACGAAGCGTCGAACGCATCGATATCTCTCAAAAATGCGCCCCAACGAACGGCGCGCTCCGCAACTGATCCGGCATTCGCTGAAAAGAACGACGAATTCCAGCGCTCGGTAGGCGTTTCTCCAATGGCGTCGAATCCATCCAATAATTGCTGATAGAAGCGCTGCGGGGTATCCGCGCCGCCCGGAAAACGGCAAGCCATTCCAATGACGGCAATGGGCTCGGCGCGCTCGGCATCTGCAGCGTCGAGCTCTTCCTCCATCGACTGGATTTGCTCCAGCGCGTCCCGGAGCCGTTGGCGATACTCTTCCAACGACGCGCTCATACTTTCCTCCGCGTGCGGACACGCTTCATGGATTCATCGAACGTGCGCAGGAGGTCGTCTTCTTTTGCAGGCATCTCCGAATCACGAGACTGGGCCTGCTTGGGCGTCTGAACGGCCGCCTCGCTGACATTCGCCGCGCTCTCCGCCATGAGCGCTAGCAAATGCTCCGCCAATGCAGCAACATGAGGGTGAGACCAAACGAGCGTTGCCGACAATTCGAGGCCCAGCGCAGCCTCCAATCGATTACGCAATTCGAGACTCATCAAGGAATCAAGGCCAAGAGTTCGTAGTGGAGCTAGGCGATCAACGCGCTTCGGATCCATGCGCAGAATGGCGCCCAGTTGCTCGCGCACGAATCTTTCCAGCATTGGCAATCGTTCGGCGAGTTTTGCGGACTCGAGCGCTTCGAGCATCGATTCATCGCGACGGTTCGTCTTGACCGACGCTGCAGCGAGCGATTGCTGCAAAACCTCGAATCGCTTCAGCGATGCTACCAGCGGATGACCATCCTGCCACGCGCGGAAGTTGATTTTAGCAAGGCCCATTTGCACCCATTGCTCGCGTAGGACGCGCAGAAGCAACGCTTGATACGTCTCCGGTGTCATTCCAATGATGCCATGCTCTGAAACGCGCCCGGCCGATTGCGCTTTGGAGGCCATGCCCGTATCGGCGAATAGGCCCCAATTGATGCTCGTGGCCGCCAGGCTTCGCCTGCGCCGGTAGTGCGCGAGAGCGTCGAGAAACGTATTGGCCGCGACGTAATTGCCGAGTCCCGGAGGGCCCAGAAGAGCTGATAGCGATGAATAAAGAACGAAAAAGTCGAGCGGCCGGTGCTCGGTTTGCTTGTGCAGGTTCCAAGAGCCAATCACTTTCGGCTCGAAAACGCGCCGAAAGCGTTGGGTGGTTTGATTTAGAATGGCTCCGTCTTCGAGCACGCCGGCCGTATGCACGACGCCGCG
>CAZETM010001101.1:0-3077 GCA_964514885.1 uncultured Polyangium sp. | reverse complement strand
GCGCGAGCGGGCTTGGCGGCGCGGGGGCTTCCGAAACAGCGGAGAGCGCCACGTGAGCAACTCTCGTTGCCGTTTCCGAAGATGCGTCGCGCGTGAGTTTCGATGCATCTTGCGTGATGTAACGCTCGCGTTTGCCGGCGCCGATGCACACGTGTGTCCGCACGTCGAGAAAACTCATCGTCGACGCGTGCAGCCCGTTAAAAGACGGCGAAACGAGGCTTCAGAACGTGGGTAACGATACGGAAAGCTGGATCTCTCCGAGACGCGCTTGACACGCGAAGTTCGAAAATGGCACTTTGTTTGTACTAGGTACCGCCTGATCCATACCCATTCGCGCAGCAAGCCAGCTCTCCCCTCCCGCGGTAGCCAGACCGAATCGAGGGAATCCAGGAAAAACCACCTGCGACAATGTATCGCAAAAGATCCGTCGGCAGTCGGCACGATCCAGCGCTCCAAGGCCCGAAAGCATTTGCTGCACCGGATGCTCTGCCGACGATGCAAAGAGCTCCTCGGTGACCGTGCCCGCAAGCATCGCCGGAAGCGATGGCCCCACCACGTCAGTGACACCACGCTCACGCTCCGCTGCAAGGTGCGCCCAGCCAAGCCGTGCATGATTGACCTCGTCGCGCAAGATTCCGTGCATCGTTTCGTGCACCAATGAATCGGTCGCCCGCGCCACGAGCTCACCAAGCAATGCCGCACTGAGCGTTTCGGTCACGCAGGACATCGCCACGACTTCGTAAAGCAATCGCTCGCGAAAAGCCAATCCGTTTGGCGCGACCACCCGCACTTGTGGCAATGCGCCGAGTTCGAATGACCCGCCCTCGAATGCACGCACCAGGTTCGCGCATTGTTCCGCGTGGCGCAATTCGTCCGCTGCCGCATCATGCGCCATTGCAACGACCAGTGCAACAGCATCGCCCGTTGCCAATTCTGCAGCAAGCCGCGTGAAACGTGCCGATGCTTCCAGCTCGGCCCGGGCGCGATGTCGCCACACTCGGGCCGCCGCCAAACGCGCTTGCTGGACAGTCACATCACCCACCGCAACAACCTGCCCCGGCATTGCCAGCTTTGCAGAAAGTAGCACAACAAGGCTCCGTATTGAGGCAACTGTCCACCCAACAACACGGACAACCGCAGGGATCCGCTGGATTTGCAGACAGCGAGCATTGCAAGCTGCTTCCACCACCCGCTCCCGCCGTTCCCCCCACGCCTGCGCCGGCACTTCCACCATTGCCACTCATACCACCCGCTCCACCTTGGCCACCTTCATTCGATCCCGTCCCCGCACTACCTCCAGTGCCGCCCTCCTTCGAATCACCACACGCCGCAAGACCCATTGCCGCGCCGCCGAGAACCAATACATGAAAAAGCTTTTCGATGTTCATCGTCGTCCCTCGTTATGCAAGCCATCCTGTAGAAAATGCCCCAAGCGTCCCCCGAGCCTTCGTCCAACACTCCGAGGATGACCGAATTAAAATGACCTGTAAATCAGAACTTTTGATACTGTATCGTTCGGAGTTTCCGAACAATGATCGACAAACCTGCCTACGTCCCACACCTATCCGTCCCCGATCTCGAGTCTTTGCGGTGCTTCCTCGCCGCCGCACGCCAGCTCAATTTCCGCGACGCAGCTCGCGCCGTCGCTTTATCGCCCGCTGCATTTAGTGATCGCATTCAACGCCTCGAGTCGACACTTGGCGCAACACTTTTCGAGCGGACCACGCGACGCGTCGCACTCAGCGTTGCGGGTGAGCGCCTGCTGCCGGAGGCGCAACGTTGTCTCGATCTGGCGCACCGCTGCGCGGAAGTGGTTCGGGGCGAGGCGCTGGCACCATTGCCGTACGAGCTTACCATTGGCACGCGTTTCGAACTCGGTTTGAGTTGGTTCGTGCCAGCGCTCGACGGGCTTGAAAAAGCGCATCCCGAACGCAAATTGCATCTATCTTTTGGGGATACGCCCGATTTGGTGCGGCAGGTGCAGCGCGAGATCATCGACGCTTTCGTTTCGAGTGCGCGATTATCGAATGCGGGGTTTTCTTATGCGCGGCTGCACGAGGAGCGATATGTTTTCGTAGGAAATCGCCGACTCCTGGCGCAACGCCCGATCACGTGCCGCGAAGATTGCAAACAACATACATTGCTCGATGCGCACCGAGATCTTGCGCTTTTTCGCTACTTTTTGGATACTCGGCCCGGCGGAGAAGATTGGGCCTTTCGTCGCGTGGACATTCTCGGCACGATTGGCGCGGTGCGCTTGCGAGTGCTCGAAGGAGCTGGGGTTGCCGTATTGCCGCATTATTTCGTGGAGCTGGATCTTCAACGCGGGAAGCTCGATTTGATCCTGCCGACGATCGAATTACCGGTGGATTGGTTTCGCCTTGTGTGGCGTGAGGGGCATCCGCGGGAAGCGGCGTTGAGAACGCTCGCCGCGGACCTTATGAGCCGGCCGTTGAGGTAGTGGGGGATTCTCGTTCGTAGGCAGCATTGGTCGGCTCAGATAACGTGGTTCTGTTGGACAATCCTGGAATTGTCGCATCTTGGGATTTCGTTGCAACGCCGGAGATGGTCCAGATTGGAATGCGCACACCGATAACAACCGCTCGTCGGTTCGTTCTTCGAGTCAAACGTCGGCAACAACTCTCCCTCGACGTGCCCCGTATCGAGCACCGTTTCAATCACATGACGCCGTTCTTCCGCCGCAGAGCCCACCGCCGCCTACAAGCTGTGCAATTTCTTGTAATCGGTTCGGCCATTCGGGTCCAGCATCTGCGTCGGCAACTCGTTCGCCGCCGCCATCTCGCGCACTTCATCGGCCCTGCGCACTTCGGGCAAACCTTTACCTCCACCGCAAACACATGCCGAAGCAGCCACGCCCAAGGCTTACGTCGTGCGTGACTCACGTCCGGTTCCTCGAACAGTTTCCCAAAGAGTGGAAGTTGCACCGGGTTTGCCTGCGGCGTAGCGTTCGCCGGGACGTACGGCCTTGCCGACTCGACCACTTGCTCGCGTAACTTCGGAGAACGTGAGCAAATACGTTTGGCACGGCATGCGCATAACGCGCGCGGATGCACGCG
>CAZETM010001100.1:0-3081 GCA_964514885.1 uncultured Polyangium sp. | reverse complement strand
ATTGAATCAGCGACCAAAACGTTGGCTCAGCGGTCTCGTCTCAATCCCCTACTCCCTCAACTCCGCCAGAATCTTGGTCAGCTCATCACATTTAAGAAAAGCGCACTCGCGACTCGCTCAATGCCATAGGTTTGTCGTAAGGTCCTTGGCCGTGGCACCATACTGCACTCGAATCACGCTTTTTTCCTTCGTTTTGAGCGGCGTAGCGTGCAGCAGCTCGAAGCCGGCTGCGCCGCAAGCACCAACAACTTCCGTTTTTTTCATGCCACCGCAAGCGAGCCCCCGAGTGCCAATCGTTGCGCCTTGGCACAACGAGCTGGCTCGGGTCTGCACAACCCCCTCACCCGTTTCGAGGTCGCGCGTCACTTCTGCCGGTGACGTTGATGGCGATGGCCGCGCCGACATTCTGGAGACGACATGTGCAGAGCATGCAGGTCCCGATGCATGCGTGACGCGCCTGTGTCTTGGCACGACCAACGGAAGTCATTCCATGGCAGCCGCATGGACCGCGCATGTGCCCCAAGGCGTTGCGTCGCTTGGAAATCGAGCCTTGCCGCGCGACTTCGAAGCTGTTGAACTGAAGCTTTCGAAGGCCAGCGCTTGCGTCGTGGGCAGGCGCTTCCGCTGGGGTCGAGGAGGATACCTTGCGACCAAAGAGTACCGTTGTGCGTGCGCGGCGCCAACGAGCGAACCTCTTGAACCTGGATGTGCGAGGGTCGTGCCATGAAACGACTTACGCTCAACACGGCGATTGTCGTGATGCACTTGGCCCTTGCCGGATGCGGTGCACGTGTGGACCAGCGTCTCAGTCAAATCGAGCAACGACAATTGGAACTTGATATCCGCGTGGCGGTCGATGAGCGTCGCGCCCGGCATCCGACCTCTTTCTACGTGGCGTTTGCGGCCGATCCGTGAGCACTCGGCAATATCGGCAAACGCTTCGATCGCAAGGTGTGAACCTCGAAGGCAAGGATATTGACCATATCATTCCACGGTCACGCGGCGGCCCCTATATGCCGTGGAATTACAACCCCCTCGACTCCAGCATCAATCGCAGCCTTCAAGCAAACGGAACGTGGTGGAAAATGACGAATTATCCGCTGGAGACCATGAACGCGTGGGCCAAGTACGCGTCATATTTGCTCATGTGTTGAGCGGGTTGGACGTATCAGCAGAAGAGAATTAGAGCGGGGTAACCAACCGTCGGTAGACTGAGAGAGCTAATTGTCCAAGCAAGAAATCATCGACGAAATGGAACGCGCCGCCACGAGATGCAAGGCGGCGGCTACCGAGCTAACGAGTTCGTTCATCAGTGCAGCCCGCAAGCAAGACTCAAATGCAGCAATGGCCGCCCTGATTGCACCGCTCATCAGAAGCGGCGACTTCTCAAAGAGCGATGAATCGCTCATACAGCGCGCCCAGGAAGCAATTGCTGCATTCGACAACGTGCGAGTGCGGATCATTCCGCTGCTCGAAACATTGCCGCGCAACGAGGAACACACTGGCATAGGTGCGAAACTTTCGGCCATTCGACGAAAGGTTCGTGACGACATGGCGACCGATATCAAAATAACGGTCCGAAAAGAAGTCAATGCGATGATTGCGGAATCCCCACAGTGGCGAGTTCATAAATGCGCGAGCCAAATGAGGCTGCCAAATCGTACTTTGCCGTCTTTTGCTGGTCCAAGGATGTTTTCGTGATCATTCCACCAGGTTGCGCTTCGAGAATACCCGCGCGCAAGCAGCACGGTCACCCGTTTATGTCGAGATCTCGATAAACCCGTGTCCAGATTTCCGAAAAGAGGCAGGTGTAAATCGTCGCACTTCCAAAGTCCCGTCCTGCCGTCACGTCCGGTACGATTTCATTTCCCAGCTCTGGCGGAATTGTCTGATAACCGGGATACGTGGCTTCGATCTCTCGAGCCACCTCGCGCGCTACCGGTTCCTCTTCGGGAATGCCCGGAAGGTGGATTCCGTAATAAGGACCAAGCAGAGATACATGAAAGTTGAGCGACGTCTTGTTGGGGATGAGCCAAACGCGGCCTGAATATGCCGGGTGAACATTCCCCGCAAGCAGGTGAAGCGACTCGTTTTCCAGTGAGAATCGAATTCGCAGACGATCGAGCATTTGGTCCCACATTCGGTATTCGCGTCGCCCTCGCGCAGCAGCGACCATGAGACGGCAGTGCTCTTCCGTGTCCTCGTAAATGAGCTCGCCGGGAGGCACGTGCATGCGGTGGATGTCAAGCATTCCGCGCGGATAGAACAGGTGAACGAGATCGATCAGTTCGGAGCGGGTTGTCGTCATTTGGCCACCGTTGCGCCAAGACCTGGGTACATCGAAGGGAATGCCGCCTCCACTCCCAGGAAGAATTTATGGCAGAAAACCCCCTGCGGGAGGTCGAAATCCATACCGCTAGCGACGTTATTGGTGACTGCTGCGCTCATGGTAGCTGCCGTGGTTGGAGAGATTGTACCTCTTATCCTATGGCGAATCGGCATGCCTATTCTGAGTGGGCAGTACCACGTGATCAGCGTGAATGGGACATCGTATATATGGAACGGCAGCTTAGCCTTGGCCTCTTGCCATCCGCCGGAGGGGTCCTTTCCGTCATCCTTGACGATGGTGACGAACGGAAAATGGGATGGTTTATGGATCGGGATGAAGATTCCTGGGCTTGCGGGCGCTTGGCGTTCTACCGATGGCGAGCGAACCAACGGCGCGTCGAAATGATTCGAGGCAGTCATGCCACCCGTTGGCGCAGTGGCACCGAAACCGAGTGGCGCGACTCCCGAAAAACCTAAGGCCAACAGCGCAAGCGATTGCATCGTAACAACCTCCCGCGTAGCAGAATAGGCTCATCAGGTTGCGGTTAGCAATGAAATTCGCGTGGCGATCCACGCGTCGAAATCGCGCAAATCCGGCGATTCCAGTTCCTCGACACATACGAGATGAGCCGCACGCCGTCGCGTGCGTTGCGCGACTTTGGCGGAAATGCGCAACATCTGCTCGCGAGCTTTGTGCTGGGCCGCGGGAATCTCCGCCAAGCCCTGCCACGCCTCGACGAGGACCTCCTGCGT
>CAZETM010001099.1:0-3083 GCA_964514885.1 uncultured Polyangium sp. | reverse complement strand
CGCTAAGAAACGGAAACCGGCGCGGAAGAAGCGATAAGCTGGCAGAATTCGTTGCGACGTCTGCTC
The DNA here is from genome assembly GCA_964514885.1 of uncultured Polyangium sp. Taxonomy (GTDB): domain Bacteria; phylum Myxococcota_A; class Polyangia; order Polyangiales; family Polyangiaceae; genus Polyangium. Next base: position 3,017 of record CAZETM010001099.1, on the reverse strand, counting down.
TTCCAGCATCGCCATTGCATTGAGCGAGCGACCTTCGTTGTCCTTTCGCCATCGCCGAGTGCCTTTTCGCCGCCGCTCATCACAGCAACTGCCCAGATGCATCGAGCTTCATCACAAAGACGTCCTTACCACCCGCTCCTGGCAGCCCCTCGAAGCCCGCACCAGCCGCCCCGACGACATAAAGTACGTTCATCGGATCAACGTCGAGACCGTGTCCCTCGTCATCGGCGGGACCGCCGAATTGACGTGTCCACATCAGATTGCCATCGAAATCGTATTTCAACACGAATGCATCGCGTCCGCCTCGCTGCCCTTGACCGTCGAGATCTGCTTGGGTCCACCCGGTCACGTACACACCGTCGTTCGATGCTGCTACGGCAGCGACCATGGTTTCTCGATTCTTGTTCGAAGATGGGCGCCGCGACCATACGAGTTGACCTACGGCGTCGAACTTGAGCAAGAACGTATCCTTCAACAAATCGTCCTCGAATTGACCACTGGCGAGGTCACTATACGATACGGCGCCGACATAGATGTTTCCCTCGACGTCCGTTGAAATTGCAAACGACCCATCAATATCTTCCGTGCCGAGCTGACGGATCCATTGTTGCACACCCTGGGCATCGAATTTGATGAGGATGAGGTCGTAGGAACCGGCGGATGTTGCACCAAGATTGCCCGTCGAGTGGCCGCAGATGAAAAGATTCCCATGGGGGTCGTACGTCATGGCCATACCTGCGTCGAATGCAGTGCTTCCGAAAAGTATCTCCGGCACGGCTGCGCCAGTATTGGCATCATGCGAGTTCATGAAGATTTCGCCATCTTTGGCGGCATTGGCGAGCGTATAGCCTACCATGAGGGGGTTACCTCGTTCATCCAGTGCGATTGCCTTGGCTGCATCGACCGATGGTGATCCCGACGCAATGAGCCAGTTGCGCAGGCCATCCGGCGCATATCGGGCAATCAAGGTGTCTCGGTCGCCCGAATACGATTGGTTGTCGACCAATCCCCTGACCGAAGCCGCTACATAGGTGAAGCCATCCGCGGAAAGTGCCACGCTTGCAGCTTCGTCCGCGCTCGCCGAGCCCATTCGCCGAGCCCATTCGACGTCACCCGCGGGGGACAATTTCGTGGTGAAAATATCAGCGTCACCGACAGCGCCTGGCAGGTCGCTCCATTCACCCCACGTATTGCCAACGATGTGCACGTATCCATCGTCGCTCACGGCAATGCCGATCCCTTCGTCGTCCTCCGCCGACCCCCATTGCATGATCCCATGCCACTCGTCTACGATGCCTCCGGTCCCGCTCGTCGATCCGGAGCTCGACATTCCACCGGTGCCTTGGTCGCATGCATGCACTCGTTGCGGATCACGCGGCGTGCACCCTCCCGAGCCACCGGATCCATCCGTGTCCCCACCATTGCCGGATTCGCATGCCATGGTGACACATAGCCCGTACATAGCTAGCGCCTGAACTATCCATTTCGTATTCATGATGTAACCTCATTTCTGAATTCGTTGCGCTAGCCACCACTTTTATCGGCATTCATGATGGAGTCCCACTTTCGGCGCGCGTACGTCAAGATGGACTCGAATTCGGTCCCCTTGGCCTTTTCAGCAACGAGCGCGGCCTGTGCTGGGTCGTGTTCGATGAGCGCCCAGTATAACTCGACCTTGTCGCCCGCGAGCGAATGCTTTTGCTCCTCGGAACTGTCGAATTTGATGTTATTTGCGAAAATGACGTCCTCGATTGCCTCGATTGCCAACGCCCTTTCTGGATTGTCTTGCGATCGGATCGCCGCACCAAGGTACTCGATACGGTACATCCGCTTGCGCTGCTCGATTTCGGAGTATTCGATGTTGCTGTCCAAGAGATCCTGCTTCGCTTGTGAGATCATCTCGCGATCGGCGAGCATCCGCTCGAAGGATGTCCGGTCGTCCAAGGTTTTCAGGATACGGCGATTGTACTTGGCGAACTCGGCAATATCCGAGTGTTGCTCGAATACCTTCTCCCGCCACTTGTCGAGTATGGTCTTGTCGCTGTCGTCATTGTCTTGCGGCGGCGTCGCATTGGCGATCGTCAAAGGAAGTGTCGACGTCGATCGCGGCGCCATCGATTGCTCTTGCAACGATGTGCCGTTACGCTCGAGTTTGCGCGCCAATGGCACCGCGTTTTCATCCGGGCTACCGAAGTAGACGGCGAGCATTCCCGAAAGGAGGGATAGGATTGCTACGAAGACAAGTCCTTGCAAGGTTTTTCTATGTTTCATGGGCGTTCCAATGGTGATTGCGAACAGAATCGACAACCCGGACAGGCGGCTCGACGCCTGCCCGGATTGCATGGATTGGCGATGTAGCGGCGACGATCAGTCGACCGGGATCACGTCGCGTGGGATGTTCGCGCGGAGCAGAACACGATTCAATTCGTCGACGAACTCGCTTTGGAATCGCGCCGAACCGTTGAGGAAGCCCTGTGCGACGACGATGTTCGACAAAAGGTCCGTCGTGACGGGACGCAAATTGTAAGTTTGCGTGTAGAGCTGTTTCTTGTCGATCGATACGATGACATCGAACGACCCGTCTTCGCGTTGTACCGCCCCGCGCTTCTCGATCCCATTCCGGGGCGTTTGTCCCGCACTGCATGATGGTTTTACGCGGCGTGTTACGTCAATCGTAAATTCGAGCACCATCGATGAGCGTGGGACGAATTCGCGTGTGGTTCTAGCGATTTTCTCATTGATCGTATTGCACTACGCGAGCGCATATGGCTGATCTCGGCCCAGAGGCGTTTTGTTGAACGAAACGTAGACGATAATGATGATGCAAAATTCGCAAGATGAGCGCAAGCCCGACGCGTGCCTCATGCGATGCCGCGATCGAATCCATCGGGGCGGTACGTTGATCGCCGAAGACGTGTTCGATCTCGACTCGCATTTGCGCAGAATTGCCGATCCCGACGGTTATCGCCCTGAAAGATGCCCAAGGTGTGAGCGCAATGTGCTGCATGTGCACGACC
>CAZETM010001098.1:0-3091 GCA_964514885.1 uncultured Polyangium sp. | reverse complement strand
GTTCTGATGCCTCGTTTCACCGTCTTTGAACGGGCTGCACGCATCGATGACGAGTTTTCTCCACGCGCGAACGCACGTGAGCCTCGGCGCCGGCAACCACGAGCACGACATCACGCAAGACGCAGCCGCAATCCCCTCACACACGACGCATCTTCGGAAACGGCAGCGAGAGTTGCCCACGTGGCACTCTCCGAAGTTTCGGAGGTCCCCGCGCCGCCAAACCAGCTCGCGCCAAACCTTCCCGAATCGCGTTTTGCGTCAGCGCTACCTCGCGCCATTTCATTGGCCCTGCGCACGCAGGGCATACGCCGGCGTCTATCGCAAATACATGCCGAAGCAGCCACGCCCAAGGCTTGCGAGGCTGTCGAGTCTTTCAATGAAAGAGCCCTCGTGGTCCAGCAAGAGCCCCTCCATGGAGAGCTTTGCGACGATAAACTTGTCGCCGTATTTCGCGCGAATCGCCGCGATGGCCTGGCGCATGATCCATGTTTTGCCGGTTTGGCGCGCTCCCCAGATCGTGAAGAAGTGGCCGCCCGTTTCTTCAGGTGCACCAATGAGCTGAGCGACGCATTGTGCAACAAGTTCGCGGCGTTCGACGCCGAAGTTGGCCTTGGCTTCAACCGGACCGTTAGGAGGTGAACCGACGCATGGCGCCACCCTAGCAGGTTTGGCGCACGCGTGGCAACAAATGTGAAAACAAATGGTTCGAGTTCGGCCGAGTGTTATGGCGAGCTGGTTCGTCGAGGAGGTTTCCTTGTTAAAATTCGTAACAACGTCTGCACCTCGAGCCGGGCGGGCGCTTCGACATTTGGGAACGGTGCACCGGCTCGAGGGAGTGACGTTGCAACTTAGGGAAAACGTCCCCGCGATGTAAGCGGACCGGATTTCACGCAGGTGCAACGGTGGATCCGCCCGTTACGCGATGTTTGCAACAAGTGAGAACGGCACTTCTCTCGGGCCGCGCGACGTTTGTTATCAGCCGGAACGTGTCCGCTTTCACGCGTCGGGACGTTTGTTACGAGTGGCAATGCGAAATCTGGACGAGGGGGAAGCGTTGCGACGGGGCGGTGCCGGATTGCGACGTTAAGGTGTGGTGGGCGGGGTAGGGGACGTTACGGGCATAGTTTTTCACCTTGCGTTGGGGTCGTGAACGAGCGTGTTATCGCGTGGCTTTCTTGCGTGCGCCCGTTGCAGCACCTGATGCTTCTTTAGCAGGGGCTTCTTTCGAGGCAGCCTTTTCCGATGGCGTTTTCGCTGGCTTGGGCGGCCACGGGAAATACTGCACATCCTTGAGGCCCACGAAAACCAAAACTCCGCCCTTCAATTCTCGTGTTTCCGTGAGCATCGTGATGACATCGTCATTCGAGGCATATTTGTCGATCTGTGCATACCCTTTTTTCACGAAGGAATTGATCTTGGCTTGGCTGGCATTTGTTTCCACATACTTTGCTTCGATGATCCAAGCATACTTGCCGGATACGTTGGGAGCGCGGACGCCGAGTAGCAAATCGCAAAACCCCTGCGATGTCTCGGGTTCCGTTTTCAAAAAGAAAGCCCCGCATTGCGACAAGTAGGAAACGAGCATCAATTTCATGGTTTGCTCGTTAAACGTCATGGTTTCTCGCAAGCCCAGTTTTTTGACGACATTGTCGTGGAAGAGGTCGAGTAGCGGTTGAATCTCGCCTTTCCTGGCCATTTTGAGGGTAGCCGCCTTCAAAGCGCCCATGTTGAGCTGAATGTCGTCGTGATCCATGAGGGCAAACGACATGTATTCCCATTGCAGTTTGCGCATGACGAGGTTGGGAATGATGAGCTTGGAGACACCGTCGGGTGGCGTATCGTCGGCAAAAGTGAGCATTCCCATGTAAAAAAAGAGCGAAGCGACTTGATCTCGACCGATATGAAACTTGGTGCCGAATTGCTCGACAAGTTCCACTTCAATGGATTCGTTGGTCAGAATTTCTTCGAGCAAATCACGCGTATCCGTGTCTTTTTCACTGGTGGATTTTGCGATTTGATACAACCGTCCGTAATCGGTGCGGACGTTGAGGTCCAGCATGTTTCGGGGAAAGTGTTTGGAACTCGCGAGCTCGCTGAGAAAATAAAGCACGAGGGTAGAGTTGTAGAGTTTCTCGGGGGCATCAGGGGAAAACCGATACCCATCGTAATACCGAGCGAGCGTAGCGAGAAGTTGGTCGCGATTGCCTAGTCGTGGATCTTGCGCCAATTCGGGCATGTCGTGCAAAAGGGTGTCGATGGCCAATTCGACATCGGTCAGGGTAAAACCGGCCAGCGCATTAAATTCTGCGCGTTGCGAAATGTGTTTGATGATGTTGAACCCACTCGACAAGTCGTCGAGCATGATAGGAGAAACCCCCGTGATGAACGTCCTGGCAATGACGCTCTCGCGTGTAAATGCCTTGATGCTCGCATAAAAACTCCGCACGAAACCCGATGCTTTGACCAATTCGTCGTAGGTGCTTTTGCGCTCGTCCGACAAAAGCCGATTGCCAAAATGATCGTACTCGTCGATAAGCAGGTACATCTGCTGACCCGCTCGTCCCACACGCCTGAGAACGTTTGACATGAGAGCGGCCATGTCTTCATCGGAGGACTTGGCGACTGCCATGAGTTCGGACAATTCGGGCACCAAAGCGGTATAGCTAGCAATGAAATCTTGGATCGCTCCTTTGACATGCGTCGCAAAACTCCTGCAGATCGCGTTGATGTCTCCCACGGTGTCCACGGGGGACAAGTCGAGTGTGAGCACGAGGTATTTGTTCCGATTGGGCGTGGGATGCTGATGAATCCACAAACCGCCAAACCGCGTGTCGAACTGATCGGCCAAGACGATGTCGTAGTAGTTTCGAAGCAAACTAAGCAGCGTGGACTTGCCAAACCGCCGCGGGCGAAGGAAGATCAGATGCTTTTCGTTGATCTTTTCGATGTGCGGGATGTACGGGGTCTTGTCGACGTAGAAGTATCCTTCAGCGCGAATCGCCGCAAAATCACAAGTGGCGTACGGAACTTTCATGCTCGGCCGCGACGGTACCACGCGCCAAACGGGCACGCAAGAAAGGATGCGCCGGTG
>CAZETM010001097.1:0-3095 GCA_964514885.1 uncultured Polyangium sp. | reverse complement strand
TTCGATCATGTCGAATGTATGTTCGAGTTCTAGACGCTTGTGCCCAAGCTCGACCTCGATCTCGTCACGCCTGGTCTTGATGGTGTGCACGAGCTTCGCACCGTAGACGTCGGAGATCTCGAAGATGGCCTCGTAGTAGATCTCGTCGATGATCGACAGCGCATCGAGCTTGTCGCGCGAGCGCACTCGTTCTTCGATCAGGACTTGCGACAAACCTCGTTTGAACGAGAGAAATCCACGCAGAAGCGTAGATACACGAAACTCGAGCGAAGCCCGCAGACTCGTGACGTAATCGACGAAGACGCGCAGCGGCTCGCGCTCGCCTCTTTCGATGACGGCAACGTTTACTTCGATGACGCGTTCGACGAGCCGCTTGGTTTCGGCCCGAGGTCGTTTGCCTTGGAGATCTTGTGACGTGGCAATGACCCAATCGGTGGCTCGTTCGGCGACGTCATCACGCCTGCGAGCCAAGATGTCGAAAAGAACCGCTGAATGAGTCGCGCGCGCGGTATTGCCCTCACGCGCGCGACGAGTCCTGACCGCCGCAATGAGACGCCCCCGGATGCGAGGCGAACGGCTCACGTCCGCAGCGCCGCCAGGAATGCTTGAAGGAGCGCAGCGGTCTCGCGCGGGCGCTCGACAAGCGGGTAATGGCCTGGACCTGGCAGATACGCCAGACGAGCCCCGGCAATCTTGCCGGTGACCTCCGCGCGCAAGAACGCGGGCGGAAGGAATGGATCGTCCGTGCCTACGCAAAGCGCCGGAGCACGAATCGCGGAAAGCGCATCGCTAAACCCGCCTTTGCGCCACACGTCGAATGACAAACGCACCGCTTCGGCAGACGAGCGCATGCCGTCGTCGAGCAAACGCTCCATCGCCGATTCAGACAGCTCCTTGCACGCCATGTTGAGGATGGTCTTGATCGATTCACGGTTGCCGCCCGAGCTGGAGAACAAGCCGATGGCTTGGTCGGGCAAGGCCATTCCCGACGCAGGGACGGGGCAAAGAAGCACCACACCGGAGACTCGGTCGGGATGAAACGCTGCGAGCCACTGGGCGACTTGACCACCCATGCTGTGACCGACGACGACGAAGGAGCTGATCTTTTCGGCATCCGCGACGGCCAGGACATCCTGAGCGTACCGCTCGATGGAGTAACCGTGGTCGGGTTTGTCCGACGCGCCGGCTCCACGCAAATCGGGAACGATCACGCGTAATCCCGTTTGGTCGAGGTGCTCGATCACGTCGTCATAAACCGCGCCCGACATGGTCCAGCCGTGAATGAGCATCACGACTTTGGACCCGTTTCCAAAGCTTCGGTACGCAATTTTGGTACCGTCGTTGGCGTCGATGAAATGCATGCAATCCTTGCCTCCCAACCGCACGATTCCATTGCTGTCCGTCGGCATCAAGCCCGATGCAACCGTCACCGTAAATTCGCGCCACTACAGTAATGCGGCGTGCGGAATTGCGGAGTTGGTTCAATTTACGTCGGGAGCGTATCTGCGAGCAGCGCGACAAGTGCGGAATGATAAGGGGCATGGTTTCTATTCGATAGGGTCGTGCAAATGGGTTTGTCCTGGCATTGTGCACGCCGGCAATCGAGCGTCCGGCCATTACCTGCGGGGTTGCGTATTTGCGGGCCTTGGGAGGTAAATCCTAATTGAGCCACGCTTGGTGCCACGCGGCGCGCACGTCGTCGGGTATCGTGACGTGTTCGTAGCTTGGGTCTTTCGGTCCGACGTTTGCGCGACCCCACCGGATCAGCGCATCGATGTAGGCTGGCTCCAGGCAACGCATGACCTCAAGCCATTTTCGATCGAAAGACAGGTACTTGAAGAGGCGCCACAGCCCGCTGAGAGCATTCGCCTGGTGGTCGTCGTAGGCGATTATGTCCCATTCTGAGTACGGCTCTTGCTGAACCGCGTCGATCCGGTCGTCGATCGCATCGACTTCACTCCTGTGCCGAACGGCGATCGCGACGAGCTTTCGCGCGGTGTTGCTGGGGATTCCGTGGGACACCAGCTTACGCGGATCATCTTCCCCCATGCGAAACAGCAGCATGTTCCATAGATAGTGCCACCCTGACTCCGTGTTCGCCGCGATCACCGGCCCCTTCAGCCATGCGGCGACGCGGGCGGCGTCTTGCGGCCCAGCCCTCTCTGCCATGGTGCAAAAACAGGTCTTGGCCAGCTCTTCGACGGAAAATGTTTCATTGAGCTCGTCCGGCGAGTTGGGGTCGGCGGCCCATCTGGCGTGGTTTGCGGCGTTGATGGTGTACTGGACACGAAGGGCATCTCGCACCGCAGATTTAACGGCTTCGCGGTTCTCGACGACGGGTCCCACGTCTTCCCAGAAGCCCTCGAACTTGTCGAGGCCCAGCCATAGGCTGCCCTCGTACCATGCTTGGTACTCTTCTTTGTCATCTAGATTTAGGGGGAAATCGATCATGTTTGTCTCCGTCGGATCCGATATACCGAAATCATGCGATTAGATCTACTTTGGAGCCTTCTTCGGTAGGGGAACACTGACGGCGGGGGTTTGAGGTCGTGTCCATATCGGAGTAGGGGCGGGCTCCAAGGGTTTGCCAGGACCGATCTGTGGTTCTTGGGCCGCGTATTGAAGAGCGTTGTTCGGCAACGTATAGCCTTTCGCTTCGCACGTTCGATTCTCCCACTTTTCCAGCTCCTTAATGAGCTCATCCCGCTCCCGCTTATATTCATTCATGTGGCCCTTTAGTTTATCGCCCAAGCTCCCGTCCGCCTTATACCCCCACTTGCCTACGTTTGCAGCAAGTTCTCGCCAGCGCCACTTGATACCCTTCCGCCCCTGGGGATACCCACCCGTCGGCGTCGGATCCCGCTCCTTGTTGATGATTTCATCGATCTTTTCCGCAAATTTATCGCACTTCGGATCCAGTTGCTTTTGCGGCGCGGGTTGCGGTTGTGGGCTCGGAGCAGAGCCCGGCGCAGGTGGTGGTTGCGACTGCGTGGCCCTGATGTAGTCCTGTCGTAGTTGCTGAATCTCCTGCGGCGACAAACGGATCACCTGTCTGTATTCGGTCGGGCTCGTATACGGGCGTCGCGTAATCGGGT
>CAZETM010001096.1:0-3097 GCA_964514885.1 uncultured Polyangium sp. | reverse complement strand
CCCAAACACGGCGTGGCTGAACATCGATCCGGCGACCGGCGTGCTGAATGGCGCTCCGGCAGCGACCGATGTAGGCCCAGTGAGCGTCACGGTGCGTGTCGAGGAGCCCATGTTGCCCTCGAATTATGCGGAGAAAACCTTCTCTTTCACGGTCAAGGCCAACTCGTACTACACGAGCTTCGAGGGCATGTGCACAGGCGACCCAGACGACTGGACACTGACGGGCGATTGGCAATGCGGTGTGCCGACGACCGTGGGTCCGATGGCCGCGTACATCGGGACGCAATGTCTCGCGACGCAGCTCGCCGGCAATTACAACAACCTGCAAACGTTTGCTGGGACGACCGCTACGTCGCCCGAGATCGACCTGACCGCCGCAGTAAGCCCGACGCTCACGTTCCGGATGTGGAACGTCACTGAAGGCTCGACGTGGGACGGCGTCAACCTGCAAGTCAGCACCGACAATGGGATGACCTATTCGGTCTTCACGAGCGTTTCGCCGCCTTACCCACTGACCATTGCTGGCAAGCCCGCGTGGGGGGGTAATCTGGGCGTGCCTAGTTGGCAGTTCATGCAAGCCGATCTTTCGGCCTACTCGGGTCAGAAAATCCGGCTGCGCTTCGCTTTCCAAAGCGATTCTTCGGGGACCTTCCCCGGCGTATACATCGACGACATCTTCATCGACTAAGGAGCAGCTCATGAGCCGCCCTGCAAAAATACATTGGCTTACTCTCGTATCACTTAGCCTGTCCACGTTTGCTACGGCGTGGGTGGGCTGCGCCGAGCCGCTCCCGCCTTCGACGACGACGAGCAGTTCTAGCTCAAGCTCGTCCTCGTCCTCGTCCTCGTCCGGGAATGGAGGCTCTGGAGGCAGCGGAGGAATCGACTTCGATGGGGGTGGCAGTGGCGGCGGCGAGGACTCCGGTCCTTGTGTCACCACGAGCGCTGAAGCGCGCCGGGTCCCTGTCGATATCGTTTTCCTGATCGATCGATCGGGCAGCATGGCGGGTGCGAAGTGGACCGGAACCACGACGGCCTTGACGACGTTCTTCAACGATCCGGCGTCGCTTGGCATCGGCGCTGGCTTGGTCTACTTCCCGGCCCAAAAGCCCGATCCGTGCCTGCCTGGCAACTACGCCACGCTCGACGTGCCCATCGACGTGCTGCCAACGAACGCGTTTGCCCTGACGAACTCGATCCCATTCTCACCGCTGGGCACGAGCACGCCGACCTGGCCTGCGCTCAAAGGAGCGCTGATGGCGGCGACGGCTTATCAGGATTCGCATCCGACGCACAAGGTGATTCTCGTGCTTGCTACGGACGGCGATCCCACGGGATGTCAGCCGGCACCGATCGACGACATCGCGGCGTTGGCGACGAGCGCACGCAACTACAACGGAGTGCTTACTTATGTCATTGGCGTAGCCGGCTCGACGATCGCGAACTTGAACAAGATCGCCGTGGCGGGCGGGACGACAGCGGCCTACGACGTGACGATGGACATCAACGAGTTCTCCGCAAAGATCGCCGAGATTCGTACCGAAGTGATCGCGTGCGACTTCGAGCTTCCGGTGCCTCCCGAAGGCCAGGAACTCAATACGAACGTCGTGAATTTCACGTATACGCCGAAGGGCGTGGGCTCGCCGAAGTACGTGCCGCGCGCCGATGATCTCGCGGACTGCAACGGGCAACCTGGTTGGTACTACGACAGCAATTCGGGGCCCACGAAGATCATCCTTTGCCCGACGTCATGCGCGACGGTGCAGGCCGACGTCACCGCGAAGGTCGAAGTGCTCTACGGCTGCGAATCGATACTCAATTGAGTTAGGCTCGCGCTTTTCGTATCGTTTCTTTCGGCGCGAAGTCTGCGCCAGACATACTCGAGCTTGAAGTAAAACGTTACCCAAAGAGGTGCAGGACAATATGCTTATGCGTAATCGATTCCATTGGGCTCTCGCGTTCGTGACTGCGATATCGGCAGGCGCCGTGGCTGTCGGTTGTGAGGGCGGCGAAACGAAAGTGGACACCACCGGCGCTGGCGGGCAAACAGGAGGCACCACGTCGAGTTCGTCGACTGGCGGCGGCGGTGCTGGTGGCGATGCAGGCGCGCCGCCGGTGGCCTGCCCGTCGAATGAAGGCGTGGTATTCGCCGTCAACCAGCTCTATTTCGGCGAAGGCCCGAGCGGCGAGTGGAAAAAGGTCGGCTACAACCTGGACGACAAGATATCGACTGGGAAGTCGACGGACCTGTGCAAAACGAATGCAATGGGCTTGCCTGACGATGCGTATCCCGACGGGGAAAACGGGATCGACAACTCGTTCGGCAAAAACCTCTTGCCTTTGGTGCTCTCGCTTTACAATACGTGGGTTACGGATATCAACAACGGTATCGGGAACGGTCGATTCACCGCGCTGGTGAAGCTGATGTGCCTACCCGAAGGACCGGACGCACCGCAATTCACGACGAAGCTCTTCGGTGGTGCGGCGCTCGCTGGACCGCCCAAGCTGGACGGGTCGGACACGTGGCCGGTCGAGCCTGGGTTGCTTAGCGATCCCATGGATGCAGAGTCATCGACGATCCTCTTCACGAACAGCTCGCTGACCGCGAATTTCTACGACGCCGGGAAAGGCGGAACGTTCATCATCTCGGTCCCGCTGAAGACGGCGACGGAGACGACGTCGATCAAGCTGACGTTGTACTCGGCGCGGATCACCATGAACCTCGAGGCCGATCGCTCGAAGGCAACGGGTGGGATGATTGGCGGCGTGCTCGACACGGAGGAGTTCGTGGCCGAGATCAAGAAGGTGGGCTTCTTGATGGGTTTGTGCGGCAATGCGCTGCTGGACAACATCCTCAACAAAGTGCGGCAATCCTCGGACATGATGCTGGACGGGTCGCATGATCCGAACGTGCCGTGCAACGCGATCTCGATGGGCCTCGGCTTCGACATGGTCGCGGCAAAGCTTGGCGAAGTTGGACCGGCAAACATCGTCGGTGATTCCTGCCAGTGATCGCCTGATCGCGATCTCCTCTACAGACCAAACTGGGGTTTGGGGCGAAGGACGCCGAAGGCGATCCGAAGCCCCAAATGTACAA
>CAZETM010001095.1:0-3097 GCA_964514885.1 uncultured Polyangium sp. | reverse complement strand
ACCTCGAGAAAACTCACGAGCGAATCCGGTGTGTCGCTCGCGTGTTCGCGCTGGTATTTCAATAACGCGACGCCTTGTTGGAAGGGCTCTTCAGCAATGGGCATATCGCGCAAGACATTCCTCATGCACGCGCCAAAATCAGGGGCCGTGTCAGGAATGCCGTCAATGGTCACCCCCACTTTGTAGCGGTCTTCGTCTACCTCGAGCGTCGAATCGAGAACGACTCGCCCCGGGTCCATTTGCCAAGCATATTCCGCCACGCAGTCTTTCGCTTTTTCTACGAAGATATCCGGAAGGTTGGGACGGTCGACCCCACCGGCGCTTTGCGTCGCTTGGACCGGGCCAATACGATGTCCGCAACCGAGCAGAATGGCTCCGGTGCCACACACCAAAGAAACCGCTGCGGTAACGTTGCGCAAGTAATGAAGCATGTCGTACTCCTCGTCGTAGAAAGAACAACCGAAAGGCCCACCCGAATCGTGTTGTGGTTGCGAAAGAAAAAGATGAATCGGTGGGCGAAGGCGGCGGGTGAGGCGCGGAGAATCGTCTATACGCCGCCTGGCGTAGCACTACCATCTTTCGGTGGTTCAACAGACGGAAAAAAACACTCAAGTCATTTGCTTGCGCAGGCGTTTGGGTCGGACGTTGCGTTGACGCCGGCGGTCGCGGAGGCGATGAAGTCGGGCGAAGGCGGGCCCTGATGCAGTATTGGATACGTTACGTAAAGTGCGGAACGTAAGCGCGGCGGTCGCAGTTGCAGTGATGTTGGACGAAAACGTGTCGGATGCAGTATTGGATACGTTCCGTAAACTGCGTAATGGTTGTGCGGGGCTCGTGGAGGCGATGAAGTCGGGCCCAGGGTGGTGAACGAGGGGCAAAAAGGCGAACCGAAGCATGTGGAAAGCCTGGTCGCCTGCACGGTTTCCTTGGTTTTCCCTTGCCGCCCAGCCGGTGAACCTGCGATTTTGCATGTTATGCAATCAATGACCAGACATCACTTGACCATGCTGGGCGTGCTCTTCCTGGGCTTCGGTGCGGCAGCAATAACGGGGGCGTGCGGTGGGCCTGTCAGTCCGAACCAAGACCAGACGACGCCATCAGACACGGAGACCGAATGCGCAGCCGAGACTGAAACGCCGTGCAAACGTTACCGCATCGAACTCGTCGGCGATCTGACGAAGGTCGCGCTGCGAGACGACTACATCGCCGCGTTTGGGTCCGCTTGTTACCTGTCCGAGGCAACCACGTTCGATTGCTGGTACAGGACGTGGAAAAAAGCGTGTGAGGATGCGGTGGAAATCGGCGACGTATCGAAAAATGCGCCGTACGACCGGGGGTACAAGTGTCAGCCCGTCGGCAACGGTGACTACACGCTACAGATCGGGTCGAATGTCTCGAACGTCACCAGGATCCACTTCGCAGACGCGCCCCGACAAACTCCGCTCATCGACATCAATGGCGTGTCGACGGCGGTCAACGGTCCGTATCGGAATTTGCCCGAGCCGCAAGTGGTTGGACCGGGGGAGCTTTTCAGGAAGGAACAAAGAGCGCTGATACTCAAGGCCAACCGGGGCGCGAACGGTGAGAAGATTAGGTCCGATCTCGCGGGCTTCGTCTATGCCTGTGACAAGACCGACCCGACAAAGATGTGCACCGAGCCTGACTTCCTCATAGAAGGGTCTCCCAATGACGCTGATGCCGCACAGGTGCACCACGTCACGCGCGCGAGGGACAAACGCTGCTGCCCGTGGGGAACCAACTCGAACTCGAACGCCGCAGTCATCTCCCGAAAGCTCAACATTTGGCTGACGAACGATAACCCGACAGCGGGTGAAGTCGCGCTGATCAACCAGATTTCGCCGTACACACCATGATGTGACAAGCCCGTTTGTCCTGTGCACCTTGACGCCGCGCCCAACCTGGTTTAGCCGCGGCATCATGGTCGAGCGACAACATTATTACGGACACCTCGTCTTCGACCGCGACGCCATTGTGCGCGCCGCGTTACGCGCCTACGTCGAGCTCATGTTTGCTCATCTGGACCCGGACCCGCTCGATCGGCGTCGATTCACAAGCTCCTGGGGCGCAGTGTGGGAGGGCGATATCCCGCGCGGCGCCTTCTACAACGACGACGGCTGCGGAGCCTACGAAGTCGTGGCGTGGACTGAAGCTGGCGTCGTTGGCCTCGCGTATGAGCTCGGATGCGGTCCGATCGAGCAGCTTGAACTTGCGATTGAGGACGTGACGGGTGGCCCAGACGATGTGCGCGGAGCCGTGCCAGAGCTTCCCGACGAGCTGGAGCCTGCGTTTGTTATGGCCGTCGGAATGCTCGCCACCGGGGCGGGGCATCGCAAGGGGGACACGGTTTATGTCTATGGGGAAAAACTGGCCGGCGTGGGCTTCTGGCTGCACGGTGATCGCGTTGGAGGCACGTTCTTCCTCTTCAAGGATCCGACGCTGGCCTGGGGCGCCAAAAGGCTGGCCGCGTGGGGCAAGCTCCGAGGTGATCGCCTGCCGGATGCGTCTAGTTCCGGTATCAAGTTCGAGGCGGACGAACCGGGTTCCGCACCCATCCACGCGATCATTGACGCAGTAACCTCGCGCGCTCTGGTTGGTCCTACCGAGCTAACCCCGGACGAACTCGCCACTCTTTGTCCCACCCCGCCCAAACCGGAACAACTCGTTTATGTGCAACAGAGGCTTCAAAAGGTGGGCGTCACCTGGCCCGGTTCGCCAACGATTGCGTAGCCATCGCCACGAGCAAGCCTCGCACCCAAACGACTGCGCCCCACTGCGCGTAACGCGGCAGGTGCACGTTTGCGCTTCGCACGTTGACACGGAGATCAACGTCGTGTAGCCGCGGCATCATGGTCGAGCGACAACATCGTTACGGACGCCTCGTTTTCGACCGCGATGCCATCGTGCGCGCCGCGTTGCGCGCCTACATCGAACTCGGACTTGCGAAGCTGGACCCGCTCAAGCGCATTCCATTTACAAGTGCCTGGGCTGCGGAGTGGGAGGGCGACATGCAACATGGCGCGCTCAACAACGACGACGGATGCGGCGACTACGAGGTCGTCGCGTGGACCGAAGCAGG
>CAZETM010001094.1:0-3097 GCA_964514885.1 uncultured Polyangium sp. | reverse complement strand
CCAATGACTTGGTCGCCTTGTCGGCGCTTTTTGCGGATAGCTGGAAAGTTTTACAAGGCAAAACAGCGGCGACCGAAAAAGAAGTAGCCCGAGCCGCCGAGCTTGGCCCATTGCTCTTGTCAGCGCTCGGTATACGCGACAATGCGCCCCCAAGCGTTTTACCCTCCGCCGAGCGTCGCGCGCGGGCATTTACCCTTTTCGTGCGCGCTTATGACGAAACTCGCCGAGCCGTGTTTTACTTGCGCTGGCACGAGAATGACGCGGATGATTTCACGCCGTCGCTCTATCGAGGTCGAGGAGGCCGAGGGACGAAAACGAATTCCCCCGACCAACACCCGACACCCGACTCGAATGACTCGCAGCCAGTGACGCCCACTCCTTGAGCGTTACCCCAACATCAGCCCTTGACAACCTCCGGCCTTTGGCTCCGGTCACCCGATCGACACGGACAAACCCCACCGCGATCACTCGACGTGAACTGAAGACACAAAAATATTTCACCGTTCACGCAACTCGTCATTCGCTCAAACGATGGACGTTCGTGCCCACTTCGATCGCCCTTCATCCTGACCACCCTTCGTACCCATCAGCCCTGCACGCGCCTTGGCAGCACTCGAGAAGGCGGTTTGGCATGCTTGCACTTTTATGACGGTTGCAGTATGAGTTGTCGGCGATGTACCTTAACAAGTTTCACCTTCAGAATGTCAAGTGTTTCGCTGACGTTGCGTTGCAATTGACGCATGCAACGAAAGGCGCCGACAGGCAACAAAACTGGAATGTCATTCTTGGCGGAAACGGAGATGGCAAGTCGACGTTGTTGCGGGCGATTGCAGCATGTTTGATGGATGCTCGCACGGCCGAGCGGGTGGTTCGTCCCGTGGGATGGATCCGAAGCGGACAAACCAAAGCGACGATGTCCGTGGAAATCGAGCGCCGATCCGAAGATGGCGTGGGAGACAAGCCAAGTGCAATTGAATCCCGATATTTGAATGAGTATTTCATTGTTCGCGGGCAGGACGACGCTTCCAACGAATACGGAACCTTTACAATCCTCGATTATGATGAGGCGATTGAAAAGAAGAAACTCGTAGGGCGTCATTCGAGGCAAAAGCGAGACGACGCCAAGTTCCTTCGAGAGACCGCATTTTCGCGTAAGGAAAACGCAGGATGGCTGGCGTGTGGATATGGTGCGTTTCGGCGTTTGCCAACGCCAGGACGAATGTTCGACGATCCCGTGGACCCATTGGAAGCAAGATTCTCCACGTTGTTCGACGATAATGCTGCACTCGTGCGGTGTGAACGTTGGCTCAAAGATCTTCAATTGAGTTTGGAGAGGAAGAAAGCCGGAGGACAAGAAGTCGAAAATGAGCATCGTCGCCTCGAGCAGGTAAAAGCACGAATCGCCAATTTGTTGCCCGACGTCATGGATATTGAAATCGACAAGGAAATTACCTTTGTTCTTTCCGACCGCAAGCGGCATCCTTTGCCACTCTTGTCCGACGGTTACCGTAGTATGTTTGCGTTGATCGTCGACATCCTGCGCTGGCTCGAACGAGCACTCCCTGGTACGAACGTTACGGCCGACAAACTTTCCGGTGTCGTGCTGATCGATGAGGTCGATGCGCATTTGCATCCCCGTTGGCAACGCGAGGTTGGATTCAAGTTGACGGAGCAATTTCCCAATTTGCAATTTATTGTGACGACCCATAGTCCGTTTGTCGCGATGGCGGCGGGCGAAGGAAGTTTGTCTGTCCTTCGGAGCGAGGGGGATGTCATGCGGGTTGATCAAGACGTACCCCATCCGCGTGGATGGCTCGTCGATCGGGTACTGGATGAAGTATTTCAGGTTCACAACTTACGTGACTCGCAGACGGGCAAAGACCTCGAGCAGTATCAAGGACTGCGTTTGGCTCGTGTGGCCGGACGGTTATCCCCTGAAGATGCCCTCAAACTGAATGCGCTGGAACAGAAGTTGGCCAAAATCGAATCCAAAGCCAGCGTATTCGGCAGCTTCGCCCTGGATCAAGATCTCGACGCAATCACTGAAAAACTCAAAGCAAAGCGTCTTGGAAAATGATTCGGCTCAAACGACCGGAACTTTTAGATTCGGTTCCTGCTCGGACCAAAGGTCAGCGCGGAGGTCCACAAAAACGCCCGAAGGACCGATTGGAAACTCGTCAAAAAAGTTTGAATCAGAAGCTGGCCAAAGAGACAGACGAAAAAAAACGGCGAAACATAATCAAGCAACGTTGGGACGATTTTCGGAAAGAGGATCGCCATCATTCTGAATCGGTGTTCAAACTCGCGAGTGAGATGAGCAACGGCAAATGCGCTTATTGTGAATACGGTGAAGCGGACGAGACCGACCATTACTTTCCGAAGGCGCAGTTTCCTGAGAAAATGTTCGACTGGGAAAACATGCTGCCTGCGTGCAGTAGTTGCAACAAGACCTACAAGGGCGACAAGCTCGAATGGGTGGACGATTCCGGACACAAGAAATCAAAATGGCTGGATCCATCTAATTCGAGCGACGAGCCATTGCTGTTCTTTCAATTCAATCCCCGGGGGTGGGTAGATCCAAAAGCGGGATTGTCCGACGCTCAATGCGCACGGGCGGAGTACACCGTATCAGAGTTGGGATTGAATACGCGAAGTGCACTCTTGCATCATCGAAAGCTGGTTATCCAGCGCTTCTCCGAGTTGTGCGAGTCCTTGGAAGACGGTCCAGACGTCGTTGCCGGGGGTAAAACTATAGGTGAAAGCTTTGTTGAATTTTTGTCACGAAAAACAGCTTGCCTTGGACCCATCCGGCAGATACTTCGGGAAAAACCCGCGTTGCGAAAGGAACTCATTTTGGCTGTTCCGGGACTTCAGGCAGAACTCGAAGCGTGGGACGTCGACGCGGGGCGCTGACTTTCTTTTCCGAAGTCCATGCTCCTCCATCGTTAACCCCCTTGACACTACGATGACTCTGGGTTAGCGCCGACCCACCCCATCCGACAAACCTCTGAAAAAATATTTCACCCCGCACGCAACTCCTCCTTCGCTCAAACGATGGACGTTCGTGCCCACCTCGATCGCCCTTCATCCTGACCAC
>CAZETM010001093.1:0-3100 GCA_964514885.1 uncultured Polyangium sp. | reverse complement strand
TTCCTCCCACGCCACCCGCTCCAGCAGCGCCTCCCATTCCTCCCACGCCACCCGCTCCAGCAGCGCCACCCATTCCTCCCACGCCACCCGCTCCGCCCGTCGCAGCCAACCCAGGCGCCTCGTCATAGCCCAGAATCTGCGCGCACCCCGGTGCACCTATCGCCATACCCAGACAAACCACCACGGCGTAGCTTCGCGTCTTCATCAAAATACTCCTTTGACCCCAAACAATCCGCCCGTCGGTCCCGCGTCCATCACCGCAATGTGCACTCCAGGTTTGGCCGCGCGCTTCTCCGCCCCGCCCTTGCCCATCACCAACATCACCGTGCCTGCCACCACGCCGGCTACGCCCACCACAGCCCCGACCGTCGATACGTTCGCCATGGTTCGTCCCTCGTGCCAGCCATCCTGGTCCGCTTTCGCCGTGCAGAGATTGTTCGGACACTTCTCATCGAATACCGATTTCTTTTGCAGCGCCATCCCGCCCGTCACGCCCAACAGGACAAACCCTGCCGCGCCGAGTCCCAAACCGACAAACCCACCCGTACGAAGACCATTGCTCGGTTTCTCAGCACCCTTGGGTTTCACCACAAAAACATCCGCCTTGGTTTTTTCCTGGGGCTTGTCGACATGCACAATCGGGTCGGCTTTGGGAATCACGGGCATCTCGACGTCGAGCACGGTCTTGTCGCCAACCTTCAGCGTGATCGTTTTTTTTGTCCGCTCGGCGCCCGGCACATCGAACTCCACCACATGCTCACCAGGATCCATCGGCAATGGGATCCCACGCTCCGCCGCACTCCGTTCCGTTCCATCAAGTAAAACCTTCGCATTCTCCGGCGCGCCTTGCGGAACCA
The DNA here is from genome assembly GCA_964514885.1 of uncultured Polyangium sp. GTDB lineage: Bacteria > Myxococcota_A > Polyangia > Polyangiales > Polyangiaceae > Polyangium. The sequence goes on along the minus strand of CAZETM010001093.1, from coordinate 2,243 downwards.
CGATCGTCAACGTCGGAATGTCCTTCGCCAGCGCGATCTTTTGCGCCTCGGCCTCCTTCGCGCGATCGGCGTGCTTTTTCTTTTGATCCGGCTTCATGCCCGCAACGAGCTGTAAATAGTCATCGAACAGCTTTGCCGCCGTCGCGATACGCCCTCGTTGCCTTTCGCAATCCGCAAGCGTAAACAACGTTCCTGGTCGTGGATCCAGTTGGTTGCTCTCTGCAATCGCGGGACACGCCACCTCGAAATTCCGCGCCGCTATGGCATCCACTCCCTTCTTGAAAAGCGCGTCCGCCACGGCGTTGTCCTGGCCAAACGCTTGCGCCGCACTCGAAAGCACAACAACCGAAACACCTATCCACGACAAACGACGAATCAGCATAAATCCTCGCATCAATCCCGAACGTATTTGCTCGTGTTCGGCGTAGACGTCGTACCCTTCGACGACGAAGGTTTTACCGTAACCGTATTCACCACGGGTGGGCTTTTCGCGATGGCCGGACCCGCGTCCGTCGGCGTGCCTGCGTCCACCGGTTCCGGCACAGCCACCGCCGGTTCAACCACGCTCACAACCGGCCCGACCGCCGGCGCCGATGGCACGACGGTCGCACTTGGCACCGACGCGGAAACAGCCGTCCCCGCATTGATCACCGGCCCATTGTTTTTCCCGCCCAACATGACCACGCCAAACGCCATCAAGCACAAGGCAACCCCGACGGCAATCACCACCGGCAAGGTTTTTCCTCGCTTCGAGGCATCCTGTAGCGGCCCTGTGTGCGGCGTCTCGATCCGCGGCTCCGACGCTGCCTTGGGTTGAGTCGCCGACACTCCATACCCACTCGCGATGGTCCCCGGCATCGGCGCTGTCGGCTCGGCAAGCGGCACCGTGCCTTGCGGTCCCGATCCGGGTTGTCTTGACTCGGTTTGTCTTGACTCGGTTTGTCCGGGCGGAGTTTGTCCAGGCGGAGTTTGTCCGCTCGCCGCACTCGTGCCTTGCGGTTCCGCCGCAGGCGCCGCACGCGCCGCAGAAGACGTCGGCACGGGCACTCCAAGCGCGCTCGCGAGCCCCATGATCGCCACGGTCGCCTTAAAAAACCGCTGCTCAGGCTGAGCCGACGTTGCCTGGGCAAACCATTCGTCAAATGCGGCAGGCAGCCGCATGCCTTTACGCAACGCCCGCACCGTTGGAGGTTCCTGCGGCCCGTGCATGACCGCCCCGGCAAATGCATACGGGTTGGACTCCGCCGCTTGCTCGTCGGCCCAATACGGCGCCCCCACGACGAGCGTATACGCCATCATCCCCAGCGCGTAGATGTCCGTCGCCGGCGATACCTTCGACTTCGACATGAACTGCTCGGGCGCCATGTACAGGGGCGTGCCCATCGCACGCGTCGCGTTCGCTTGCGTTCCACCCTCCGCCACGATCTTCGCTATCCCAAAATCCAGCACTTTGATTTTGGGCGGCCCGTCGTCGTCCTCGCACAAGAACAGATTTTCAGGCTTCAAATCTCGATGGACAATGTTCGCCCGATGTGTCTTGTCCAGCGCAAGCGCGGTCTGCCACAAGTAGCCCACCGTTGCTTCGAACTCGAACTTTCTCACCCGGTTGAGCCGCTTTCCCAGCTCCTCGCCCGTCAACAGTTCCATCACCAGAAACGGCATTTTTGTCGTCTCGTCGATGCCCGCATCGAACACATCCACGATGTACGCGCTCTGGATCTGCGCCGCCACGCGCGCCTCGCGACGGAATCGTTCGCGCATGTCGTCGCTCTCGACGAGGTGCGGGAGCATCACTTTCAACGCGCGATGACGCTCCGTCTCGACGTGCACGACCTCGTACACCGCGCCCATCCCGCCGGCCGCGATACAGCGCACGACCTTGTAGCGTCCGGCGAAAATGGACCCTGCTGTCAACGTCACCACGGACATCTCGCACCTCGTCGTCCGATGGTACGAACGAACTCTTCGGTGGGGGAACTTTTCGACGAAATTTCGTTACTCGCGCATGTAACAGCCTCACGACCTGCGGATGCGGCCGCTTGGCACGTCGCGGATCTTGGGCGACAGTCCGCGCTCGTTGTTCGGATGTGTTCGCGTGAAGTTTCGTCCTGTGCTTGGAGAGTCCGATTTTCGCAAGATTCGCGAAGCAGGACGCGGCTACATCGACAAGACCGACTTCATCCGCCAGCACGCAAGACGCATCGATTCTCACCCGCGACGTTTCTTCGGAAACGGTAACGAGA
>CAZETM010001092.1:0-3107 GCA_964514885.1 uncultured Polyangium sp. | reverse complement strand
CCATTGCCGCCCATTTCTCCATTGCCGCTACTGCCGCCTATACCCGAGCTGCTGACGCTCGCATTGCCTTCGCCACTGCTGGCAGCGCTACCGCTGCTCGTCGTGTGCTCACCCATCGTGGCATATTCGGTGCAGCCCAATGGCATGGCGCCGATGATCGCTGTAAAGCAGCATCGCACGATTCTCATGACCCGCAGCTCCTTTCCGTTTTCGCGAACGGTCATCATTTGGCCGGTGTGCACGCCTTGCGTACGCGACTGGCCAGGGGCGATTGTGGGTTTTCCGCCAAGTACCGCGCAACTTCGCCATTGGCTTCGTCGAATCGGCCCAGCTTGCACAACGCGAGCACTCGCGCCGCCGTGCGTTCTTCACGCAGCTTTTGTCCCTCATTTTCTGCTTGACGATCGGACAACAGCTCGAGCGCTCGTTCGGGATTTCCGCCTTGCAATGCCTCGTGAGCGTTGCGCAATCGCTGCGTTTCGAGCAACAAGCCATCGGCGGATTCACGTTTGGCCGAAGCGGAAGGCGCCGGTATCGACGTTCGTCGAGGCAATGGTTGAACCGGAGCCGCCGAATGAGTCGTTTTTGCCGAAAGCTCGGGCAAGGGTACGTCCATCGAGGCCGAAGCACTCATTGCTGGTGGCGTGACCACCGGCTCGCTGGTCTGTGCACGACTGGATAGAATCGGCATGGCCGAGGCGATTTGTTGCGGAGGGCTAGCGGGCTGGTTTTCCGGCCAAACCGTGACGATTCCCGCGGTAGCGCCTGAAATCACGACGGCCGCGATGATTCCTTTCGTGACTGCGCTCCCGAACACCACGGCGGAGGTCGTTTTTGCAATCGCAGTGCTTTTTACGGTAGCGACGGGCGCGCTTTGGCCTGCTTTGGCGACCCCAGCTTGCACCGTGCCAGTGGCCGCCGTTGCCGCTCCCATCGCCACGGAAGCCATGAGCGTCGCACGAATCCGAGCGCGATCCGCTGGCGTCGGATTGTCCCCATTCGCCGCAGCATCAATGAGTTTCTGCAAGTCGGGATCGATTTCGCTCATCGTAGCCTCCAAGTATCGCGTGCTCTCTCCCGCGCCAATGCTTCTGCCAATTCCTGTCGTGCCGCGCGCAGCCGAGCATAAACCGTATTCAAGTTTTCGCCAAGCATGTCGGCGATCTCCGGCACGCTCATTCCTTCCAGATCCGCAAATACGAAGACGACGCGTTTGTCTTCGTCCAGCTCGTCGAGCAATCGATGCAGCAGTCGCACCGCTTCGCGTCGCGCCACCACTTCGTCGGCACTTTCCAACATTTCATCCGCAATGGCGTCCGGCTCCTCCGGCGCCTGATCACCTCGCAGATGCGGGCTTTTGCGACGCAAACTCCGCCGATGATCGCTCGCCACGCGCCGAACGATGCCCAAAATCCAAGTTTTTAACGACGAACGCCACTCGAATTCGCCCAAGCGTCGATGCACGACCAAGAACACGTCCTGAACCGCGTCGTCCACTTGTGCTCGAGGCACGCCGAGACGCCGCACGTTCCGAAACACGAGGTCGAAATGATCTTCGTACAATGTTTCGAATGGCGGCACGATGGGTGGCGAATTGGTATGCAAAGTCGCGTCGCGTTCCGGCCCTTTTTGGGGCATGGTCATGGGTTGAGGCAGAGAAGAGGGCAAACGAGGGGTAGGGTGGCCGGTGTTCGTCGCGTCCGTGAAAAAAAGTTTCACCACCGCACCTCGACGCCCCCAGACAGTCGCAGCAAGAGCGGAGCGGGTTGATGGAGCACGCCGAGGCCCTTCGTGTTGAAGATCGGTCGGGTGAAAGGAATGAGCGCATCGAGGCCCGTGAACAGATACACACGACGGCTCGCTCGAAAAAAAGCTCGTCCCTCGGGACCGAGCGCGACGAATGGAACGACCGTTTCGCCTGGGATCGTAACGCCAAAGCTCTCTCCACGAAACCAACCTACTTCGGCGCGCAATGCCGGGACAAACTCGATGGATGAATGTGGGCTGAAGGAAATTCCCGCGGACAGATGCCCCACCCATAGATCGATTTTAGCTCCTGCGGAAGCAAGCGCTTCGAAGTCGCCCGTGCGTGGAGGAAACCAAGTAATGCCGGCGTTCAGTCGAAGTCTTCCTGGCAAAATGGCAATGGCTCCGCCAAACCCGCCCGCAAGACCTGGCAGCGAGCCCCAATCCATGGTTCCGTGGACCATCAATGCCACAAAAATTCGCGAAAGCGGCGCCGGATGGGTCACCGGTGGCTCTTTCTTCACCGCAGGTGGTTGCGTGATGACTGGCTCGGGCGTTGGCGCAATGGGCGGAGCGGGCGGCGGCGAATCGGGCGGCGGTGGGGGTGGGGATGCCGAGACCACTTCGGCGGGCGGATTCGGGGGCATCGAGGCTGACATGGTGGCTTCGGGATCGACCATCATCGCGAGAATCAATGCCGCAGCTTGACCCAGGGCAGCGCATGAATCGGCACTCACCTGACGCGTGTGTAATCCATGCGGTCCGAAGATATCGAGCCGGACATGATAAACGTCAGGCTCGGGGCGCGTGACGATCGCAAAAACATCGAGGGGCGTTTTTTCTGCGGAAGCTCGCGAGCCAAGAAGTCGATTGACTTCGGCGAGCACGACGTCTTTCGATGGGCAATTCGCAGGAGCTCCCCATTGCAGCGATATCGCTTCCGTGGCGAGCGCGCCGGAGGATAGGGTCGTGAGGCAAATCCACCCAATTGCTTGCAGCATACGCGTAAGAGCAGGGCAAACCATGCTGCATCATGCGAGGATTGTCCGGGAATTGCAACGAGCTACCCTGCGCATTCACATTTTCGCCTCGATCTCCGTTGACGAACACGATGGTCTTGAGTATGCCTCGTAGGCAAGCGGGTACGCAATACTCGGAACATTGCAGGCAGAGAAGGTTCGGCAGGGAGCATAAAATGCGCAAGATATGGCTGCTGTTGATTTCGTGTTGGGTCGTGGGGATCGTTGGATGTTTGGAATTGTCGACGGAGGGCGGAGCCGGGGGACAAGGATCCGGGCAATTCGATGGTCAGACCTCCTGATCTCTACCGACGGTCCAGCCGGCCTTCGTTGCCACGACTC
>CAZETM010001091.1:0-3109 GCA_964514885.1 uncultured Polyangium sp. | reverse complement strand
CCCATTCCACCCATGCCGCCCATGCCGCCCATGCCGCCCATGCCGCCGCCGCCGCCGACCTTGGGAGCAGCTTCTTCCTTCTTGGGCTTGTCGGCGATCAACGCCTCGGTGGTGAGCATGAGAGCCGCGACGCTTGCCGCGTTCGCGAGCGCATGGTGCACGACCTTCGCCGGGTCGATGACGCCCGCAGCGAAGAGATCTTCGTACGTGTTGGTCGCCGCGTTGAAGCCGAAGGTGCCTTCAGCCGAGCGAACCTTCTCGACAACGACGGAGCCATCGACGCCAGCGTTGTTCGCAATGTTGCGCAGCGGGGCTTCGCAAGCCTTGCGCACGATGCGCACGCCCACGTCACGCTCGTCGCCGAACTTGAGGCTATCGAGCGCCTTCGATGCACGAAGAAGCGCGATGCCACCACCAACGACGATGCCTTCTTCGACAGCCGCGCGCGTTGCATGGAGCGCATCTTCGACGCGCGCCTTCTTCTCTTTCATCTCGACCTCGGTCGCTGCACCAACACGCACGACGGCCACGCCACCGGCGAGTTTGGCAAGACGCTCCTGGAGCTTCTCGCGATCGTAGTCGCTCGACGTGTCGGCGATCTGCTTGCGGATCGAGTCGACGCGTCCCTTGATCGCAGTCTTGTCACCAGCACCGTCGACGATCACGCAAGTGTCCTTGTCGATCTCGACGCGACGAGCCGTGCCGAGATCACGAAGCGTGGCGCTGTCGAGCTTCTGACCAAGGTCCTCCACGAACGACGTCGCGCCCGTCAGGATCGCGATGTCTTTCAGCATCTCCTTGCGGCGATCGCCGAAGCCAGGCGCCTTGACAGCAGCGACCTTGAGCGCGCCGCGGAGCTTGTTGACGACGAGCGTTGCGAGCGCTTCGCCATCGATGTCTTCCGCGATGATGAGGATCTCGCGACCCTGCTTCACGACCTGCTCGAGCACCGGAAGTAGATCGGCCATCGCCGAGATCTTCTTCTCGTTCACGAGGATGAGCGGATCGTTGAGGACCGTCTTCATCTTCTCGGGATCGGTAACGAAGTACGGCGAGAGGTATCCGCGATCGAACTGCATGCCTTCGACCGTCTCCAACTCGGTCGTCATGCGCTTGTTCTCTTCGACCGTGATCACACCTTCCTTGCCGACCTTCTCCATCGCATCGGCGAGGATGTTGCCGATGTCGGTGTCGCCGTTGGCGCTGATCGTCGCAATCTGAGCGATCTGCGACTTGTCCTTGGTCGGAACAGCTTGCTTCTTGAGGTCAGCGAGGAGCGCTTCGACGGCCGCTTCGATGCCGCGCTTGATGTCCATCGGGTTGTGACCCGCTTCGACCAAACGCAGGCCTTCGCTGTAGATGGCTTGCGCGAGAACGGTCGCAGTCGTGGTGCCATCGCCCGCCTTGTCGCTCGTCTTCGACGCGACTTCACGGACCATTTGAGCGCCCATGTTTTCGAGCTTCGAGTGCAGCTCGATTTCCTTGGCCACGGTCACACCGTCTTTGGTGATGACGGGAGAGCCCCAGCTCTTCTCGATGACGACATTGCGGCCCTTGGGACCGAGCGTGACTTTGACGGCATCAGCGAGCGTGTTGACGCCCCGGAGCACAGCGGCGCGAGCGCTACGGCTGTAAACGATCTGCTTAGCGGACATGAACTCTTCTACCCTTCGCGGCCACGAGCGGCCGCACGTGAATCTCTACCAAACCGTATGTTTGTCTCGAAAAACGCTCGGTACGAGTGAGCAGGACGAGCCCAGTCGGAGCACTTGACGAGACACTTGGAGAAGCGCTAGCCCGAGCGCCCGGACAAACCGTGACACGCTCGGGCTATAACGCCGCAGCGACGCTCCGCTCAGCTTGCGGGTTGCGCCGACTCGGTGACCGCCAGCAGGTCGTCTTCGCGCATGAGCACGAAGCTTTCGCCGTCGATCTTCACTTCGTTGCCGGCGTATTTACCGAACAGAACGACATCACCGACAATGACGTCGAGCGGGCGAAGTTTGCCGTCCTTGAGGAGCTTGCCGTTTCCAACGGCGACCACGCGTCCCTCAATCGGCTTCTCTTTGGCCGAATCCGGAATGATGATTCCGCCCTTCGTCTGGGTTTCGCTCTCGAGACGCTTGACCACAATGCGGTCGTGTAGCGGCCTGATCTTCATGATGGATTCCTCGTCGTCGTGTTCGACATGGGGGGGCGCGACCCCCTTGCGCCCGAATTGGCCACTTGAGGTGTCGAGTACCAGCAGTTCTGGCACTCTCGTACCCTGGTGGCTAAAGCAGGGCGGGAAAATAAATCCCCCCTCACTATCGTCAAGAGCCGTGCCCGTACGCTCGTTGATTTTCTCCAACTCAGGTAACCCCTGTAGGTCCGTGGCCTACAAACAGACCGGTTGACCAAGTGAACAGCCACGACGAAGAAGTGCTTGACAGAGCGGCTGGGTCGGGTATTTTGCGCGCCCCGTGGGAAGTGGATGTCGTTGATCCACGCTCCACAACGATCCTTTGGGGGATCGTCTAATGGCAGGACGACGGTTTCTGGCACCGTCTATCAAGGTTCGAATCCTTGTCCCCCAGCTAGACTTCGGCTAGGCTCGGCTTCCGACGTCTACATTGAAATTTGGTCCCATCGTCTAGCGGTTAGGACGCCGGCCTCTCACGTCGGTAACGCGGGTTCAATTCCCGCTGGGATCGCCCAGTCGCCTCAGTCTGCCCCCTCGCCTCACCCCCAACCCCTCTCCACATGTGGAGAGGGGAGCGGAACTAGCGAGGGGGTTTTTCTTTTGTCAAGCTTGCGCTCACTCGTCGCTTTTGAAACAAGCGATCCATGAAGGCGCTCGCTTGCACCGATCATGGAGTTTGTCTCGACGATCGGCCCACGCCACAGCCCATGCCTGGCGAAGCGCTCGTCCGAGTGCGCGCGGCGGGCATCTGCAACACCGACCTCGAACTCGCGCGCGGGTACATGAACTTCCGCGGCGTGCTCGGTCATGAAGTCATCGGGCAAGTCGCTTCCATCAGCACCACCGATGAGCCCTTCGGTCATGCGATGACGAGCCGCGATCTCGCCGGACGTCGCGTGGCGATGGAGATCAACTGCGCATGCGGAA
>CAZETM010001090.1:0-3110 GCA_964514885.1 uncultured Polyangium sp. | reverse complement strand
AAAACTGGTCCAGCGCTAGCTGGTCCGGGTCCAGGGGTGGACAACCCCTGGTCGGTCTGGGGTGAAACCCCAGCGAAACGCGCACTCAATCGAATTTGACCGGTGACTTGCGTGCGCCGGCTTTCAGAATGGTCGACACGAGCCTCGGCGTGTGACGAGCAAGCGCTACGCCGAGCTTTCCGTGCATCGTGATGACGCATTCGGCTTGACGGCGCCAAATGCCATTGACCATGTCCTTGGCCGCGTAGTCCGTGGGCATGACGAGCCATTGGGGAATTGGATCCTTGGCGCCTTCTTTGAGCTGCCCTTCTTTGTCGAGCAGGCGAATCTCTGATTCGACGAATCCAGGCAAAATGAGCGTGACGCTGACGCCTTTGGGGCCAAGCTCCTGCTCGAGCCCCTGCGCGAGCGCGCCGACGGCTGCTTTGCTCATGCTGTAAGGAATGGTGCCGGCAGCAACGACGTGGGCAGCGACGCTGCCGACGATGGCAATGCGGCCTCGAGTTTGCTCGACGTCGTTCAACGTCGCGCGAATGGTTCGGATCACGCCGAAGATGTTCGTCTCGAATTGGCGGCGGTAGTCGTCGATTTCGAGCTTATGAAAGGGTCTGGTCACCCCGAATCCGGCATTGGCGACGACGACGTCGATGCGGCCTGTTTCATTGCGAGTAATTTCGGCGGCTTTTTCGAGGTCCCCGTCGCGCGTGACATCGGCGACGATAGGAATGGCGCGGCGCCCAAGCGCTCGGACGGCAGAGGCGGCATTTTCGAGCGCGTCTTTGCGTCGAGCAATGAGGGCGACATCGGCGCCTTCGGAGGCGAAACGGCGGCACAAGGCAGCGCCGATGCCTGCCGAGGCGCCGGTTACGAAGGCAGTCTGACCATCAAAACGTCCCATGGTGGGCCGAGCATGGCCCGAAATGGCGATGGGGACAAGGAAGGATCACACCGCATCGTAAATCGCGGCAAATGACGCTGCTTCGCCGCGGAGCAAAATATCGACGCGGGGGCTCGTCATGGCGGACGTGTGCAATTTTGCCGCGCGAACGTCCAAAATCGCGGGCACGAATTCGGGGTTCTTTTGGCACAATCCGCGAGAGAGCAAAGTGAGCACCAACGCGGTGCGACGAGGCATCAAGGGATCGGTGCGAAAATAGAGTTTAACCAGGTGCGGTTTGCCGTCGATGATCAAACCAAGCTCGGGATTGATGTCGACGTCGAGCGCACCGAGCGACAAACCGGAACGGGGCGGCTCGAACCAATTTTTCGCGCCTTCGGCCAGAAAAGCGCGATATCCCGCGACGACACGTCCATAATGCCTTTTGCGCGTCTCATCAGTTTCGGAAAAACAAACGTTGTCCAGAGTGGAAGCGGAAAGGCCCTTGCGGTGCATGTCGACGACGGCTTCACGGATGGGACGATAAAAGTCCGAGCACAAGTCGTCTTTGCGTTCTTTGTATTCGCGGACGCCGCGGAGCTTGGGCGAGCCACTGGCCAGGATGAAATCGACGAAATAGGTGAGCGAAATTCGGTCCATCAGCAAACCTCCTGGGTGATGTGTTCCGCGGGCAGAGTCGTTCGTTCCCGCCCGCTCGTGTTAGACGTAATTATACTACGATGATTGTGTTCGTCACGTTCTTTGTGGTTATGGCCGGACATAATATGTCCGGTCCATTGAAGTGACGAAATATGTCCGCTCAAGGCGAAAAAAGACCGAGGAGCGCAGCATAAAATCAGCAATGAAAGCCATGCCCGGAAGGTGAGTGCAGGCTAGCTTACCCGAGTGAAGAAAAGCACATCGCGGCGGGAATTTCTAACTGGGTCGCTTGCTCTGGGCGCAATATCTTCGTACGGGTTGGCGTCGTTATGGTCGGGATCGTCCGCGCGGCCAGAAATACCGTACGGAGTGCAATCGGGAGACCCGACGGCGGACGGAATGATGGTGTGGAGCCGGGCGGATCGTGCGGCGAAAATGAGCGTAGAATGGGCGACAAACGACGTTTTTCGCGGCTCGGTGCGAATCGATGGGCCTTTGGCCACGGCCGAGACGGATTATACGGCGCGGGTCGAATTAAAAGATTTGCCACCGGGCGAGCGTATTTTTTTATCGCGTGACGTTCGAAGCTGAAGGGGCGAAGCATTCGCGCAGCGAGCCGAGTGTGGGGTCATTTCGAGCGCCGTCAAAAGATCCCGAAGACGTGCGCATCGCCTGGTCGGGCGATACGGCAGGGCAGGGCTATGGCATTGACGTGTCGCGCGGAGGCATGAAGACGTATGCGGCCATTGCGGATTGCAATCCGGATTTGTTTTTGCACGCAGGTGACCGAATCTACGCCGACGAGCCGCTGCCTGATCATATTCGTTTGGCCGATGGAACATTGTGGAAAAACATCGTGACGCGAGCAAAGTCGAAAGTCGCCGAGACGCTCGAGGATTACCGCGGAGCGCATGCGTACAACTTCCTGGACGAACATGTGCGGCGGCTGCATGCGCACGTGCCGACCATTACGACGTGGGACGATCACGAAGTGCACAACAATTGGTATCCGGGACAAATCATTACCGACCCGCGGTACCAGGAAAAACGAATCTCGGTGTTGGCGGCACGAGCAAAACAAGCCGCGATCGAGTATTCGCCAATGCGCGGGGAATCGATCCACCGAGTCTTGGGATTCGGGCCGCTCGTGGACGTGTTCGTGCTCGATGGCCGCAGCTTTCGCGGGACGCGGCGCGAAAGCGACGGCTCGTTATCGATGTTCGGGCGCGAGCAGGTGCGGTGGTTTTGCGAGGCGCTCGAGCGCTCGCGGGCGGTGTGGAAAATCGTCGTGTGTGGTACGCCCATGGGAATGGTGATTGCTGGCGGCGAGGGAATCGAAGACGGGATTGGTAATGGTCCTGGCGCGCCGCTGGGGCGAGAAATGGAACTGGCGACGATTCTCGAATTCATCAAAGCGCGCAAAATTCATAACGTCGCGTGGGTGACCGCCGAAGTGCATTACGCGTCGGCTTTTCATTATCATCCGTCCCGAGCCCGCGGGGTTGACTTTGCGCCATTTTGGCAATTTACCGCAGGACCATTACACGCAGGTACGTTCGGACCGGACGAGGTG
>CAZETM010001089.1:0-3111 GCA_964514885.1 uncultured Polyangium sp. | reverse complement strand
TACCGAGCTCACCACTGTGCCTGCTTCTTCGGCCGGTTCCGCGATACACATCGTCACCAGGTACGCGAAAGCCGCCCTGGGTTTGCCCCCGAGCGCCTGCCAAAAGTCTCCGCGTTTGTGCTGCTCGTCGTTCTTCAACGCTTCTGCGCGTAATGGTCTAGGCTGAGTTTTCATGCTTCCCGCATATACTTCGACCGGGATCTCCGGAAATCGGAGCAGAATTCGCAATACATCGCCGAGCAGCCGATGTTCGTCTTGCGGCCCGCCGCTCGACCAAGCAGTCACCAAGTAATGGCAATTCACTCGTACAGGCGCAGGCACACGCATCACCCGTCCCTCCGCATCTCGTACCATTTCCGGCTCGGCATCACGCAGTTCGCGGTTATGCTGAATGTCGAACAAAAACAGATTGATGGCCGGTAGCGTAACGGACTGAGGCGGAAACGCTCCATCCGGCGTGGCGAAACTGATGGTCAACTGGTCCGCTATGCTTTGCGGCAATTCGCGTTTCAACAGTTCTGCCAGGGTACTATCGAGGTCTTGGAACATGCCAAATTCCCCTTATCGGTGTGACAACGGAAAAGAAATGGAACCGTATTCGCACTCGTGAATCCACGCACTCGATTTAACAAGCTCGACTATTGATCGAACAACGGCTGGACCATCCCCGTGGTCTCGCGACACATGTCATTGACGAACAAATTTCGTACCAGCGCTCTCAGTGCTCTTTCCCGGTACCAGGTCCTTGTTCGTGCGCATTGTGTCCTCGTACCAAATTCGTGCAGCCGCTGTATGACGACGATCATGGAAGCATCACACCAAATCGTCTGCAACGTTTTCCTTGTCGATTTTTAATAATCACACCATTTAGCGGCAATTCCTACCACAACTGCGCTTGCTCTAGACAACCATGCCCCGGCCGTGCAGCACCGCGCCAATCACAACATCCACGGTCGTTGTCATCCCCGGCAGCACGTCTTTCCCATTGTTTGCCATGACAAGTATCCGATGAAACACGGCCCCTACGCTCTCATAAATCGTTATGAAAAACCACCCACCTTGCGACGTACCCGCAACACTTCGACTCCATGACCACATGCCCGACCCCACCTCGCTCAGGTTCGTCCCGTTCCTACATCAGCCCAGACAGACACTTCGTCGCTTGTGTGGTAATAGGAAAAACCAACGCCAAGTGAAACGTTTGCCTCGCGAAACTCCGAAGTCGATCCAGCCCAGTCGTTTGTCCCGCCCTGCCATTTGTCAAACCCAACCCACACGCTACTCCACCACCCGCACTGCACCCGCGACCCCCAACATCGCTTGCGCAGCTTGCCGCAGCAGAACGTTGCGAAACTTGTATTCCGCCGCCTCGTCCGAACCATCGTCGGCACGTCGGGCCACCAAAATCCCTTGCGTTGCCAACATCTCGACGCATTCCCCCACGCGCCCACGGCCTGCTTCCCCATGAATGAATCGCGCCACGGAGTTTGTCGTAAACCATCCGCTGAACAAACTCGCCGCTCGAATTATTTTTCGCGTGTCCGGTTCGAACATCATGAACCGACATTGCACCATCCGCACCAACGCCTCCGGCATCGCCGGATCCGTTGCACGTCGTCCCGCATCCGCGATCGTCCGTTCTTGCCCCTCCGCGATCGTCCCCGCACCCGACTCGTCACGACCAACCTGCAACGGATCCACTTGAGCCTCCGCGACGACTCGAATGAATTCCTCCAGCATGAACGCGTTGCCTTCCACCACCTCCACCACGAGCGCCAACGCTTGCGGCGAAGCAATGTCCCCCAGCGCTTGCTTGCTGATTCGTTTCGATGCCCCTTTGGCAAGCTCGAGCAAACGGATTTCGTGGCTCCGACGTTTCGTTTGCGACTTCGGAAAAAGCACGTCGAGATCGGTTCGTCCCAGCGCAACAATAAAAAGCGACTCGTCGCGGAGAACTGAAATCGTCTTGTCCAGCACCAGCGCAGAGGACGCATCGCACCATTGCATGTCGTCCAAAATGAAGACGACAGCGCTCGATTCACATGCTCCACGCACAAATCGTAGGAACGCCGCCGCAACGTCACCCTCAGCGCTCGCCCCTTCGATCCACCGGTTGAGCAGGTGAAACGCCGTCCCCGCATGCCGCTCGTCCGCACGACCGTAAATGATCCTCACCTCGTCTTCACGCGCCTCGATTGTTTTTACAAACTCGCGCGCCAATCGAGATTTCCCCGCACCAACCTCTGCTTCGACCACCACCAACTGCGCCTTGCTCTCGTGGATGCAATCGTCGAGCAAACTTTCCAGCGACGACAACTCACGCTCCCGACCATGACACGTAACCGAATGCAACCCAAGAAGCGCCCTGTCCCCTTCAATCGACCGCAACCCATCCAACACGTAACCATCTCGCAAACGACAATGACCGTCGACGAATACCGCCACCACTTCATCCAGCACGATGCCCGGTTCGTCTGTCGAAACTCCAGCCTCGAGCAGCTCCGTCGCACGCAACACCAGCGCCTCTCCGGGCGACTGCTGAAGCACATCCGAATTGCCCATCGCAATCGCCATCCGCCGATCCGGAAGGCATGCTCTGAGCGCCAGCGATATCGTCACCGCTTGCAGCGCAAGATCCTTCGGGACCGAGGTTCCCATCACGAAGATGGCCGACCCTGCATCGACAAACCGAAAGACGCGCCCTCCTCGTGCCTTCACCTCAGACAATACATCGTCACCGATGAGCAAATCAAAATCCGCTCCACCGCCAATCGAAATCAGCGCCGCAAGACATGGCTCCGCATCCGCAATCACGTACTCCACCGCCGACACGGCTTCCTCGCGCCCATGCGATTCGGTCGAAAATTCAGTGTCCCGCAAAGACAAACCCACCGCTGCGCCCTGCGTTTCGCCCACTGAAAGCGCCATCAATGCCTGCGCAACCGCGTCTCCGTCACCCCATCGATTGTCTCGCGACTTCGCCAGCATCCTCATGATCACCGCTTCCAACTCCGACGGGATGTTTGGAACGATTCGGCGCAGCGAGGTTGGCTCGACAAACAGCACCATCGACAGCATCATGCTCGTCGTCGTGGCCACGAACGGCGGATG
>CAZETM010001088.1:0-3115 GCA_964514885.1 uncultured Polyangium sp. | reverse complement strand
GGCGGCGCTGGTGGTAATGGCGGAATGGGCGGCGCGGGTGGAAGTGTCGCGAGCAGCAGCGGAATGGGCGGCGCTGGTGGAATGGGCGGCGCGGGTGGTAATGGCGGAATGGGAGGTTCCGGCGGTTCGGGTGGCGGGATGATGTGTCCCGAGCCGGGCACATTGAACAGTTGTGGCGGGAGCTGTCCGCCTTGTCCGACGCTCGTGATGATTGCGACGACGGGCAATGGTGGTCGAACCAGCTCATTCGTTTCTGGAGTGAATTGGTCGTCGGTGTCCACAGTAGACGCAATGACTAGCGACGTGGCGCCTGCATTTGCAATTCGGTCTGGCAAGAATGATGGTGTTGCGGTTTTTCGCAGCACGGCCACGGGATCGTTGTACAAGGTCGGGTATTCGAAATGGAATGCGGGTACCGGGTTTGGCACGGTTGATTATTTGAATACGATGTCCGGATTGACGGAGAGGGAGCCTGCTGCGGTTTCGTCTGCCGATGCCGTCCATGTGTCATTTCGCGGCAACGGTAGCGATCACAAGTATCACTACTCGTTATTCAATGGCGTGACGTTCAATCCTCTCGACGAAATCGTCAAAGACAACAATACGACTAGCTTGGGGATTTGTTCGCCAGCATTGACCATAGTGGGGTCGGACGTCGTCATTCTGAATCCGGGTGACTCGGACGAGTCTCTATACACTCGCACACGCAAGGCGGGCGTGTGGGACGGAGGATTCAATTTCGATACGACAGCCAATGGATTTCAAGTTGACGACGTAACGCCGCCGATTGTGTCTTTGGCTTCGAGTCCGGAATTGCTTGCCGTCGTGACCAGGAAGAATGTTGCCGGCAAACCACTTTATTATTTCACGCGCACCAACAATGTCTGGACGGGGCCAATGCTGATTCCTGGCAGTCCGTCGTCGATCGAAATGGTTTTGTTGGCACTGCCGACAGGCGGCGCGCTACTCGTGTATCGGGACTACAACGGGAATCCCAACATGCCCATGAAATTGTCGTGGGCGCGTTTTGACGGCACCGCGTGGTCGGCCATCAAGGATGTGGGTGCTGGTGTTACGGCGAAATCCAAGCCAGCTCTCGCGCTCGGCGCAGGCGACGCCGAAGTCGAATTGCTTTACATCGACATGGACGGTCAGGCGCAACACGCCCGATTACGTAAAAATGACGGAAACCTAGGAAACTTCACCGACCTCACCCCCATCCCAAATGCTACAAATCTCGTCGGTATTGCCGCAGCCACCAATCTCTGAGGGGGACTGGCAGACACGACGATATGAATCCCGCTTCACCTGCGTTCGACCTTAGCAAAATCGATCTCGAAGCATTCCTCACCGACATCAAAGAACTTCGACGCGAAATCGACGAATCTCTCGGACAAGAAGACCTCGACCATTTGTATAAAATGGAGCGTTGGGGCCGATTGTGCACCGGCCTCGGTCTGCTCGGTGCCGGCATTGCGCCCAATCCCGCCAGCGCCATTCTGCTCTCGATTGGCCGCTCGACCCGCTGGCTCATGATGCACCACGTCGGTCATCGTGGGTACGACAAAGTTCCCGGCGTGCCGCCCAAATACACCAGCAAAGTGTTTGCCCGCGGAAATCGTCGCTTTCTCGATTGGCCCGATTGGATGATTCCCGAGGCGTGGATCTACGAGCACAACGTCCTGCACCATTCGTATACCGGCGAAGAGCGAGATCCCGACCTCATCGAGCGGAACACGATTCCTTTGCGCGAAAATCCCAAGCCCGTGCGATATGCGCTCTTGGGGCTCTTGGCGCTCACGTGGCGCGCGTCCTATTATGCGCCCAGTACGCTCGACGTGTTTCGTGAGAAAAACGCCACCAAAGATAAAGAAGGTGCGGACAAACAGCGCAGTCGTAATGCGGATCTGCTCCTGGAATGCTACTTGCCCTATGCGGCACTGCATTTCGGTCTGCTTCCGATGCTGTATATGCCGCTCGGTCCGTGGAGCGTCTTCAGCGCATTCTGCAATTCGCTCATGGCCGAGGCGCTCACGAACCTACATACCTTCTGTGTCGTCGGGCCAAACCATACCGGCGATGACTTGTACCGATTCGAGGATCGTCCGGCATCGCGCGGCGAACACTGTCTGCGACAAATCATCGCCTCCGTCAATTACGCAACCGGTGGCGATCCGACCGACTTCGCGCACTTGTGGCTCAATTACCAAATCGAGCACCACATTTGGCCGGACATTCCCATGCTGCAATATCAGAAAGTGCAGCCCAAAGTCCGCGCGCTTTGCGAAAAATACGGGATTCCCTACGTGCAAGAAAGCGTCTTTGCCCGCGTAAAGAAGATGGTCGACGTTGCCGTGGGCAATACGTCCATGCGTCGTGGAGTGGTGCGTCGGGAAGAACGAACCGCCATCCCAGTCGAAATGGCGGCCAGCGCGCTTTAACAGCCCGTTGATTTGCCTGCTCACGCGCGACAAATCAACGGACGGCTCGCATTGTTATCAGGGGACAAACGGGTCGCACTCGACGAAGACCACGTCTTCTTTGCTGCGCGGCGTGAGCTTGAAGTTGTTGAACGAATAACCCAGGACGCCGGTGATCGACGTGAACGTGGATCCGAGCGGGCACGCATTGTTCAGCCCCATGTCCTTGACCGCATCGGTGCATTGATCGTCGATGCGCAAATCGCCCGTCACTGCGAATTCGTCGAAGTCTCCAGCCGCCAAGTCCGGATTGACGTTGGTAATCGCTACGTTCGCGATTTTGACCAGCATCGATTCGTAACCTTCCGCCATTGCGCCACCCGTGGCGATGCTCGCCGGATCCATGATCGCAATCGGATCGAAAGGCAGCGTCGTTCCGGCATCGATGACGGTCACGATCGGATTGGTGATCTCCGTGAGCGTGAAATACTCTTCATACGTGCCGGTAATCGAGACTTTGTTGCCCACCTTCACCGTGGGCGTCGTTCCACCCGTAAAGACGAAGATGCCCGAATATGGATTGAGCGACGTGTTTTGCACGTAAAACCCTCGGCTCGTACCAGAAGCCGCGCGCAAGCCTGTCACGTACGCGTCCGTGATGTTCACCAGTGCATTGAGGGCCGGATGACCAGGTG
>CAZETM010001087.1:0-3117 GCA_964514885.1 uncultured Polyangium sp. | reverse complement strand
TGTGCCACCTGTGCCACCTGTGCCACCTGTGCCACCCTCGCCCCCTTGTCCACCGCTGCTGCTGCTCGTCGTGCCGGAGGTCACCGAGTTTTCAGTCGGTCCGCAACCGATCGCGAGAAATCCGGCAATGGCTAACACGCCGACACGCAAGAAGTCAGGTTTCTGGAACATGATATTTCAGCCTTTGGTGGGCCAGTCGGCCGCTTTTCTTCGAGCCTGCTCCTGTGCAAGCTCGTCGAAAATGGGCATTGCAATGGTCGTGCCTCGAGGCCGCCCGGGCGCTCCTCGTGCGCAAATATGCGAAAGAGACCTACTCGCAACTGGTTGACGGCGGGCGATTCGCTATCCCCTTTCATTTCGGAGGCGCTTGAAATGTCGAAACGGCTCGCCCATTGTCTGCTCACGTTACTGCTCGCCGTGGGTTGCAGTGAAACACCTGCAACTCCGAACGTACCCGGCGGTCAAGGCGGCGCTGCTGGTGCAGGAGGCGGCGGCGGCGCAGGAAACTCGGGGCCTTGGCGTAGCAGCCTCTATCCCGAGGACTGGAAACTAGGTTTTGAAGACGCGTCGGGGCGAGGCATACAAGACTTTTCTTTTGCGGGGTTTCATTACGGCGAGCCTACCGATCCACGGGCGCGAGCAACGTCATTTGGAATGTACGCGGCACAGGAACCATTCGCAGTATGCAATTCGGTTGGGGCTATGTGCTGGGCACCTCGGGTTCGTACGTGGTCACCGAATCCGTGCTGCCTTTGGGCGAAGGAACCGCGCCGATCGATTTCGTCGAAGGGCAAGATCGCGGCGGCGACCTGGTCCCAAGCTCGCTTTACGATGATCAGCGCGTCAAGCGACTTGGGAAATGAGCGCCATTGATGACGCGGTGATTCCAACTCGTGGATGGCAACTAGTCAATGCCGTGCCATCCACGAAAAACGCAACTGTAGCGGCGCGATTCATCGTGCCACTACAACGAATCAATCATCATCGTGGCGAGGACTAGCCGCGGGGTGGCGCTGGAGCACCTTGGCGGTTTGTTGGGGCTACAGACTTAGAAACTCGTCAATCTGCGTGCGCCCGCTGGTATGCGGGGCGCTTTTGCAGTTCGCCGAGGTATGACGCGAGCTTGGGGTAATCGCCCAGCAGACCGAGGAAACCAAACCACCCGAGCGCACTGGCAACCATGACATCGGCCGCCGTGAACGTATCGCCCACGATGTAGCTCTTGCCCTCAATTGCCGCCTCCAGCACGTGAGCAATCGTCCCAAGTTTTCGCTTGGCATCTTCGACGAGCGCTGGATTGCGTTTGTCCTCGGGAAGCAAACGCGTATGCATCGTGATCGTCTCGAGTACCGGATCGACCGTCGCCGGGACATACACCATCCAGCGATAATAATCGGCGCGCTCGTTGGTGCCCAGGGCTGGCGCGAGGTTTTTCTCGGCAAACTTGTCCGCCAGGTGCATGACAATCGCCGCCGACTCGGTAAGCTTCAAGTCACCGTCGACGAGCGCCGGTACCGTACCGTGCGGGTTGATTGCGAGATATTCGGGTTTCCTGTGTGAGCCGTCTCGGAAAGAAATTCGTTCAAGCTCGTGGGGAACACCCACCTCCTCGAGAATCCATCGAGCGCGTCCGGAACGAGTAAACTGGCTGTGATAGAGCTTCATTGCGACCTCCGCGACGACGCGTAACAGAGTTCGGACAACGAAGCAACAGGGATTTTTCTTTCGAGCACGAATTCTGTTTCACGGCGCGCTGGTTGACGGGAAATCCGCCGCGTCCGGGCACGATTGAATCAGCAACGACGCGCTCGTCGTACACAAAAACGTCGAGCTGTGGTCTTCGTACCCGTAGGTGTACACGTACGGACATTCGGTCTTCAGCGCCGGACTGTAATCGGTGCCTGCTTGAACTCCGAGCGCCGTGCATCCTGCACTGTCGTATCGGTAAGAAAAACCATTGTAGACCTTCACGGCGTCGGGACAGCAATACTTGAGGCACTTATCGTCTCCGGCGCCAACGTTTTGCGTCGCGGTACATAAATCACAGCCACCGAGACACGTATTCGCTTTGCCCGCTTCGGCAGGGACACAACTCGCGCCCGTGCACGAATACCGCCGATTCGCCCGAGCGCCCTCGTCAAACCCAAATCCGACCGCAAACTCCGGGCTGCCATTCCAGGCCCATTCGACGCCGCCGATATTGCCGGCATTAAAGACCGTTCCCGTGGGAATCCGATTGGCCGAGGCGCCATTGGGGCAGGTTCCACACGAGCCGGCAAGCACCTTCTTGCCATTACCGTCGATCGTCGTCGGGCATTCTTTGCAGCCGTCAGGCGCAGGAGCAAACGCATCCGAGCCGTCGGGGCATTGCGTATTCACGTCGAAGCGGCAACCAGTGCCGCGACACCAAAACGGATTGTTGGGATCGGACGCAGCTCCGCCGCAACTTTTCATTCCAACAGCGCTGGCGGTCGTCCACGCGTTCACCGCGCTGATGTCATAATAAACGTTGCCTTGACCCGGTGGGTCGTACGTAAATTCGAATGTCGAATTTTTCGCGGCTTCATTACCCACGACGCAAGCACTGCCGTAACTATTACACTCAGCGGCGAGCCAACCCGTGCCACTTGGAAATCCCGCATCATTGGGCAAAAGGATCTCGTGCTGCTCGCCAGGATCGAGGCTGAAAAATGGATTGCACGCGCAAGCTCCCGCATTACCTTGCCCCGTCGCTTTGCAATACACCAGCCCCGGGTCGACTCCGCCCGACATGCTTTTGGCAATGTCCGTGCATTGCCCCACGCCCTCGAGGTCCGTACACGAGGCTCCATTCCAGGGACAATCCGTCGATCGCGCCCATAGCGGGGTCGTGCGCCCGTCCATTTTGAACCAACGCGTTTCTTTACAGTTGTTGACCAGTTTGATTCGGCGCGCTCCGTCATTGTCCGGGCAATCGGCGGTGCCCGCCTCGTACGCTGGCCCGCGCGAGGACTCGCCACCTCCAGCGCCTGCCCCGCCCGAGCTGCTCGACGTCGCAGTCGAGCTGGAGGCCGCGCTACCACCCTGATCATCGATCACATCTCTGCAACCTAGAAAAACCACCCGAATTCAAGACGA
>CAZETM010001086.1:0-3118 GCA_964514885.1 uncultured Polyangium sp. | reverse complement strand
TGGAGAGGGGGAAATCGTGCTCGATCCGATCTGTCTCCCCTCTCCACGTAGCGGCGAAGCCGCGAAGTTGGAGAGGGGTCGGGGGTGAGGAGCATGAGCGAGAGAATTCAAAATCAGTCGCGACGACCCAGCTTGCCCGCATGACGCGCAGCCGGCACGAGCAAATCACCTTCCACGACGCCATCGACATCGAGCACCGTGCGCCCGTCGGCATCACGTCCCGTTCGTTCACGCGCGTAACGTGACGGAGTTGCCGCCACGACAACGCCCAGCTCGTCAGCCGCCGCCGCAAGGAGCGGAGTCAGCGTGTCTTCGATGATCTGCAAGCGCTGCTCATGCGAGGTGCCCGGAGCAATCCGCACCGCGATCGTGCCCGACGCGCGTTTGCCTTGCACCACGACCGCATGCTCTTGGCCGCTCTTGTCGAACCGCGCGAGCACCGCTTCAGTTTGTTCGAGCCTCGTACGAGCCTTGTTCGTGGCTGCGGACAAGGCCTTGCGCTCGGCCCGTTCTTCCTGTGAAACCTCGCCGTCGGCCGCTTCTTTGCGCCCCGCACGCGTTTCACGCAGCCGCTTGATCTCTGCCTCGGCCGCCTTCACTTCGGCTTCGAGCTTGTCACGTAGATCAGAATTCATGGGGTTTGTCATGGATGACGTTACTTCGAACGCGTAACGAGAATGCTGCCGAACAGAACCACACCGGCTGCCCCAGCACCATAGAGGCAATACCGAGCGAGGTGCGTTTGTCCTGCCAAGTGTAGTTGGAGCGCGGCGAAACCACCGGCAATACCAAGCGTTGCATACACGATTTGCCGCATGCCCGCGTAGACCAGACCGGCCGCATGGTTTAGTCCACGCACGCGTATCTCGATCTCGCCTCGATTCGCCTTGTGCAGATACTTGCGTAGATCGTCGGGGATCGTCAGCGCCTTCAGCGCCATGTCCTTCGCACTCTCGAACGCGATCTGCGCCCAATCGCGATTTCCGAGCACGAAGTCCTGCAAGTACGGCCGAATCACCTCCATCGGCGATAGCTCGGGATCGAGCTGCGTACACAAGCCCGTGAGCAGCAAGATCGTGCGTTCGAGCAGCACCCAATCGCGCGGAATGTGAAAGGCCCCGGAAAGCTCCTTGAGGCCAATGTTCATCTTGCGCAGGTCGATCAAACTCTCGATGCCCTTCTGCGGGTCGAGCTTGATGTCCTTCAAGTTGAAACTATCGAGTTTGACCTCCTCCTGAAAACGCTGGTGGAAGAACTCGATGACCTTCTCACTCACTTCAGGAGCATCCGTTCGCGACAAAAAACCCATCTTGCGCATGGCCTTGATGAGCTGTTCGGTGTCCCGACGAATGACGCCTTCGAGAAACTCCGGGATGCCTTCACGCATCTGCGGCGAAAGCTCCGCGACCGCACCGAAGTCGAGCAAAACGAGCTGACCGCCATCACCGACGAGCATGTTTCCGGGATGCGGATCCGCGTGATAAACGCCGTCGACGAAGATCTGCTGGCAAAAGACCTGCACGACCTTGCGCGCCAAAGCTTTGCGATCGACGCCGCGAGCATCAAGCGCCGCGATGTCTCCAACTTTGACCCCAGCCATGAAGTCCGTGGTCATCACGCGCCTGGTGCAATACCCGTCGACCGGACGCGGAAACAAGACCGTTTGATCTCGTAGGAAATTGTCGGCGATGCGCGTGATGTTCTTCGCCTCGCGCTGGAAGTCGAGCTCCTCCAGGATCATCAAGCGAACCTGGTGGTAGTAGGAATCGAGCCCATGTACCGGGACAAACGCGCTGACGATCGACATGATGCGGCGAATGGTCAGCAGATCGAGCCGGACGATCTCGTCGATGTTACGGTGCTGAACTTTTACGGCGACGTGTTTGCCATCGAGCAGCCACGCTTCGTGCACTTGGCCTAGTGACGCGCTGGCAATGGGCTCGGCGCAGAACTTCTTGAAAAGAACATCGATCGGCTGGCCAAACTCGAGCTCGATGCGTTCAGCGATTTCGTCGTACGGACGCGGAGGAACCTTGTCCTGCAATGCTTCGAGCCCGGAGCGAAATTGCGCGGGCAAGAAGTTCGCCATGATGCTGAGAAGCTGGCCGACCTTGATGAACAACCCCTGCAGCTCGACGATCGTCCCCAGCACTCGACGCGCGTTGCGCGTGTGCAGATCACCCATCCTCGCGTCCATCCACGCCTGGCCGAAAAACCTCCCGAGGAAGAAAAACAGGAGATAACTGCCGAGGACGACGAACGTGGTGTAGTACGCCCGGACAAACCGGTATCTCTGATGCGCGTTGCGACGAACGGACGAACGTTTGGTGCTCAAACGAGCGTCACGGATGGCTTCTTTTCGCGGCAAAGTGGAGGAACCGTTCGACTTCGAACGATCTCTCTTCGCGACAGCCTTCTTCTTCGTACGCGACGGAGACGGGCTCGGCTCTGCCGGAACGGACGGGGCGCCTCGAGACACGGGCGCGAGTGTACTCCGATTCAGCAGCGCTCGCTCGCGGTCATCAAGGCGTCGAACATCACATCGTAAGCAACGGGGCGAGCTTGTCGGATGGCGAGGGACATACGCGTCGGGTGGACTCGGTTCGACAGGAGCACTCCGACAAACTCCACGTCCGGGTCGATCCAGACGCTGGTCCCGGTAAAACCCAAGTGACCGAACGACCGCGGCCCTAGACGCGCTCCAGAGCTTGGCACATCACCACTTCGCGCATCGAAACCAGCCAGCAACGATCCGCCAGGTCTTGGGCGTACGAGTGGCTCGATGTCTTCAGGCCCGAGCCAATCGGGACATCGGCCAGCGAGCGCTTCGAGCACGGCGACACCGAGACGAGTCACATCCGTTGCAGTACCAAACAAACCTGCGTGCCCAGCAGTCGCGTGTTTCGCAAATGCCCACGCGTTCTCGTCATGAACGGCGCCGCGCACGAGCCCTCCGCGAAATGGAACGAACTCGGTCGGTGCCACGCGCTCGTCGAACGTTGCATCGCGACGACGAAGCATTCTTGCCGAGCCGATCCCGCAACCGATGGGCTCCAAGACCTCGCGAAACATGAGGCTATCTAGATCGACCCGAGCGCGGTGTTCGAGAGCCTCACCG
>CAZETM010001085.1:0-3122 GCA_964514885.1 uncultured Polyangium sp. | reverse complement strand
CCACGTCCACGCGCTCTGTCTCGTTCGCGGCGGTGACCGATATCGCACACGCGATCCCCGGCTCCACGATGGACACGTCGACGAGGCGATCCATTTCGATCGGACGAGGGTACCAGACCATGCCGTCGTAGCGCCAGACACCTCCCCCGCGGGGGTTCCCGCCGCCCGGCGGGTACTTGCCACCGTGACTCCAGAGCCAAAGCTCATTCTTTGTGCGTGCGGCGATTCGAAATGTCATCCAGTCGTTGACGTCGCCGGGGAGCGGCAGGTCGCGACCGTCGAGCTCGATGGCCGACATGTGAGGTTCGGTGCCGAACCGACCGGCCGCAATCCGGATCAAGCCGCCGTCGACCGAGAGCACCTGGTGCGCGGCCGGGCTGGACGTCTCGCAGGACCAGACGCCATCGGCGCTCCGACGCGAATCGACATCATCACGCCCGCGCTCGGAAAGGCTCGGACCGTGGGAGAAGGAATTGCCCTGAACAACCACGTCACTCGCCGTGATCCTGAAAGAGTGGTAGGCAACTGGATAGCGATCGGCGTTTTGCGGATACGGAGGCGACGGAGGCGACGGCGCGCCGCCGCACGCAGCGACCGCAAGGAATATCGGGAAGAAGACGGGGAAACGCATGATCGGAAGCGGACGCTACCCGATCCAGAACGATCAGACAAGGGAGTACGACCCAACGGCGGGTCCGCTCAATTGCCCTTTTTCACGGTGCGCAGATCGATCTCGAGCTTGCGCACGACCTCCGGGTCGGCACACACGACTTGCGGTTTCGACCCCTGGACCTGTTTGCTAAACGCTACCAGTCTATCGAATTGCCAGGTTATTTTTCCTAAGCACCCGAGTCGCGTTTTTACCTGCAAAACGACTCCTACGGTATGAAGGCTCGAGGTTGGCTCGTGGCGCCGCGCGGTCCTTTGCGGCATCCCGCAATCCATTGCGCTCACCTGTTGCGTCGACACGACAAACTGTTCGGCCACGTGGACAAAGTGCTACGCCGGCGAGCCAATTCAGGCCCTCGGATTCACTTGTATGCATGGCACGAGCTTTGCTTCTCTCTGCAATACCGTGAACAAGAACTTCCTCCCACGATCGGTGCGTCAATGAACCCCCTCGCGCTCCTTGCGTTCGCCGGGCGGAACGGTCCGTTGATGCTCTTCGCCGGCGTGTTTATCGGTCTCATGGTGCCCGCGCTGGCCAATGCGGCGCGCCCATTGCTTGGCGCAGCCGTATTCGTATTCACGCTAGGGGCCTTTCTGAAGGTCGACCTCCCCTCATTCAAGCGCGAAACTGCCGCGCCTGAATGGATCGCGGTGCTCGCCTGGACCACCTTCGGCGTTCCGCTGACGATGTACCTCGTTTTGCTCCTGTGGAAGCCGGATGCGGCCCTTGGACAATCCATGATGTTATGCATGCTCGCGCCACCCGTGGGCAGTGCGGCAGCGATCGCCGCGATGCTCGGCCTGAGCGCTCCGCTCTCGCTCCTCGCAACAGTGTTTGCCACCATTCTCGCGCCGCTTTATCTTCCGCCGCTCGCCAACTGGTCCGCTGGCTACCACCTCGAAATCGATCCGACGGCAATGGCGTTGCGACTTCTGCTGATTGTTGGGGGGGCATGCGTGGCCGCAACATTGTTACGTCGCTATGCGGGCCAATTCGTCACCCACAATCCGTACGCCATGACCGGCATTGCGGTGCTCGGCCTGATCCTAGTCGCCATTGGCGCCATGCGTGGAATGCAGAATTATTTCCTCGAGCATCCGCTGAAGGTTTTCAGTTATCTCGCGATTGCCTTTCTGGTGAACGGTGGCTTCCAGGTACTCAGCGCCGGACTGTTCTGGCGCGAGGGCCGGCTGCGCGCCCTGACCGTCGGTCTGGTCAGCGGCAACCGGAATGTCACGCTGGTCTGGGCAGCGGCCGGCACGAGCATCATGGGCAATCAAGAGGTGGAGCTATATCTCGCCATGAGTGTTTTCCCGATCTTCATGCTTCCGATCCTAACGCGCTGGATGCTTGCCAATGCATCGAGTTTGACGCTCACACCTGAGCTCGACACACACCGCGCTAACGGACACGCCTAAATGCTGAGGAGATGAGCGATGTACGACATTAAAATCCCCAATTATTTGCATGCCTTCGCTAATCTCGAGCCCATTCGGTCCAGTCGACCCCTCGCGGGACGCGGGGCTCTCGTCACGGGGTCTACCCGCGGGATCGGTGCAGGCATTGCCGAGAAACTCGCCGAGGCCGGTTGCGACATCATCCTCAACGGCCGAACCGACCAAAACGATGGCGCTCATCTAGCCGCCGAGTTCGCACGATGTTTCAATGTCCGCGCAGATTATTTTTCCGCGGATCTGCGCAGTGGGGAGCAAGTAAAGGCCCTTGCCGCTTTTGCCCAGGAGCAATTGAAGAAGGTGGACATCCTCGTAAACAACGCCGGGATTCAGTATGTTGCACCGGTGGAAAACTTCCCCGACGAGCGTTGGGACGAGGTCATTGCGCTGAATCTCTCGTCGGCATTCCGGGCGATCAAGGCCGTTTTACCTGGAATGCGGAGCCGCGGTTGGGGTCGGATCATCAATATCGCATCGGTCCACGGTCTCGTGGGCAGCGAGCAAAAAAGCGCGTATGTCGCTGCCAAACACGGCCTTGTGGGGCTCACGAAGGTGGTTGCGCTCGAAGCAGCCAATGACGGAATCACCTGCAATGCCATCTGCCCTGGCTGGGTGCTCACCGATATCGTACAACGACAAATCGAAACTCGGTCTCGCGAGCGAGGTATGGCGATTGAGGACGCCGAAAAAGACCTGCTGAGCGCCAAGCAACCGATGCACCAGTTCTCGACAGTGGCCGGCATCGGGTCGCTGGCGGCGTTTCTTTGCAGTAGCGGTGCGCAAACAATCACCGGATCTGCTCTGACGATGGACGGTGGCTGGACCGCGGTCTGAGCTGAGCGTCGAACTGGCCCATACGCAAATGCGTTTCGAACATTCCTGATGGCACCGTGTTTGCCAAGACAAATCCGGTTCCTCTGAAGAATTTATGGGTCTGCATTAAAGTGGCGTAGCGCCCATCGCGAGTAGCGAGAATACCGACGTGCTCGCTGCGGGCA
>CAZETM010001084.1:0-3123 GCA_964514885.1 uncultured Polyangium sp. | reverse complement strand
AACTGCTGGCTGCCGTCGATCTGCAGGACTTCGCCGAGGAAATGACCGTCAACCGGCCATCATACCCACAGACGGTCTGACGAATGAGCTTCAGGCCGAATCCACCGACCTGGTTTGAACGGGATGTCAACCGTTGCTTTGTTACTGCTAGCCGAATGATCTCTGCATCATCTAACTGACGCTGTAGATTGTCCACCTGGCTGCGACGGAGCACAGCGGGGATCCCATCCCCGCGATCGACAACACTCAAGCGTACCGAGCGGGTCTTTTTGTAATACCGTGCAAGGACGAAGCAACCGACGGTGGACGCTGACCATTCAAAGACATTCTGCAGTAGCTCATTAAGGCAAAGCTCTACTGGATATGTATTTTCAGGCGTCATTCCGGGAACCCAATTCACCAACATGTCAGTCACGTCCCTGGTGTAGGAGGGGTCCAGCGCTTTCAGGTGACGTAGCCCCAGCGTGCCATCTACCGCGCTAGTGCCCACATCAATGAATCGATCCAGGCCGACTTCCGCGATGAATGCTCGTACTTTCTCGTCTTGTGGTGGGACAATGATCGTCCTCAAGCCAAGGTCGCGCCGTAGCTCCACACAGCTCGCGAGGTATGTCGCGCCGAACGGTCCCAGCATCGTGCACGTGCTCAGGTCGAGTGTCAGATCGATGGGCACGGTTTCAGCCCGACTGCAAGCCGTGATGATACTTGAACTCTGCTCCACAGTTGCGCGATTTGGAAATGCAATCCTGTCGTCCATGGTTCAAGCCTGGTGAAGCCCGTCCTTGACTTCACCGTAGGGGAAGCGCGTCGGCAACTATAGCCTCGAATCGAGTTCAGTGGAAGGGCGCAGTGCTCACTCCGCAAACAGAAAGCACACGTGGCTAAGACACTGGGCAGGCGTCAAACCACGCGAACGACCTGGACAATGCCGAACCTGGCGATGCTGCGTGGATGGCCGGATTTGCGGGTTTGGCAGGGATAGCTGGATTGTTCGTCAGGCGCGCGAAGCGGCGGGGAAAGTGACTCGCGGCAGAACCGGCGAGGTCATGCTCATCAGTTGAACTTGCCGCATTCGACACCACCGAGCGTGGTGCCGTTGTTGTCCTCGATGCATTCGTTCGTATTGCTGCCACCCATATCGTTCTTGTCGACCTCGACATAGAATGACATGTTCATTTCGGCACCGGGCACGGTGTAATTTATCGTCACGAGCTCGTATTGGCCAGGCAGCAGCGGCTTCGTCGTTTGCGCCACGCCAATGAAAACGCCGGTGGCATCGGTACCACGATAAAACCTCACGTTGATCCCGGCAGGTACGCCAAGCGCGCCCTTGTTTTGCACGAATGCACGCAGAATGACGCCCGATGGGCAAGGCTCGAGAGACGCTTCGAGGCTGACTTGCAAGTCGGGCGCATTGAAGACTCCCGCGCCCTGGTTCGATTGGCGGTAGTTGTTGAGGCCGAATGGGGGCAACCAGCTTGCATTCTCCGGCGCAGGCACGGCGCCAGACGCTTCGATATTCGTCAGGTGGTATGCGTGCTGATTCCAGATACGACGCGTACGCACCCAATTGTCGCCTTTGTCGCCATAAAGAAAGACGCCGTGGCGACTGCCCGCTGCTCCGTAGGGGCAATTTACGACGCCATTCTTGTGGTTCAGGTCATTGGCGCCGATGATGACTTCCGTGTTGTTATCGCCGTCGACATCGGCCACGACTGGGAATTCGTGAATGGTCGCCGATGAATTGGGCACATTGAAGAGCTCGGCACCGTCCGCGCCTGCGTAGACACGGAAGTAACATTCGTCGTTGTAGACGACCTCCGCCGCGCCGTCGCCTTGAAAGTCGAATACGCTGGATCCTGTGCGGTTCGAAGAACCGTCCTGCGTTGGCTGATTCCACTTGACTGAGAGCGAAGGCATTGCGCCGCCGGTGTATTCGAACACTGAATAAGCGGTACCGTTTGCCGCCGATATTTCAGGGAAACCATCGGCATCGAAATCGGCAATCGTGGGAGGGCCGCCTTGCCCCACGCCGGGCATGTCGAGCTGCGCCAGCAGAGCACCCGTCGTGGGATCCTGCACGCGCACATTGCCGCCCGAAATGACCACCAATTCAGGTTTGCCATCGAGATCGAAGTCCGCGATGGCCGGATACCCGTCGACAAGAGCGTTATCCCAATACGTTGTCCCGTCGGCTCGGAGCGCTCGTTTGCCACTCACGATTTCTTGCGGCATCACGCCATCGAGATCCGCCACGATACTCACGGCCCCATACGTCCCGCCATTGGCGCCAAACAAGGCCCCGCCATTGAATTTCAGAACGCCAGCGGCATCGAAGACAGCGCCACCGACGATGATTTCCGGTTTTCCGTCCCCTTCGAGGTCCGCAATGGCAACGGTGGCGGATTCGATGCCGACGGCCCAGGGCGTTCCACCACTTAGCGTCGACGTCCATTTGAAGGTCCCGTCGTGCTCGAATGCAATGAGTCCACCGCCGGCTTTGCCCGTCACGATTTCGACGAATCCATCGCCGTCGATGTCCGCGGCAGCAGGCGTAACCCGAGGCTGCACCTGATTGGCGACTTTATAAGGATCAGCGTCTGCTGTCCATTTTTCCACACCGTCCTTGCCATTGAGGGCACGAAGGTATGCCACGCCGGTCGCACTGAAGCTATCGCTCGTGACGATGACGACGTCAGGTGTGCCGTCTTTCTCGAGGTCCACGACGACCGGCATATTGATGACCTGCAGGAACGTCGGATTGATTGCCGTCGATTCCCAGGCCCATTCGAGAACGGGCTCGAGCGGCCCCGGCGGCGGCTTGTATTCGCAGGTCTTCCCGCCGACGGGTGGCTGAGGAATACATTGCCCCAGCGTCGGCTCGCAGAATTCACCGTCGTTGCAATCGGCCCAATCGAGGCACATTGCTCCCGGTTTCGCGCATTGCTCCGCTACGCAAACTTCACCCGCTCCGCAGCAAACAGACAAATCACTCCCGCAACGGACCGCGGAAGCACACGTATTCAAGCACGCGCTAATGACGCATTCTTGATTTGCGCCACAACATTCGCCACTGCCACAAACGATGTTCGAAGGGCATCCAACAATGAATCCACCTCCATC
>CAZETM010001083.1:0-3123 GCA_964514885.1 uncultured Polyangium sp. | reverse complement strand
GCCGCATTCTTCTCCCCTCTCCGCATTGCGGAGAGGGGCCGGGGGTGAGGCGCTTCTGCAAAGCCGTATCTCCCGCCAAACGTGGAGCAACCGACGCCGTTGCAGTTGCCGCTTTTCGCCAAGCGCCAAGGCACGGGTGTGTGCGCAGGTCCAGAAGAATGGATGACGAGGTACAGTTTCAGCGCGATGGGGGAACTCGCCCGTATGACGCGGTGGGTGGGTATACGGAAACCAGGGCTCTTCGAGGCACGGTGGCGTCGTAGGTTCGGAAATGGTGGCATGTTTGACCTAAGCGTGCGGGACCCTTGACGCCCCTCGGCCGCCCTGGTACGCATTGCAGGTGAGCTTCGAAGCGTTCGGCGTGAAGAATCTGCGGTGCCTCGGGAATACCGGATACGTCCCCATTCGGCCGATTACCATTCTGGTGGGACGGAACAGCTCGGGGAAAAGCACGTTTCTTCGGGCTTTCCCACTGCTTCGGCAGAGCGTGGAGACGTCACGAAATAGCCCTATCCTTTGGTATCACGAGCGGTACGTGGATTTCGGGTCGCTGGCGGACGCGGCGAACAATCGGCTCGAGACACCGAGCGTGACGTTCATGTTCCGATTGCGTTTGCCTGCGCAAGCAAACATTGCGATCGGGGATCCCGCGTTCGATATCGAAATGACGCTGGCCGGCGGGGAAGTGCCTTATGTGAGCCGATACGAGATTCGAGTGGAAGGACACGAGATTCGGTGGGAGCTGGATGCGGAGGGGCGCCTGAAGCTTCTTTATGTCAACGGGCTGTTCTTTGATGGCACATTGCACGACCCGCTCACACTTGGGGGCAAGGCATATTTGCTCCCTACGTTGCAGGTGGGGGAGAAGCAGAACTTGACCTTTCAGCAGGCGCCAACCACATCGAGCCTTGATCTCATGGACTATCAGACCAATGCAGACCAGGTGCTGATCAGGCCGCTAGCTAAATCTTTGGGGCAGCTTTTCCACGGCAACGCATCCGAGGAAACCATTCGACAAACGGCTGAAAATGTGGCGATCGGCACGCCCAGCGCAATGCTCGCGCATCTACTTACTCTCTCGAGTCAAACGCGATTCCAGCGAAGCGTGAGCGAACTTGACAGCGGGGATCCTTTCTTCTTCGCGATCCAAGCGGCTGCGGCTGGATACTTGTCACCCTATATCATCGAAGCCGCAGATCTGGTTCTCGCGCACACGATGAGCCGCGTCGCCTATTTGAAACCATTGCGCGTGAGCCCGGAGCGGGCCTATCGAATCCAAAATCTTTCCGTGGACGAGGTGGATCCGGACGGTGAGAATCTACCCATGTTCCTGCGGTCCCTGTCTCCAGAAGAAACCCAAAGCTTTGCGATGTTTACACAAAACGCACTGGGGTTCGAGACGAACGTGAAAACGACGGGGCATCACGCAGAAATCTTGATTCGGGAAGGACAAGCAAAGCAATTCGTGAATCTGGTGGACGTGGGATTCGGTTATTCGGAAGTGCTGCCGCTCGCTGCGGTGTTATGGGCGACGTGCATTCGACCGCGAATGCATGGTCGTGCCGTTGCGCCCATCGTAGCCATCGAGCAGCCGGAATTGCACCTGCACCCCGCTGCGCAAGCCAAATTGGCGCGAATGCTGGCCGAAGCCGTGACACAAAGCGCGGGGTCGAAGATCGTCGTGGAAACGCACAGCGAATCGTTGATCAATGGACTCGGAAAGCTGATTCACGAGGGGATAATCAAGGCCGAAGACGTGCAAATCGCTTTGTTCGACAAGGATGACGAAACGGGCGAGACGACGGTGGAGCTGGCCGGATATCGCGAGAATGGGGCGCTTCGAGATTGGCCGTATGGGTTTTTATCGGCCATTGGCGAACGTCGGGTGCCGGCAGCGGCGGAGTGAGAAGCGGTGCTGGTTCATATCGACGAATCTGCCGTCCGCGAAGCGACGGGCGAGGGCGATACGGCAGAAAAGGCACAGGATTGCATCGAGACGCTGCTCATCGCGCACCTCGAGGGAAACCACGTAATCTCGCTGCGCCCTGAGGATGTCGCATTGTTGTCGCCGCTCCCTTGGTCGAGGCGTGCGCGGCGGGCATTGCAGCATATCGATGAGAACTTCGCGCAAATCGGTGGGCTTCGTGAAGAAGTTGCCTGGTCAGTCGAAGTGGGAAGCGGACACGATTTCAATGGTGGGGTGGTGGAGTTCGAGGGACGACGGGTAATCCGACTGGATCTTCGCGCATTCGACCAGACGCGGAAGGCCGCGTGCACGGTCTTGGTCGGGGAAAACCCGACCGATGCGAGGCTATTCGTCGAACTGGGGCGGATGATGCTCGCAACTCGTCGTTGGGAAAACGTGGACCTAATCCACGAAAGGCGCGGCGGGGGAGGCGATACGACGCATATCGAATTCGCAAGCGCGGCCGATCTGGGGCGGATCGTGCTAGCTATTGCCGACACCGATCAGGCTCATCCATCGAGCAGGATGGGGGAAACGTATGCGAAGCTCGAAGAAGCCGCCCGCGGGCGTCCTGCGCACCAGCAAGCACGTCGACTTCACGTACGTACGGCTGAAGGTCTTGTGCCGCTGGAGGTATACCGCGAGTTGTTCGAATCGTCCCCGGAGCGGCTAGGATGCGTGACGCGAATCGAGCAGTTCCTGCACTCGACACCAGCGGAAATCCTGCGATACGCCCATTTGAAGAATGGGATCCGGCTGCATCAAGTGGAGTACCCGAAGACGGAAGCGGAGGGCGAATACTGGCTCGAAATCGCGAAGAAAACCAAACGAGACAGGTGCAATCGATCCCCTAGCGAAGCATGCACGAGGCGCGAAGAATGCAAGTGTTACGTCGTCGATGCGCTCGGGAGTAAGGCTCTCGAAGATGTGGTCGTGTGGCTGGAAAAGCAACGAGCGAAGCGGACCCTGGCAAAGCGGTTCGGGTTGACAAAAAATGCGCAGACTGAGTTGGCTTTGCTTGCCGACGAAATCCTCGCCTGGGGTCTGGCGTTCGGAACCGTGCAAACTTGACGAGGGTCGGGTCTGAACCGATTCTTTACCGCGCAAGCCGTTCTCGCATTAGCTCCACCCGCGCCGCATGCGGATACGAAAGACCG
>CAZETM010001082.1:0-3124 GCA_964514885.1 uncultured Polyangium sp. | reverse complement strand
AAGGAACCCCCGCGTCGAGGCATCCTCCGGCCAGCACGACCAACACCAGGAGGAACAGCCACAAAACGCCATGGGGTTTCTTTGCTGTCAAGATCGATTGCCAAGGGCTTTCCGCTTGCGCGTCGTTTTCTTGGCCGCAGCCTTTTTGCCCTTCGCATTCGCTTTGGCCTTCGCCGCAGCCGCTTTCTTCAGCACATCGTCGACGTGTTCGACGAATACCTTTTTCCCATCGAACGCCATCGCATACTCGTACACTTGTTCCACGCCCGCAGCACGCAATGCTTCGGCATAACGTTTTTCGCGTATTTGTTTGGCCGCGCTTTCCAATGCCACTTCCGGTGCCGCATCGAGGGCTTTGACCTTGAACTCCATCACCGCGCCGGGTTTTCCTGGTTGTTTCGATCGCACCAGCACATCGGCTCGACCATAGCCAGCTTCTGGATTGGAACGCACTTCGTATTGCTCCGCGAAATGCACGAGCAATCCCAAGATGAATCCATGATAGAGTTTTTCCGGCTGCTCCTCTGCTTTCCCTTTGTCGTGCACGGAGATGGCTCGCAGCATAATGGTTTCCAGCGCTTGTTGAACCGTGACCGCATCACCTTTCATCAATGCTTTGACGAACTCTTTGGTTTCTGCGTATTCAGGATCCCGCTGGTAGAGCCAGTGCTGGAACAAATCCTGGTAAACGATCCGCACTTCCTTGTTGGGAATGGCGAGTTTGGCGTGGTAACGCCCTTCGATGAGCTGCAAGTCGACGGGCTTGAGATATCCGGAAAAAAACAAGAAATTCCAAAAGGCTTCCGGATTCTGATCGATGGAGCGCAAAACGATGTGCGGATTGACAATCGTTTCAATGCTCCCGCCATTCAGCAACGACGCCGACTTGTCCGAAAGCGCCATGCCTTGTTTCAACGCGAGCGTTTCGATGAGTTGCGTGCCGCCCGTATTTACCCAATACGGTTCGAGTCTTCCACGCTGGATGAAGTGGAGAATCGACCACGGATTGTAAATCACCTGTCCCCCAAAAACATAGCCGTCGTACCAGGCACGAACCTCATCGAATTGCTCCGGCTCGATAATGCTACGGACTTCGTTTTCCGTAAATCCGAAACTGGTCGCATACGCGTCGTCGATCACGGAATACACGTCGATGTGATTCAAGTCGGAAAACATGTTTTCCCGGGCCACGCGCAAGATTCCGGTCATCACTCCTTTGAAAAGCGCCGAATTGTCCTTGAGGCACGCGGAAAGAAACGTTCTAAGGAATCCGACAATGTCGTCCAAGTAATTGTGTGTGTACCCCGCATGCATCGGTGTGTCGTATTCGTCAATCAGGATCACGACACGCTGCTTGTGGTGTTCGTAAAGCACTTGCGAAAGATCCCTCAACGAAGAGGCTAGGTCGCTCTCGGTCGCCGTCCCTGCCAAACACCGGAGGAGACGATCCGTTCTTCCATCTTCCGACGGCTGCGCTGCAATGACTTCCCGATGCTCACGGCAAATCCGCTCCACCTGCTTTCCTATCTCGAGCAACGATGCCGAAAACGACGCGGCCTTCACATCCTTAAGACTGATGAAAATCACCGGATACTTCTGAAAATGCTTCATCGTTTCCGGATCGCGTGTCACCTCGAGCCCCTCGAAAATGTCCCGCAAGTCTTCATCCGTCTTGCGCAAAAAATGCCCCAACATCGACAAGTTCGTGGACTTGCCAAACCGTCGGGGTCGAGGGAAACACAAGACCAAACTCGAATCCGCCAATACATCACAAATGAAGAACGACTTGTCCACAAAGCCATAATTGGCCCGGCGCAACGTCCGAAAATCTGCTTCACCCACCGCCGGAATGAACTTCTTCACGACAAACACCTCACGAACGCGCATACACTGCCAGGAGGCTCCTTACGTGTCAATAGCCAAACCCGATCAAGAGCCTCTCCGCCCCTGATGCTCGTCGCCTCCCAAGCGCTTCGGACTTGACCCGCCACGCTGAAATCGATGATCATGCTATCATGTGGCTTGATATCGAGCTCGAGGCGAACGACGATCGGATTCGCCTCTCGGCACGCGGTTGCCGCGGCGAACGCCCTCCCCCGCATAGACTCTCGCCAGAAAAAGGCGCATTCAACCTCCAGACGTTCACCAACAAAGTCGCACGCGCCGTACGCCTCGGAAAAACGCTCGAACCCGATATCGTGAATTATGCCCACGCCCTCCACCAAGAGTTCTTCCAGGGCGAATTGCGGGACGTCCTCGCACGACTCGTCGAGGCCACCAAGGATGGCCGCCTGCTCGTGCGCCTTTTCATGAACCATCGCGAACTCCAGCCCATCCCCTGGGAGGCGCTCTGCAAACCAGGAACCGCCGAAGGCTTCCTCGGCGTCGACCCCAAACTGTTGGTCGCTCGAGGCGTGCTTTCGCAAGATCCCTGGGAGCCACGGGCCGTTCGAGGCGCAGTCCGCATGCTCGTCATTGCGCCCGGAATTGCGCCCGGAATTGCGCCCGGAAATGATGAACAGATCAACCATGGCCTTGTTCGATGCGCTCGGCCCTTCCATTCAGAGCGGCGGAGTCGAATGGCTCGATCCAATCGCTGGAGACTCGATCAGCGCGCAGGTTCTGTTCAATCGCCTGCGCAGCGGCAAAAGCCCGCACGTGGTTCATTTCCTCGGGCACGGCGGAGTGGATTTGCAGGGACGTCCAACATTACGCCTGGCCGACGACGAGGACGGTGAAGAACGATGGATCACCGCGGAATCGCTTGCTCGCGAACTCCAGTCGAGCTTTATGGAGGACCTACGTCTCGTCGTGCTGGAATCGTGCGAAGGGGCGAAGGCTGGCGTGTTTGGCAGCGCGGGTGAGATCCTCTGCAAAGCGGGGGCTGATGCCGTCGTCGCGTATTTGTGGCCGGTCAAAGCCGACACGGCGCGACGCGTGAGCACGGAACTGTATCGAACATTGACAGGCGCGGAACGAGCCTCGGGCGATATCGGCGCAGCCATTACAGCAGCTCGAAGCACCCTGTTGACGGATAGCGCCGAGGCGTTCTCGCCCGTGTTGTACCTGCGCGCTTCGGAATCGGTGCTCTTCAACTTCAAGAACCGCAAGGTCACCCAACCGC
>CAZETM010001081.1:0-3125 GCA_964514885.1 uncultured Polyangium sp. | reverse complement strand
GCGTCATCGTCAAACTCAACGTCCTTGAACCCCTCCTGGCCCGTTAGCGCATCGTCCTTTTGAGGATCATACCCGAACATATTCAGCCCGGCGCCACCATTGTGCTTAAAATAATTATGGAGTTCCCAATGCAGCTTCGTCATCTCGTCACGCGCCCGCTCGTGCGTGGAAAGATGGATCAGCCAAGACTCACGGTTGCTCTCTCGAGACACGATGAAAAACGGCGTAAAAAAGTCTGCGCCACTTTGCTTCTGCATCGCCGGTGCCAGCCTCGACTGAATAAAAAATCGCCGATCGCTTGCCCCCTTCGTCTTCGCAAAATCGGTGAGATCGATATGCCCATTGAGGTCCATGTCTTGCATCAATCGAACGGACTGGCGATTATTGCCAATATAGTCGCAAAGAGCATCAACCGCAAAAGTGAGAATCACTTCGGCCCCAGGCAGCGCGGAAAATATTTGTTGCAGCAGACCAAAGGGAACGTCCTTGTACCCATACTGGTCGAGCATGAAAATCGAGCGCCTTGCTTGCCCCTTCTTCTGGATGAACCGAATAATTTCGGAAGCTCGACTAACAAACGTCCCGTCGAAAAGCTGAATTTTGTCACCCAACCAATCTCGATAACCCCGTTCGATGAGCAAGTGCTGCAGGTAGTCACGAGTCTGCGGTTCACTCTCGACAAACAGGTAGTGAGCGTCGAGAACGAATGGCTTGCCGTGAACCTGTTGCCGGCGAGAGCGAACCTCTGCCTCGGCTTCACGGCTGGCTTGGAGAAAAATAAGCGGCGAGCCGCTGATTTCTTGGCCCGTAATTTCGTGGCGATAGAGTCCGCCTCCAGAAAATCCGTCCACGAGTGTGAGCCGCAGCCGCTCGGTATGCATGCCTGCGGCAAGTACGTTCACATACCGCACCAGATACGCACGCAAGATATCGTGCTTCGCCAAGCTATGAACGTGCAGAATCGGTGGTGGTTCACCAATTTTCCAATAATACCCGTCGCTTTTCATCACTTCACTCAGCCGCGTCCGCCTCGAACCGATCCCTCAGCAATGCCTCACGCCGTGCACGCGCGATCGCGATTGGCGTCGCTGTGGGTTTTGTCTTGGGATACTCATCATAGAATTTTCCTTCGAGTTCGCGACCATTCTTCGACTTCTGAACCCCACCCCATTGCTTGAAAAAGAATGGAACGTTAGCGGCACGGCATTGATCACGAATTGACAGGACCCAGCTTGCATCCATGCGTCTCGCGCCCGGACCGCTCTCGCCCCCAACGATGACCCAATGGATACCTCGCAAATCGATTTTGCC
This sequence comes from uncultured Polyangium sp., assembly GCA_964514885.1. Classification (GTDB taxonomy): domain Bacteria; phylum Myxococcota_A; class Polyangia; order Polyangiales; family Polyangiaceae; genus Polyangium. The sequence goes on along the minus strand of CAZETM010001081.1, from coordinate 1,814 downwards.
CAGATCTTCAAGCAATGGTTCGACAGAAAGGAAACGGACTTTTGCAGGCGTGGACCGAAGCTCGTCAATTCGCGGCACACCATACTTGCGATCCTCGACGCTCACTCCAAGCCAGATATGATCTCGCGAGACGACATCCGCGGGCAACATACTCGTCAGCTCACGCATGCGTTTCGCACGCTTGGTGAGCATTTGGTAAATATGCCAATCAGCGGCAGCCATAACTTCGAAAACGCGCTGGATGTAGTCGTCATCGACGCCGTCCTGGAATAGGTCACTCATCGAGTTGACGAAAATGCGACGAGACCGAGACCATCGAAACGGCTCGAGCAGTTTGTCGGGAACCAGCTTCAGGTCAAACCCCTGTTCGTAGGGATGTTGGGGTACGCCGCGGAAGCGCTCGGCAAAAGTCTCTGCATAACAGTGCTTGCAACCCGGGCTAATTTTGGTGCAACCCCGAACTGGGTTCCATGTCGCGTCGGTCCACTCGATGGCGCTGCCGTCACTCATATGATCCGTGCACAAGTGTACAGTAGACGAAACACATCGCGCAAGTACCTTGTGTGCTCTTCCCGGACACGGCAGACGTTATCTGGCAAACTTGATCCTACCACGGACCCAGCCGTTTTACGATGCTACACGCTCACGTCGACGCCCGCTGCGCGGCTGAATGGGTCCGTAGGCCGCCGAATGCCATCGGCAGGAATCGGAGCACGCCGGAATCCCCACTTGCTCTCCATCCATTCGAACTTCTCGATCATATCATCCCTTGTGCGTGGATGGCGACTCACGCCATTTGGTTCTCGTCCATCGTGACATAAAAATAGCGGCTGCCCTCGTACACGAAGGGTCGCGCGCTCGGCACGAAATCACGTGCATCCGCGATTTGAAGCTGCACGACGACGTTGCCGACGCTATCGCGTCGAAACGCCAGATCCCCCAGCACGCGATCGACGACTTCATCGCACACACGACATTGGAAGGCTGCGGTTTCGCGCAATTCATAAATGGGAATCAGTGGCACTTGAATCCCAATGGTTCGCCGCGCATCCGCAATTCGCCGGTACGCTTCGACGAGCGACTGTTTAACCTCATGTCGATGCTGCGACACACCACGCCGCTCGAATGACCATGCCCCATCATGCTTGCGAATTTCCGCGGCAGGCCATGCCAACCACCCTGGCACGCCGAACACGTGTCGTCCGTCATTCGCAAGATATAGGTCGCTGCCCCATCGCAAACAGCGCTCATACGAATTGAATTCCCCCGAAAAACCGAGTTTATGGAGAAAAATCGCGGCGAGTGCCTTGTTGACGGCTCCTGTGATCTCACGGATGTTCTTGGCTTTCCGCTTCGAAAAGCGGCGTGCGAGATATACGCCGACGCCAGCCGCAATTTCCTCTTCGGTGGGCAGCATTCCCCGCCTTACCAGCGACGCTGTTCCCCCTTTCCACGCAAGGAATGGTTTGCATCCCACGGCAACCCGCTCCCACCCGGCGACATCGCTAGCGACGTCGCCTATGGCAGGAAAAAAGCCTTTCATTACGCTGTCAGGGAATTCGGGCAGGTGGGGATCGTGGCGTTCGAGTATCTGTAATAATTCTTGAAAGAGTATATAGGTACCAATTAGCTTATGCCCGATCAGCTCCCGGCGCTCCGACGTCGTTAGGGCCGCAATCCGCTGACCTTCTTCTGTAGCCCGCACGATAGCGTCACGGTTGCGCTCGAACGATGCCTCATCGTCGCCTAGCGCCACGCTCTCGACGAGTCCCCAACGAATGAATTCGCGAACGCACGCAACGACGGTGTCACGG
>CAZETM010001080.1:0-3132 GCA_964514885.1 uncultured Polyangium sp. | reverse complement strand
TGGTATGCCCGTCGCAGGAAAACCACCCGGCGCCAGTACACCCACCTGCTCGCCACGCACTTCGAGCTTCGTTACCAAATACTCGCCTTCATAACGAGTTTTCTGATGCCGCAAGTGAAAGATCGACCCTGCCGAAAGCATTCGACAATATCCCTCACCGACAGCGTAATCAGCCTCGACACCATAACGCTCCGCTGCCGCCCGTGCGAGCGGCTGGCCCTGCGCAGGTTCGCCAGGATATCCACCAGGCCAATGATAATCAAATAGACCACCCGTCCCCGCCGCAGCGGAAGCCTCCACTCGCATGTCCAGCGAAGGCTTTTTCCAATTGTAATCGTCAATCGACACCACCTTCGGCCGCAGCCTGCCCCCAAGCTTCATCGACCCGACATCACGCCCCACAATCGTACCCAGCGGCGCGAATGGATCCAAACGCGACTTCCCCGTGTCTTCATCCGAGAGCACGAGCAAACAAGCCCCATCGCCATTCTCGAAATGATACGAAATCCCCTCGCCCTCGAGCAAACGCGACACGAACGCCAAGTCGCTCTCATTGTATTGAACGCAATATGGCCGAGCGAAATGCTGATCCAAACGCGGGCTGTTCGTGATACGCCATGTGAATAGCTCGACCGCCGGCGAAAACGACGACATGTTCCCGTCATCTGGATCCACCGACGCGCCATCCATTCGAGAAAGCAGCGGCTCCCCCTTCAATACGGCGTCGATGATCTCCCGAACCGTCTTTTCCAAAAAAATACGGCAACGCGTCCGGTACGCCGAACGCACCAGTGGCGGCATGATGACGACTCGATAAAGCATGCCCTCAGGCAAACCTCCAAGCTCCTCCACTTCAGCGATGACGCCATGCACCACCTTGAAGCGCGGTTCTGTCGCCGTATTGATGCGAAGCGTCGCTCGCGTGTGCACGAGGTCCCGCGGGTCGACTTCCGGCGCTGGGGTGCGCGCAAGCAGAACGAGTTCGTAACGGTAGAGAGCCGATATCTCCTCCGTGCCTCGAAACTGGATCACTTCCAGGTGCGCCCACGGCCCGCCAGGCGCGCCTGCCCCTTCCCAGGAAAACGTAAAGTCGGAGGTCGTCATCATGCACCCACGCGCGAGGATTTCACAGTTTCGTTTGGCGTACAAGCCAAAAAAAACGGACAGCTTGCCCATTTGCCCGCTTGCCCGCCTTGCACACCAGGTGCCGTCATCGTTCCCTGACGACCTGTCCCGAGTCCAGTGCAACGCGCATCGTACATGGATTGTCGTCCCTGGGAAGAGTTTTTTTTCAACGACCAGCGCCCCAAAACGAGCCCCGCAGCATCAACCGGTAACCCATCACGCTGTGGACTGCGAAGCCACAACATTTCAACGTTGTGGACTCGGAGACGACTACCGCGAGCCCTGCACGAGTTCCAAGGTGCGGCAACAATGAAGGATGTTATCGATTGTGGCTTTCAAAGCACAACGTCAAGCTCCCGCATCAACGTCGAATCCACACTCCGTTTGCCCCACCATTGCGTCTCTGCACGCTCGTTGCTTGTACTCTCCGTCGTGCTGCCGTACGGCAGAATAATTGTCACTCGGAGGTTCGTCATGGTTGAAACTAGTCATTCTTTTCTCCTGCTCTTGCTCGCAGCAACCTCGCTGTTCATTGCCAATGGCTGCGCCGAAGACTCTCATGATTCCCTAGACGATAGCGACGACGGGGCAGGGGGCGAATGGTCGTACATAGGCCAATTCGGCGCCACCGCATATTCTGGCAATGGGCTCCTCGTGACCGACGATACGGTTCATGTCTATGGCGATGCGACATCTGGCGGCTGGATCACGAGCATCAAGGACGGTCAAGCGGTAACCCGCGCCGTGTTTGCCCCCGTGTTTTCGATGTTCCGTACGCCGCAAGGACGAATCCTTGTGACCGCACTTGAAGACAGTACCAAAACCTATACCTTGCACGAAGCGAACGCGGATATGTCACTCACGCCCATCGCACTGCCCGCGAACGCACTCATCCCCGTCGACGTATAGCCGCTGGCAGGCGGCGGATTCGTCGGGCATTGTACGTCCTCCGTGGTGTGCGCTGGAACCGACGGCCTAGACACGGTCTCCTTGGGAAGCTGGAACAACGTACATCACTTGAGCGGAACCCGAGTGGACGATATTTGGGGTTTGTCCCCAAATAATGAGATCATGCATTGGGATGGGAAAACTTGGACGACCGAGGGGCTCCCGCCGATTGGAGCGTATACGGGTTTCATGCACGCGTTTTCGGAGAAAAGCGTCATTGCTGTCGGCGGTGGCAAAGGGGATGGGCAAGCCACGATTCTCCACTTCGACGGTGAATGCTGGCGCTCGCTTGTGCCGCCAGGAACAGAGACGCCACCGGACATGGCCCGGGGCGTCCCTGTCACCTTGTCCCCCAACGTTTGGGCTGGGTAAACGTTGACGATATCGACAACCCCATTTCATTCACCGAAGTCGATTTAAGCGTGCTGTGAATCGAGCTCAACGGGCTTCTCCACTCCGATCCTTGTGTTGAAAGCCGTGTGTATCAGCGCGAGCCAACGTACCAACCAACGTCAAGTCCGCCACGACTCCCATCGGCGTCGAACTGCTACCATCGAGTAACCTCGGCGCCTCGACCGTTGCGCGCATACCCACTGACGCAATGGTCATCAATATCGGCACGACAAGGCTGTCTCCGCCTCGACCATCATTTGCAACGCGTTCGATATTGCGGGCGAGGTAAGCAGCCAGCAACCATTCTCCTACGCTGGCAGTACTGGCTGGGCGTGCACAGGACGAGGGTCTGACGATTGTACCATATTGGGCGAATGCACTGTACAGTCGTCTGGTCTCGAGCCACCACCACCGCCGCCGCCGCCGCTATGAGCCATGGGCAGACCGAAACCTACCAATACGAAGCGGCAGCCCGAGTAGACCTTTGCGCCTACGGCACCAGAAATCGACACGCTCATGGAATCGCTTCAAGAGCGATTGTTCGCCGCACGTGGCGGATGGCTCAGCCACGCGGCGACCATCATCCGCTGACTACTTGCAAAGTTTCACGTTATCGATAACCCCGCCACTGTAGAAGTGAAACGCAATGCTATACGGCGGCGGAAT
>CAZETM010001079.1:0-3136 GCA_964514885.1 uncultured Polyangium sp. | reverse complement strand
CGGGTTGCTTCCAAGAAAGCGGCCACGCGTTTGGGTTGCCCGGGAAACAGTTTTAACAATTCCCCTTCGAGGATGTCGACTTCACGATTGATATCCACGACGAAAAGCTCTTCGGCGGTATCTTGAAGCGCGACGGCTTGATATGCATTACGCCGATTCGTCGATGCCGTCGCGAGCAGCTCGGTCGCGGCGCTCAATCGCGGCGTCCATTTCGTTGCGAGCGATTCATTTGGATCACGCGCCAATTCGGCGATCCAGGCCTGACCTTGTTGCACTTCGCGATCCACGCCAAACGTTTGCGCTTCCGAGGGCGTTACGTCTTTGAAAAATCGCGTATAGGGTGCAATGTCGCGTTTTCCGCCGCTCTGATCGACGACGTCGCGTCCGAACGCCGCTATTTCCGGGTCCCACAATGCATCGACCACCGCCAATCTCGCCCGCGCACGGCCCAGCGTTCGCTGCCGCGTACGCCGCTCGGCAGACAACGCGTCGCCTTTGACGGTGAGCGCATCCCATAACGATGCCAAGTGTTTTGCGGCGGGATCGCTATCGAGCGCTCCGGCAATCGATGCGCACACGTCCGTTGCGGAGTCGATCGTAATGTCATCGCGAAGGTGAGTTGCCATGCGCAGACGCTAACGTGGGCGACGAGGGGCGGGCAAGAGAAATGTGGTGTGCCGTCGACGCGGTATGGGGCGAGGTGGCGGGAGCGTCAGCGAGCTTGACCGCGCGACGAGCACCAGGTAAACGGGGTGCGTTTACGCGCAGACCCTGCACGGGAGGAGCTTTGCCATGTCCCAGATGACGATCGAAGTCCGCAACTTTCGGGTGCTCGAACACTTGAAATGGTCGCCATCGGGACTGTGTTTGCTCAGTGGACCCAACGGGGCGGGAAAGTCGACAACCATACGAGCCTTGAAATTCGTCAAATTCTTGTTTGAGGTCGGGCACGAGGGTGCTTTCAAGTTTCTTTCTGGACGGCACTTCAAAAAGTTGGGCGTGCCGCTGGACGAACCCGTCGAGTTCCAGGTCGTGGTGGGCGACATTCGCTGGACGACTCGTTTTCCAATGACGCCGAAGGGAATCAACGGAACGTATGGCGAGGAGTTATGGCACGGCGACGAATTGATTCTGCGTGCCGTGATGAACGAAGAAGGCTTCCACGTGGGGTCCGAGCGTCGAAGGTTCGACGACACGCGTTGCTGCGCAAAATGGTTATGGGACCGTAGTGACAGCCCGTGGATGGTTCCGCTCGTTGAGCAGTTGGGTGGGATTCGCGTGCACGAGTCCTATGTGCTCGACGACGTCAAAAGTCCTGAAGAACTGGATCCGCGAGCGACCATTCTTTCGAGAACTGGGAAGAACCTGTGGTCCGTGCTTCTGAATTGGAAAGCATCGCCAAAACGGTTCAAGGGGCAGTTCGAGTGGGTCATGTCGGAGACTATTCGGGCGTTTCCGGACTTGGTCTCGGCAATCGAATTCGACCGAGGGCTGCCGCTCATCTATTCCCCAGGCGCGCACGATATTGATGACGCACTTCCACCCGTCCTCATGGCCGATGGATTGCTCGTGGGCCTTCTCCACTTGACTGCAGTCGCTGGTGCCCCCGAAGGATCCATTCTCGCCTTCGACGAAATGGAGAATCAGCTCCATCCGCACGCCATTCGGAGCATTTTGCACGCCATGCGTATGCGCGCGGAAGAACGAAATCTCACCATCATCTTGACCACCCATTCGCCGGTCGTCATGAATGATTTTCGCGATGAGCCGGAACAGGTATATGTGCTCGATCGATCGGAGCCCGGCCGGCCCGTGCCGATACCGATGTCCGAATTGCATTCGGAAGAATGGCTTGCGCAATCGAAGCTGGGAACGCTTTACGAACACCTTGCGTTTGGTGCGCCGCCTCTGGAGTCGAAGCCGTGAGAATCGCGTTTCTTCCGACCGGACTCACCGAATGGCATGGATTGCCTGGCGCCTTTCGGGCACTTTTTCCGGGAGGCCGTCATGAATTCGACGTGTTGCCCGACGCGATGGAAATCAAATCGTTCCCGGACAAGTATCCCTACCCGGGATTCACCAGCAATCCGCTGACCGCGAGACACGAAGCGGAACTGCCCGGAGCCGCGCTTGATTTGGTAAAGCGCGCTGCGCAAGAAGCATTGGGCGACAAGCATCGACAGCCCGCGGATCTCGTAATCGTGCTCGATGACCTCGAACCCGCGAACATGCATCAACCCGATCTCGTGGCGAGTGTGTTTCGCGCGGCGGTCCTTCAGCACGTCAAAGGATTGCAATCGAATTCGGTCCGCGAAAAAACACAAGAAAGACTGCGCGAGCGCGTCTCTTTTCATTTGCTGGTACCCATGGTCGAGGCGCTCTTCTTTGCCGATGAGTCGATGCTGCGCGCCGTGGGAATGCCGGACAATGCCGTGGTTGCATTTCCGTCGGATCGGGATCCTGAAGACTTCGAAACGATGGATGCAGCCTATCTGGCAGCGACGGACGAAACATGCCCTTGCTGGAAAGAACTCGGCATTCCACCCGCGAGAAAGAAGAAGTTTCGACCAAAGTGGTTGGGGCTGCCTTCGTGGTGGCAGTTGGACTCTAATGATCGGGAGCGCATGGTTTCCTGGAGGAAAGGGCACCCGAAGGGGTATTTGCAATGGCTTTGCCGGGATGGCAACCAAAAGAATTGCACGACGTACGACGAGACCGATAAGGGCGGAAAGGCTTTGAGCACCATCCCTTGGCGGGCGCTCCTCGCGCGTGCCGATCATCACTTCAAATATCTTCGGGCGCTCATTGCAGATGTCGCCGACACGCTTGGTGAGGATCCTGTGACGGGCAAGCTCACCGGAGCCATTGCCGATTTAACGAATCCCTTACGAAAACGCCCCCAGCGGGTCCTTCGCAATCTGTAGGCTTTCTATTCCGGACAAACGGTGGTGCCAACTCAGTATTGCACACCAGCCTTCAGCTCGTCGCGCAGTTCCTTCTTGGCCGCGAGCTGATCTTCGCAGAATGCACGCGTATTCGGCGTGAGCGTCGAGTCTTCCAGCCGTTGCTCCAGCTCTGCAATGAGCGGTTCGAGCACTGCAATACCCTCGTCGAATTCGCCATTCTGTTGGCAACA
>CAZETM010001078.1:0-3139 GCA_964514885.1 uncultured Polyangium sp. | reverse complement strand
GGGGCTTCGGAATGCGGTGACGTCGCTCGATGCGCGCGTCGATGAAGTGGCGGGGGCGCTGCTCGTAAGTCTTACGGGCGCGTACAATCCAGGCGATCAAGCCGCTCGGGCTGCACGATGTGCACTGGCCATGCGCGCTCATTTGCCCGGCGTGCCGATGGTGATCGTTACGGGGCGAGGTGAATCGTCAGGGCGTTTGCCCGTGGGGGCGGTCGTCGATCGTGCAGCGAGTTTGCTCGGGCATGCGCAACGTACCGAGGTGGAGCTGGAAGCGGAAACGCGAGCGGCGATTTGGCTCGACCATGTGACGCGTGCGCTGCTGGATGTGCGTTTCGATGTCGTCGACGCGGCAGAAGGTTCCGAGCTTCTCGGCGAGCGTGAAGTTGGTGAATCGTCGCGATCGCTGCTGGGCAAAGCGACGCCGTGTGTGGGTCGCGAGCGTGAATTGTCCGCGCTTGAAGGAATCGTCGAAGCGACGCTTTCCGAAGAGAGCGCGCACGCGGTGCTGGTGACGGGACCGCCAGGCATTGGCAAGTCGCGTGTTCGTTACGAAGTCGTACGAAGATTGCGCCAACGTTTTCCCGAGCTGTCCATTTGGGTGGGACGGGCCGATCAAATTCGCGCTGGCTCGGCCTACTTTCTCCTCGGGTCGGCGCTACGTCACGCGGCAGGAATTTCTGGGAACGAAACGTCCAGTGTTCGGCGGGACCAACTTGTGCAGCTCAGTGCTGTGGTTCGTCCGGAAGAACGTGCTCGAGTAGCGGCGTTTCTCGGGGAAATGGTGGGCGAGCCGTTTCCTGACGACGTGGCTCCGATGCTGCGAGGGGCACGTGTCGACTCCACCGTCATGGCCAACGAAGTGCGTCGTGCGTTCGACGACTTCATGGATGCGGCGACCAACGCGGGTGCGGTTTGTCTTGTCCTCGAAGACTTGCATTGGGCGGATCTGCCGAGCGTGCGTTTGATCGATCGAGCGCTGGGTGCGCTTCGAGATCGACCGTTGAGCGTGATCGCGCTGGCTCGTCCCGAAGTGCACGAGGTTTTTCCGCGGCTCTTCGTTGAACGAACGCTCGACGAAATTCGCCTGGGCGAGCTAGGCCGTAAAGCAGCCGAGCGGCTCGTGAAGCATGCGCTAGGCGATCAGGTGGGTCCGGAGACGCTGGCGAAGATCGTGGATCGTGCAGGCGGAAATGCGTTTGTCCTGGAAGAAATGATCCGGGCCGTCGCAGAACGTCGGAGCGACACGTTGCCCGAAACGGTGCTCGGGATGGTGGAGGCGCGGCTTGCTTCGTTGTCGGCGGAGCAACGTCGAGCACTACGCGCGGCGAGCATCTTTGGGGAGACGTTTTGGAATACGGGTATCGCGTCGCTCGCGTTCGCCGAGCGTGATGACGTTGCAGTCGCAGTTCTCGATGAGCTCGTCGAGCGTGAAGTGGTCAAACGACACTCGATCAGTCGTTTCGCGGGCGAGCTGGAGTATTCGTTTCGGCATGCGCTGATCCGCGAAGGCGCGCATGCGATGTTGACCGAAGCTGATCGATCGTTGGGGCACAAACTAGCTGCCGAATGGCTCGAGAGGTTCGGCGAGACAGACCCGGTTGTCCTGGCGGAACATTGGGAGCACGCGGGCGAAGGAGTTCGAGCTGCGCGGTACTTTGAGCTGGCAGCGGCTCAAGCGCTTCGCGTGGGCGATTTTCAATTGGCTCTCGCGCGCACGGAGCGTGGTTTCGCGGGCGCGCCAAGCGACGAGGTGCGTGCGGATTTGCATGCTGTTGCAGCCGAAGCGCTCGCGTTCTCGGGTAAACTTCCTGAGTCGACTGAACATGCGAAGGTAGTGCTCGAGTTGACGACACCGGGCACGCGTGTGCACTCGCTGGCACTTGCAGGAGCCGTGGCGAATGCGTTCATGTTGAGCGGAGATGCAGGCCCGATGATCGCGGCGCTTCCCGCTTTGCTCAATGTGCAGCCGACGCCGGATGCGCGGGTCGCTTTTGCTTGGGCGCTCAATCTAGCGACGAATGCTCTGATTTTCTCGCGCCAGAAAGACATGGCGCATTCGTTCCTAGACAAACTCGAGCAGCTCGTGCAGAGCGCGCCGGAAGACGAGGTGACACAGGCTTGGCGTAACGAATCCCGTGCGCTGTGGGCATTGGTGATCGAGGACGAGCCGGAATCGGCGATGCATTTCAGCCTGGCCAGTCTGGAAGTGTTAAATCGCCACGGGTATGTGCACCGCGCGCTGTACCTCAGGGTGCGCGTGGCCCAAACCCTGCTCGCGCTGGGCGCTGACGATCGGGTGGATGCGCTGTACGCGGACCAGCGCTCTTCAGCGACGGGCGAGGGCATGGTCGACACGATGTACGAAGCGTGTCGAGTGCAGATGCTCACGCGGCGAGGCGAGCCGGAACGCGCGATTGAGCTGGCAACGTCGTTGACGTCGGACATCGCCAGAAGCTCCGCGATGTCGGTGACGTTGAAGGTGCAACTCGCGGTCGCGTGTGTGTCTGCTGGGCGCTTCGATGAAGCGAAGCTGCATCTGGATGCGGTGCGTGAAGTGCCAGTCATCAACGACACGTCGAAGTTCGCGCTCGATGCGGCGATTGCGTTTGGTCATGGGGACTTGCAGAGCGCGCTCGCGTTTGCCGAACAGGCGATTGCCGCAGGTGACGGTACAAGTCCCTACGGTTCGATGATCACGCACGCATACGTCGCGCGGGCTCGTGCGCACGCGGCACTTGGCAACATGGATGCTGCACGTGCGTCGATCGTGGAGGCTCGTGATTGGCTGCTCGCGCGGGCGGGCAAAGTGCACGATCCGGAGCTTCGAAAGAGCTTCCTCGAGCGCATTCCCGAGCATGCGCAGATCTTGGCGATGGCATCCGCCTGGGGCGTTTCATGAGGGAAACGGTTTTCGTCGTGATTGGGTAACGGGGGATATCAGGCTCGTCGACGACGACGTGTCACGAGCGCAAGGGCACCGAGCGCGAGACCAACGGCCAGGCGGCCATTGTCGTTTTCCGAGACAAACCCACACGTGCAGCTCGACGGCTGGCCATGTTCGCCATTGGGTCGGTCGATGCCGCCAAGGTCCGGAATGCCACCTTCACCAACGCCGCCCATACCGCCGGAGCTAGTCATG
>CAZETM010001077.1:0-3150 GCA_964514885.1 uncultured Polyangium sp. | reverse complement strand
CCCACGAACGGGCAGTGGCCGCAAAGCGCCTCGAACAGCATCACCCCCAAGGCATAGGCGTCACTGGCCGGCAAGGCTTCCGCTTCGGCGATTTGCTCCGGCGCCATGTAGGCGGGCGTGCCGCTGCGCCGATCGTCCGTGAGTGTTCGTCCGACGCCTCCCGGCGCTTCTTCGACAGCCAAACCAAAGTCGAGAACCACCACCCGCCCGCGTTCCGTCACGAGGACGTTGGAAGGTTTGAGATCGCGATGAATCCGTCCTGCATCGTGGATCGCCTGCACGCCACAAAGCAACTGAGCCCAAGCGTCGCGCAGGCGCGGTTCGTTAGGCTCGCCGTTGGGGCGCACCCACTGGTCGAAGGGTTCGCCCCGTACCAGCTCCATGGTGAAGAACCAGGCGCCGTCGAAGAACAACTCGTGCAATCGACACAAGTTGGGGTGAAGCACATCGGCGACTAGGCGGAACTCGTGTTTGAGCCGATAGACGGCGTTGGCGTCCAAGTGCCGGAGGCCCTTGAGTGCGACCAGGCTACGCCGTTGCTCGTCGTAAGCCTCGTAAACGACGCCCATGCCGCCTTCGCCGATGCTTCGAATAATCCGAAACCTGCCGCCATGCAGCAGTTGTCGCGGTCGAAAGGTGACGATCTCCTCTATCCCCGACACATGCGCAACACGGCGCAGCAAGGAATCGAACTCGGCATCCTCGATCGTCGAGGCTAGCGGGTCTTTGGCGTTCACGCGCGCGAGGATACACGGCGGAGGGGTGCGGGGGCAATCATCATGGTGCTACGCCTCTTCAGGACGCTCGGATGGCCGCCACCCCCAGGGGCGGCCACGGACGCTGGTGGTTCAAGGGATGCGATTGCGGTTCTTGTCGATGACCAAGCGCACTCCCGTGGCGACATCTGCCGCAGAACCGAACCAATCGTTCGAGAGCACGCCCGCGTTGTCGGAGCCCGAGGTCTGCAGCCAGGCCTTGAACAACGGGTACTGTGCCTTTGCCAACGTCACCGGATAGCTGTTGATACCGCCTGGCTCGTTGCTATTGCCCGTGAGTTGAGCCTCGAACAGGTTGAACTTGTCGGTTCGGCGCGGAATTGTTTCGAGCCAAGCTTGCTTGCGTGACCAGTTGAAAAATCCGTCTTCGCCGCCGTCGCCCTTGACGGGATCGATGGGAGCGACGTTGCGAGAGAGCTCGCTCTCTTGGATGACGAGCAACTTGTTGGCTGCATCTTTATAAGTGGTCGCAGCGGTAGCGTACTCCAAGTAACCCATAACCCTGGCGATCTCGGATTCCACTTCGCTGCGCGCGATGTTCTTCTCGTGCGACAAGTAAACGAGCACAAACTCACCTGGATAGGCCTTCAAGAACAACTTGATGCCGTTGAGCGCGCGTTCGAGCTTTTCGCCCTTGTATCCGGCGTGGTGCGTCCAGATCCCGCCATCCTCGCTGCCGGAACCATTGCCCGCACGCGTGCAGCGCAAGTCCAGATAACGAACCCCCAAGATGAGCTGGTTGATGATCGACCAATCTTGGGTCACGTTGTAGTTGTCTGCGATGTGGTTGTTGCCCGACTGGCTCGTGCCCGAGTCGTGGCTGCCGGGAATTGTCAACTGCCCGAGCTGTACGCTTGGGTCCTTGGCGAGCAGCGCCGAACACCAGGTTGCGTTTGAGTAGTCCAAATTCGTCGCGCGATACCAAGTAGAGAGCCCCGACGCCAATTCTGAGGACTGCTGGTCGAAGCCGAGATAACTGTCGTAGGCATCCAGGTTGCCCCAGCAAAACTCGTGCTGAGAAATCAGCCCTGCATCGACGCAATCCTGACGTCCCGAAGCAGAACTTACCCACACCCGCACCAGGCAATGCTGAGACTCACCTTTGGGGATCGGTAGCCCGTAATAGTACTGGCCGGCAGACGACTGTACCGCCTCCGCTTCGACGAGACGGCAACTGATCGTGTTGGCGTTGGGCGCGCCCCACCGCACGTACTTGCCGTCCCAGTAGAGCTTGAAATTCGTACCCTCCATGCCGATGGTGCCGGAGTCTTTGTCGTAGGTGAGATAATCGTAGTTTTTACCTAGCCCCCACACCGCGGTGGCGCCCTCGCTGCTGCTGCCGCCGAGCCAGCGATCACCCGGTTCGGTATCTTTGGCCAGGATCAGGTGTGAGTATTTCTGTCCCCAATTGACGAAGGCGCGCTGGTCGCTCGTGGGGTCATTGACGATGGACACGTCAGCGTACCACGTGCTCAAAAAACCGACTTCGACGCCCGTAGAGATGACGGTGCACTTCATAACGTTTGCCATGTGATTGCTCCTTGTATTTGTTGCGGTGTTGGGGCCTTGGAGACGGCTCGACGCGTTCGTTCTCACCGTCTACCGTGCCATCAGAGGGGTAGAGAGCGCAGCCGAGCGATGTGACGAAAAAAAATGCGCGTTCGGATCAAGTCGGCACGAACTCGATCGGCGCCCCTTCGAGGTCCGGCACTCGAGCCAGGGCTAGATTGAGTATTGCGAAAGATCCGGCGATGATGCGAAGTACGTCGTCGCGCAACCACCACCGACACGACCACGATCAACGCCGACGTTCGCGACGAAGTCTTCCCGCCGATGTCACCGAACGCGATCGTTCGCGCAAGAGCGCATCTGTGGATGTCACCCCACGCGGCCATTCGCCCATCAGCGCATCTGCGGATGTCACCGCGCGCGATCGTTCGCCCATTAGCGCATCCGCCAATGTCACCGCACGCGATCATTCGCCCATCAGCGTATCTGCCGATGTCACCGCACGCGATCGTTCGCCCATTCGCCCTTCCCAACATGCCTCCACCACCGATCGTTCGCTCATCGGCGCTTCCACACGAGCCGCCATGCGCCGATTGCCGGTCAATCACACATCCAGCGAATCGGCACCACGCAAACAACGGCTCGTGCGACTTTCTCGTTGACGCCGCTGGTACCCTGGCGCATACGCGCACATCACCTCTTGCTCGGAGTAAACCTGTGGATCCCGAACCGAAACGGATGAATGACCTCTTCACTGCCGCCAAACCTGCGCTCCTCGCATTGCCCACGACATCGCTCGTGCAACCTCGAGTCACCCGCGAACGCGCCGCGCGGCTCACCACGATTCTAAAACACGAATTCACGC
>CAZETM010001076.1:0-3155 GCA_964514885.1 uncultured Polyangium sp. | reverse complement strand
TCCGACCATGCTCGCCATGCCTCTAATTCCTGACGCATAGCCTCGACCTCTTCTGGATTTACCCCGCGCTCTTCATGGCCCGCGACATCCACCCAGATTCGCCTCGCTGGCTGGTCCGCGAGGAACGTCCACCCAATCTTTCCGTCACGACCGACCAGCGTATTGGCATCGATGAGCGCTGCTTTGTCGTAGAACTGTTCCCGTGGAAACGCCGAGATATCTGGGTGCATGCGATGCTGATAGGTCAGCAACTTGGATCGCTCCGTCCACAATTTCGGTGGAATCGCGTCGGTCAAAACGCTCCTTCGACGCACGCGGTGGTCAGTCCGAGGTACGCGTAATGCTTCAATCACGCTGCGTACACCCACGTCCCGAATTGCATCGACCGCCGGCGCCACCCACTGCGCCGCTGGCGCAACGGGCAACAAACGCTCGATCTCCTTTTGCCGGGCCTCACGGTCCCCTGCTTTTTTTGCGTTGCCGAGCTGGTGGACCCGACCAAGACGCCAAGCGATTTGCTTTGCCCAGTTCTGTTCGAGAAAGAATTCGCGCATCGCGTCCCGAAGACTCGTGACCTCACGATAAACTTGATTACGACGTGCCTGCACCGGCTTTTCAAATCGCCCTTTCGCCGTCACCCAATGGTTGTGTCGAAACGCGTATGCTCGGAGCTCATCACCCGGTCGGAGACGGACGAGATCACCGGGGAGAAAACGCTCCACGGTTGGCAACAGTTCGGTCGGCACCAGCACCCAATGAGCCGCCAACAGCTTCAATGCGTTCTCCGCGCCGGATTCGAGATCCGCAACGGAGATATCGCACGGTGCCGACGCCTTTCTGACCAGACGCGCGATACACGGCCCGCCCTCATCGAGCTTGGCCCGCGCCATGATTTCCGCAACGAGGGCATCGAGCACCTCCGGCGGCTCGTCAATCAACCAGCGCACGCGCCCAGCGGCGGCTTCATCCTTGTCCAGCTCCGCGAAAAGCAAACAGGCCCGCTGGTAAGCGTCAGACAAACGCTTGTTCCCGCCTTGTCGATCGTCCTCGCTCACTTCTGCCAAACTGGCCTCGAGATCCTTGGGCTCGGTGAACGGCGGAAGTTGTCGAGCATCGCCAACGATGATCCAGCGGCATGCGAGCTGCGCGGGCACGAGGAACTCCTGCAGCGTCGTTTTACTGGCCTCGTCCACAATGAGCACGTCGAAATGGGGCCAACTTGGGGTTTCTCCCTCTTTATTGCGAGACAAATATGGATGACGAAGAATTCCGGTGGTCGTGCCACACGTGAGATTGGCCGATGCGAGCACGGTGCCTTCGGCCATTGCCGCGAGGTCCAAATCGGAAATGCCGGCGAACGAGGGATCGGCTTTCCACTGCTCGATCAACCGGTCCATTCGCTCTTGCAAGAAACAATCAAAAACCTGTTTGTCGATCCGATCGGGATTGCCGATCCGCACGGCCTCCACGTCGGGAAATTTGCCCGCGAGTCGCTCCAGCACGTTATCGACCGCCACGTGGGTCGTGGAACAGAGGAGGACGCGCTGGTTGTTTTTGATCAGTTGCAGAACAAGCTCGCAGATGGCGTGCGTCTTTCCCGACCCCGGTGGGCCTTCGAGAAAGGCGAAGTCCTGCGTTCCGAGCGCCTTCAATACGAATTCACGCTGTTCGTTCGTACCGGCCCAAGCGGTATTCCCGAGCAAAAACCATTCATTGTCGGCAATGGTCACCGACTTGACGGGCAGCCAGCGCGCCTGGCTTGGATCTTCGCAGAGCGTGAGCAGCGCGCGATGATGTGG
Organism: uncultured Polyangium sp.; assembly: GCA_964514885.1. Taxonomy (GTDB): domain Bacteria; phylum Myxococcota_A; class Polyangia; order Polyangiales; family Polyangiaceae; genus Polyangium. Next base: position 1,356 of record CAZETM010001076.1, on the reverse strand, counting down.
CAGCGGTCCATCCTTGAGCCGATAGACCGCGTTGAGCTGCTGGTTGAAGCCACTAAGGTTTGCCGGAAGAAAGATCTGCGTTCCGGCGGGTGGCAGCTCGCTCAATTCCAGTCGGTACGTGTCGCGTCGAAAGCCATACACTTTGTATTCGAATCGATCGCCTCCGCCTTTCTGTGTGCGCACGGATCGAACGCCTTCCTCGCAATACGCGGCGCGAGGATCCACCGTCGCGTCGCTGTCCACGCTCTCGACGGGGAGTAGCTGCACCCATACACCGCGTTTTCGACGACCACGTGCTTCCTCAGCCCAGTTCCAACGAACAGCGTTGTCTGCGGTGAGGACATCCTCATCGGGTGGCGAGGATACGGCGAGGGTTCGCTCTCCATTCCAGGGCAAGCTCAATTTGCGAGTGCGAAGCTGCGTCGCGCCGTCCTCGGGCGCGAGAACTCGATGCGCGATACGCGCTCCGGAAGGCCCAATAATGGTGACGTCGTCCCGGCCCTCCACAACAACACGCGGACGCCCCTGCGCTTCGAATCGGTAACGAATCGACGCTTGCGTGCCGTCTGCGCGGACCGCCGTGAGGCGTTCGGGAATGGTGGTGGGAACGAGCTGAAGGGTACATTTTTGACCCGTCCAGAAAACGGCATCGCCTGCCGGGATCTCCTCGGACAGGACGAGTCGTAGACCGTCAGCTCCGGCTTCAACGCGCAACGGCTGTATTGGACGGAACGTTGCCCCGACAAACAGCGGCATCTCCGGAGGTGCTCCGACGAACCCGGCAACGTGATAGCAGAATCCTTCGGCTGATAGTTCGAGCAGGCTATCCAGCGGCGTGAGGCGAAGTGGGCGCTCGAGTGGAACCGGCTCCCAGCGCACCCAGGACCGCGCTTCACGCTCGCGTGCGGCGCGTTTGGCGGCGTTGAGATACGCAATGAAGGGCCGCAGGCTCTCGTGGACCTGCTGCGCGAAACGGGGCGCGTAGTCTCGTGTGTCGATCGCTGTGAAGTGGAGGGGTTTCATGGCGACATTTGTCCAATGTTATCCGACGTTGGCCTATCCCCACGACTGATGATCATAGAATGCCGACAAGCTAGGACAGAGCGAAAGGACTTCCACGACGGGCGGAGTGTACAGAAAGCAAGGTCGGAGGGGCAAAAGAAGATGGTGAATTCACGAGCATCGGGCCAGCACCCACTCGGCCAAGGGTACAACACTTCGCGCGTAACTATTTTGGTCACGATGCCAAGGGGTAGAGCCTTCCCAGATCACCAACTTGGTCACGATGCCAAGGGGTAGAGCCTTCCCAGATCACCAACTTGGTCGCGATGCCAAGGGGTCGAGGCTTCCCAGATC
>CAZETM010001075.1:0-3162 GCA_964514885.1 uncultured Polyangium sp. | reverse complement strand
TTGGCCAGTGGTGCGCGCGCGCTCGTCTGCCATTTTGAGAAAGAGCAGCGTGGTCCTGATAGAACAAACCGTCGTCGCGCAGGACGTTGCAGAAGGACCAGAAACGTGCAGATGTCATGCCCGTAGAAGATGCCTGACATCATGAAGGCGCAGATTCGTCACCATGCGCTTGACTCGTCCGAAGCCATCGACTATGCGGGACAGACACAAAACATAGCCGTTATGCACGGCCAGAGCAACCTTCATGCCGACAAACACTCATGGTCCATCGACAGCCGAAGCGATTGCAATAGCCGCTCGCAGGTATGGCGTTGACTCCAATACATTGCGAAGCTGTGTGTGCTATCATGAGGCGGCGCACGTCGCCATTGCATTGCATTACGGTTGCACGGTTGAAGCGATCGATTTGACAGATATTCCGGGTAGTCTTGCGCGAGCGCACATCGTGCAAGGCCGTGGAGGACGTGGCATCTTCGTTCAAATGACCGCCGGTCCGCTATGTGATCGACAAAGGAATCATCATTATCAATTTCCCGAAAGTTTTTTGGCCGAGATTGAATACCGTGAGGAAATGGATTTCGAACGCGAATTGCGCCGCAAATTACCACACCTAAACTCAAAGCAAATAAATGACCAATGGACAGCGTATACCGGTGACGCACAGGAAATCATGGCATTGCCAAGGACACAGGCATTTATCGACGCGCTCGCTACGCGTCTCATCGTCGCGGTCGACACTGGAGAACGATTGGTGGCGGGGAAGGAAATCATGCTCCTCTGGAATCAACAAAGCGTTGGCAGCGGCGGCAATGATGTGGCAGATGGGTAGAGCACGCCAATGAACCAACGAGTTTACCTGGAGACGACCATACCGAGCTATTTGACGGCCCGACCAAGCCGAGACATCGTGCGCGCGGCGGAGCAAGAGGTGACTCGAGCATGGTGGGCATCCCGGGACAGGTTCGATCTGTACGTTTCTGAACTGGTCACCAAGGAGGTTGCGGCAGGCGATCCCGCCGCCGCCGTGCAACGAATTCAGGCACTTGTGGGTATTCCGCTGCTGGATTTGACACCCAAGGCTCAAATGCTCGCCATGGAATTGGTGAAAAAAGCGGCCTTGCCAGCACAAGCCGCGATAGATGCACTGCACATATCAATTGCTGCCGTTCATGGCATCGACTATTTGCTGACATGGAACTGCAAGCACATTGCCAACGCAACGATGCGCAGCAAAATCGAATTGGTTTGTCGAACACTTCATATCGAACCGCCCATCATCTGCACACCCATGGAATTGTTGGAGGAATGATACAATGAAAGAATCCGACGCGATCATCGACGAAGTACGCGCGATTCGCGATGCAATCGCCAAGCAGTATGACTACGATATTGCAGAAATCGCCGAAAGCATCCGACAACAACAAACGATGAGCGGTCGAACGTACGTGTGCTTGTCTCCTCGAGCGCCAGCACGCCTCGAGGCAGAGCCCGGCGAAACTGAATTGCGGCGCAAGTCTGCATAGCAGAAAAGTACGGTTCATGAAGGCAAGGGATTTTTTGAAGACGCTTGACCAAGCGTTCCAGACTAATAAAGCCAAGATTCCCTACACTGGAAAGGCCGTCGATTGGACGGATTTCATGCTGACGTGCATCTTGGGCATGTCAGCAAAACAAAAAATGCATCTATGTGCGCGAAAATTGGCTAAGATCGAAGAATCCGCAGTCAAGAGCGGCGAGCACATGGCGCATGAATTTCGTTATGATATTACTCTGTATACAACCAAGAATTGGCAAGACTGGTCGCTACCCGACGTCATCATCGAACACGAAAATGATTGGAGGCCTAATTCCTTTCAATGGGACTTCTGGAAGCTGATGTGTGGGTATGCCAAACTCCGCGTGATGTTCGGATACGCAGGAACCAGCGCGGCAGTTGACAAGCGCGTGGATGATGTTCGGACGATGGCAAGACAATCGAAATGGCAATACCCGCCCGATACGGATGACCTGGTGGTGCTGCGGAGCCCCGACGGAGTGCCACTGCAATGGCGTGTGCTTCATCGACAAACCGGAGTTGATGAGGGTTCAGAGTGGAAGGACCTCGGAAAAGGCACGCTCCACGAAATCGCCAAGAAACTCTAAAACCGAAGTTGAACATTTGGAGCTTCGATTAGCCAGCGGCACTCTTCACCCCAAACTCGAGTAGGTGCTCGTGGCGGCGCTTGCCTAGCAGCCGTTGAATTATCGTCGCGAGCGCCCGAAAGCTAGGGAGATTAAACGAGGAATAATTTCGTATTTCGAGTGATGTTGACTGACGATTTTCGGGCGCGCAGCAGATAGGTCAACGGGCTGCTAGCACCTCCGCGTTTCCCGTAGTTACAACCCCAGACAGCGTCTGCCCGCGCCCGATCAACTTCGGCTCGTTTTTCGCGTCCGACGTGACCGAGCCTGTTTCGGTGATTTTCGTGCGAATGTTGTATTTGTGAAACTGCACGTTCACGCCATCGGCCACCGCGCGCTCGTGCGAATACTCCATCACCACGTTCTGCTGGAAAAACGCATACGCATGATTGGCCGGCGTGGCGGTGAGGCCCACTAGATACGCGTCGAAATATTCGAGCACCTGGCTCCAGAGCGAATAAATCGACCGATGGCATTCATCGATGAAGATGACGTCGAAAAATTCGGGAGGGTATGCCTGATTGTACACCACGGGCAGCGGCTCGAGGTTCGTGGCCCCTGGCGGTACGTGCGCGGCGCCTTCGTCGTCCAGGGGCGGATCCATCTCGGGCTCGCCCTTGAGCATCGAATAGAGGCGCTGAATGGTGCAAATGGCAATCTTCGTCGATGCGCCGATCGTATTCGATGTGAGCCGCTGAATCCCGTACAGTTCGGGCAGCTTGCGATGGTCGTCGGGCGTAACAAAATTGCGGAATTCGTTTTCGGCTTGTTCGCCAAGGTTGCCGCGGTCGACCAAAAAGAGCACTCGACGCGCGCCGCCATATTTGATGAGGCGATACACCGCGCTGACGGCCATATAGGTCTTGCCCGAGCCGGTGGCCATTTGAATGAGCGCCCGGGGTTTGTCGACCTGGAGCGACTTTTCGAGCTTGGCCACGGCTTCCACTTGATTGCCGAAGCGTTTTCCCAATGCGGAAGCGA
>CAZETM010001074.1:0-3172 GCA_964514885.1 uncultured Polyangium sp. | reverse complement strand
ATCGGACTTTGCAGGGTGTGAAGCGGTCTGTGCCAAAGGTGACGCCGCGAGTTGTGCCGGTGCCGCACTACTTTTGTTTGAAGGAAGGGTCATTGAAAAAAACGAGACGAAAGCGCGAGCATCGTTCGACCAGGGGTGCAAAGCCAAGGATCCGACGAGTTGTAGTGCGTTGTGGATGTCCACGTTGTGGAAAATCGACAATCGTGCGCGAGACGATGCCCAGCGCGCACAATCAGCGCTTGATTCCATGTGTGACGCGGGAGAAGTTTCCGCCTGCAATGTGTTGGCATTTTATCACCGGCGGCAGATGACACGCATGCACGATCCAAGCGATCTCGTGCGCACGTTGCAGTATTCTTCGGCGGCATGCGATCTCGGCAGCAGAGCGGGGTGCGTGATCTTGGCCCGGTTGAATGCGTTCGGACTACGCATCTCCGATGACAGACCGAAGGGCTTCGATACGCTTCAAAAACAATGCATGGCAGGTTTTTTACCCGCGTGCGTCGAGCTCGGCGATGCTTACCACGTTGGCCTGGGCGTGGAAAAAGATCCGACCAAAGCAGCCGAACAGTACCGACGTTCGTGTTTCGACGGTGCACCGCGCGCCTGTGTTGCGCTGGGAAGTATGCTTTGGTTCAACGAGGTCTCGGCCGCCAAAGATGAAAATGCATTCACGTTTTTTCAGAGAGCTTGCCATGGGGGCTATGCATCCGGTTGTTATGGCGTTGCTTCGAGCTACGAAGTGGGGCGCGGAGTGGCGCAGAATATGGCCAAAGCGATCGAATACCATGATATGGCGTGCGACGGAGATGAGGCGAACGCCTGTTACACGCTCGGCATCAAATATCACGACGGACAGGACGTGACTCGCGACGATGCCGAATCTGCCATTTTGATGGAGAAGGCCTGCTGGGGTGGCGTTTCCGTGGCCTGCGACTGGGTTGGCTACTTTTATTCGGATGGTGTTGGTGTGTCCCAGAATGACGCAAAGGCCGCCGAGTTCTTCGAGTACGCGTGCAACGATAGCGTGTCACACAGTTGTTTCCAATTGGGACGCGCTTATTTGCGCAAACGGGGTGTGCAGCAAGATTTGGAGAAAGGCGCGGCGCTCATCAAATCGGCGTGTGACCTTGCACTGGTGGATGCCTGCAACGAGCTGGCGCAGTTGTACGAAATAGGTCTGGGTGTGCTCAAAGACGAAGCAAAAGCGGCAGAGACCTATCAAGCGACGTGCGATAAAGGGAGTATGCACGGGTGTCACCAATTGGGGCGATTGCTCTTGTTTGGCTCCGATGCGATCAAGAACAAAACCAAAGGTCTGGCGCTCCTTCAAAAGGTTTGTGACGCAAATGAAGAGGAGGGCTGCATAACACTTGGTCGCGCATATATCAGGGGTGGCGTCGTCGATCAGGACGAAGGCAAAGGAATGGCGCTGCTCGAAAAAACATGCAATGGTGGCTCGGCGTGGGCGTGTTATGCGTTGGCGCAAGAATACGCACAGAAGCTTGGAAATTTCACGAACATCCCTCGAGCGCTCGACCTATTCGACAAGGCTTGTCCTGCGGTCTCATTGGCATGCGAGCAAGCCAAAAAGCTACGCACGGAGATGACCCAACCTTGAACCATGAATAGACGATCGCGCAACAAGGTTCTGGGTTGCGGAGCAACTCGGCGGATGATGGCAATACGGGATCCGCATCGGGCCAAGCCTGCGCGCGCTCGGGGCATTTCAAACCGTATTCGGACGGCATTTCCGACGCGCTGGATTCAGGCGCATCGGCGTTGAAATGGAAGAACAAATCTGCCGAATCGAAGAGCCGCAATTTGCTGTCCGTCTCGCCCGTGACCAGCCGTTTCGTCGAGAAGTTATACCCCCACAAATCCATCACTATCGGTGGCCTCGCCAAATATCGGCACATCCGCTCGATTCGCTGGGAACATGGCGGCTGCCAGGTCGCGCCATCGCCAAGCCCCCGTGTCCGCAAATAAGTGGTTGACACGCAAAGACGCCCTGATTTAACATCGCACCACGCTGCCGTAAATTCGTACCTATCCCGAACATGGAGACCCTATGTTGCCGACCGTCGGATCCGATACCCTCAAGATATTCGTTTATTCAGCCGAAGTCGCAGGGCGCACCTTGGGTGTCGCATCCATGCCCAACCTCGTGCCCGATGCCGACCGTCGCGCGACGATAGAAGCAGCAGGCAATGCCATTGTCACGATTACGAAGCAGATCACGACCGCGTACGTCGCTCGTATCCTCGCCGAATTCGTCGATCAGCGCATTGCAGTGGGTAAGGGGCGCGGTGTGGACAAAGGCTTCGACGCAGGGATATCCGTCGTTTCGGAGACAATTCGCACTTCCTTGCCCGATCGCAATACGCGTAACCCCGACTATCTCGCGGTTTTTCCCGATGGTGCCGAGGCGTATTCATCGCCAAGCATCAAAGAAGACGCGGACCTCGCCGTCGAGCTTCGTAGTTCCATTGCAAACTCGACATTGACCGTCAAAGCTGATGTCCTCGCTCTGCTCGATATTCTCATTCCTCTCGTCACGCCCGTCGCTACGGAAATTCGAGATGGCGAAAAGCAAGTGAATTCGCTTTTCCAAGCCGAACTCGATGGGCGAAAACAAATCATCGATTGCTTGTGGGAACAACGAAAAATCGTCGAAACCGCACTCGGCCGATCGGGACGTGGACTGGCCCGGTTTATCTTCTTTGATTTCCGCAACCCTGCCGGCCCTAGCGCAGAACCCGCAGCCGAACCTCCTCCGGCGTCGTCAACGCCTTAGTCCTCGCGAAACCTCCCGAAACCTCGCGAAAAAGCCGGCAATAGCCATATTTTCGTCCGTTGGATGACTTGCAAGAACGCCGTGCGAGCTGGTCGGGCGACCTTGTGCGTTGACAAGAGCGTCACCCGTCAGTCATGACGCTTTTGTCCGTTGACCAGCACACGAACAGACCTGCCAGTGTCTCTTTTTCAGGTCACAAACACCTGTTGGCCTCACGCTTCGCGACCTTGCGTCCTGACAAGAGCACAAAAGGTGACGGTTCGCGACCTTGTCAACGCACCAGGACGCGTCAGGAGCCGGCATGGCGGCCATGGCGGTTGACCAGACGATGATCGATGAGCCAGCCAAGACGACCGGCAGTGGAAACGACCATTG
>CAZETM010001073.1:0-3179 GCA_964514885.1 uncultured Polyangium sp. | reverse complement strand
CCAAAGAAGCCTTCGAGCGCATCAAGACACGAAGGCCGCGAGCATCGCTCAGCAAAGCGCAGTGGGAGTTTGTTATGACGTACGTTGAGAAACGTCGCGGTTCATCGACGCATCAGTGAGCACGCCGCGCGCGTTGGCGACTCCTTCGCGGAGAATCTCGACGACGGCTAGTTTACTCGAATTTCAGGGGTCCTTTGGAATGCGCTTGGTCGGACGGTTACTCCCTCTCGTCAGCGGCTCCCAGTACCCGCTTCTCTCCGATGCGCCTCACGCAGTCGGCTACGCAAAGGCCAACAGAAGATCAGACTGCGGGCGCGCTAACAGCTGGGGTACCTCGTTGAAGGGACTGGCTTCAAGGCAGCCACCGTGCGCGCCGCGCTCATCGGGCTAGGCATGTTCCAACGGACGACCTACTCGACAAAGGTCTTCACGGAGCTCGACCTCGCCTTGGGGTGGCTACTAGCCGGCCCCGAGGGTGACGGCGATGTACGAACCGCCATGAAGGTCATCAAAGAGTCTCGTGGCGGATCGAGCAAGAGCGACCCTTACGCCGCGCCGCAGATATCGCGCAGGATGAGCAAATAGGCGTACGTCGACTGTTCGAGGTTCCCTTCGACCTCGAGACGACTCGAGGCACTCAGTCGCTCGAGCATCGAAAGTGCTTCCTTCGTGTGGTGTTCGTCGTCCTGAGCATGAAGCTTCAGGAACGTTGCGGCGCTTGGACCATGTGCTTTGGATACGACGCCGTATACCCACGGGCCGTGCGTTGCAGACATCGCCTCGAGCGCCAAGATGTAACCGAAGAGAGCCGTCGGGTCGACGTGCTCAACCTTGTAGTACTGACATTCGTAGAACAAGCGTGTCGAATTGCGTTCGACGATGCCTTCCGTGCTCAATCCGAGCTGCCGCAGGTCGTGTAGAGCGAGTCTCTCGTGTCGCTTTTCCTCGCTCATGTGCTTTGTGAAGCGGTGGTGCAAGGCGTCGCCGGCTTCATCCTGCTTGAAACGCGCCGCGGAAGCCGCCAGCAAGCGTGTCGAATGACGAACATAGAAATATGTCTGGGTCAGCCAATCCGCGTAAGCTGACTGCTCCTGCCAAGGGAAGGCCCTCAGCGCGCTACCCAGCTGCTCGACGCAATGCTCCAATGTCTTCATGATCTGCTATTTCTCCCTCGGCGAAGAATGACGGCCTAACCCACAGAATTGGTGGAAGCTCGATCTCGCAAACTGCGTCACGATCGAAGGCAACTAGGTCTACCGGGACATGACGGAACTGCACACCGGTCTGAAGCGATCTGGCACCAAATCGATAGGCGTGCCCGTTCATGCCGCGGTCGTTCCGCATCGTTCCCAACATCAACTGTGCGTCTGACTCCTTGAAGCGACGAACGGCGAGCGCAAGCAACACCCCGCTCAACTTGAGGGGGGCGAGGTGATCGCGGAAGGCCGGGGACACGACGAGGTTGCTTCCAATGCAAATCCGAGGGGTCTTGGCGGCGATTTCGTCCAGCAACTCGGGGGGCCACGGCGCGAAGTAGGAGTCTGTCTTGGCAAAGGAAAGCGAGAGATCGAGCCAGCGATATCCGCTCAAGCCGACGCACTCGTCGCCGAGGAAGAGAGCGCCGATCTTGTCTTGCCTCGTGAAGTCGTCTGAGAACTTGAGTTCTGCGCCATCAAGATTGCGCAACATTGCACCCCACACAGAGTGCCAACAGTCGAAGGCCCGTTCGAGTCGGGCCCGCTCCCTGGCAGCGGGCTCATGCGGGCGCAGCATGCAGTAGGACCAGTTCCTCACGGTGCTAATGCGAGCCGCAGATCATGCAAGGGAAGACCTTCACAAGCCGCGGCCTTGGCGCGGGGCACCACCTGGATCGCGTCGGCGCGTCGTGGTCGTCCATCTCCGTGAGCCAAATTTGGCTCGGATCGTGACTGGCTCCGGAACATGAGCAGTTTCTCGGTGTTGCACGATACGCTGGATGCAACGCGCGCGGGGCATCGCGCATGATCGTTCAACCGCGCACTGATGAGAGAGTCACCCGTTGGGGTGAGGCTGCCTCGGAATCAGGATCGCTGGACGACATGGAGAGCTAGCGGAACTCGCAAAGTCACCCGTCGGGGTGACACGACCCTCGGCAAACCGATTCGAGGGGACTTGATGCCCTCTAACGTAGCGAACGGCGCGAGTGCATCGACGCGCCTCGCTCAGCCCTGACTCGCCGACGTCACCGTCACGTCGGCGCCCAGCGCGCAGAGCTTCTGGACCACGTGATCGTATTTGCGCTGGAGCTCGTGGATGTTGAAAGGCGGGTGGTGCCCTGGGCGACCAGGCCGGCGATCACGAGGCACATGCCGAAGGCGAGGGTGGCGGGACTCAGGCAGGGATTGAGAGCCCGGTTGTCTCGGTCAACCTGCAACGCACGCCATTACTTGAGACCGAATCAACTCCGTCCATGTCTCCGGTAGGTTCATCTGGGGCACCAGCGCTTCGAGTTGCTCTTGATCCAGCATGCCGTGCTTGGACATGTCGGCGACAAAGCGGAGGTCCTTTTCGCGGCCGGCGGCGAGCTTGGCCAAGGTCAGGTCGGCGGGATGCAGGCACCAGCCGGTTGCACCGCGCGTCCCCGGGCTGCTGATGCCAATCAGGCGCTGCTCCCACCCAGCAGGCAATTGCGCCGTGCCTGGGGAGACGCCTTGGGCGTAGTACCCAAACGTCTCGTGAAAGGGCGACAGTTCACCGATACTGCCGTCGATCAGGTCGGCGCGCTCGGGATGGTTCTTGGGGTAGAGATCTGCCTCCGCCGAGACGAGCAATTCCTCGGGAGCTCGCGGATGAGCCCCAAGGATCGCCTGGCTGCCGATGATGATCAGCTCATCATCGTTAGCGATCACCGCTGCCGCGCGGATGATGTGTTCCCGCTGTTCGAGCGTCATCGGTCCTGGGTGGCGGGCTCGACGGCGGTGCGCCAAAGGTCCCAGCGCTCGCGCGGGCTCAGGGCTCCGGCGAAGGGCGACGCCTGGCGAAAGTCGCGGGCTTCCTGGCTGTCGCTGACGAGGAACGCCAGGAGGTCCGCTTTGGGTCCATCCAGGAGCCGGCGCCAGCCGTGGGCATAGTGCGGTGCCAGTGCCGTACCTAGTCCAAACAAAGTGCCATTTTCGAACTTGGCGTGTTAAGCGCGTCTC
>CAZETM010001072.1:0-3179 GCA_964514885.1 uncultured Polyangium sp. | reverse complement strand
GGCGTGCATTCTTGGACAAGGCCGCTGCATGCGCGGCAGTCGACTGCAGCATCTTGTCCCAACCGACAATAGAGCGGTGCTTCATCGCGCACGTCGCAGTCGAGGCCCGGTTTAGCCGGGTCGTCTGCTTCGGCCGGGAAATACACCAAACATCCTCGGCACACGGTGATTGGGAACGGCCATGCGTCTGTTTCCACATCCACACCGCCCAGTGTTTCACCTCGCAGGATGACGTTCGCGATCACTTCCTGCCCGGCTGCAATGCCTTGCGCACTCGTAGCATCGATCAACGTGACCGACACTGCGCCGTACCCAGGGTCGGTACCAGTTCCAGGATCCGCAAAGCCTGTCACTGGAACGACGAAGTTCCCATTCGCGATCGGTTCGCCTGCACTGTCGGTCAACGTGACTTCCGCTTCATAGAAATCGATTCGCGACGTTTCCGTGCGAAGCGTTGACGCGCTGCCTCGCCGCACGAGCTGGTTGCCTACCAGCAGTGCAGCATTGTATTCCGATGCCGCTGTAGCCGAGAAAGCGGTGTCATATGCACCACGAAACAGCATAGCGGCGCTCGGATCCGCAGTGACCGTACATGTGTCTTGCGGGATAGCCATTGCACCGCGAATGAAGATGCTACTTCGGTTGTCTGCACAGCCCGAGCTGAACACCACCCCGAGTGCACCAAGCGCAATCAGTGAACGAATAAGTTTTTGCCGGATCTTCATGTTCAGGGACCTCCAACGCGCCCAGCCGCGTACCTCGGACAAAGAGGCTACGACGGATGGTATCTAGGATTGAGGCGAACGGCCAAGATCCCCTGATCAGTCGCTGCGATTTCCCACGCTATGCCTGAAAAAAGGCCCGTATCTCTTCGATCGGGACCGAGTCGATGCGCATGCGCCCTACGTCTTCGAGCAGCACAAGTCGCAAATTTGATGACACGCGTTTCTTGTCGAACGCAATCAGCTTCATGGCTTCGTCGAGTGGCTGGTTGGATAGGTCGGTGGGTAGTCCAAGGCGTTCGAGAAGGTTCTCGATACACGAAGCGGCGTCCTGCTTGGTCACGCCTCGGGCGACGCCAAAGCGTAAGATGGCAACCATCCCGAGCGAAACGGCTTCACCGTGAGTCAAGTTGCTGTAGTTGCCCGCGGCTTCGAGCCCGTGGCCGATGGTGTGCCCAAAGTTGAGCAGCATACGTTCGCCGGACTCTCGTTCGTCGCGGCTCACGATGGTTGTCTTTACGAGCAGTGAGCGTTGGATGACTTCGCGGACGACATTGGCGTTTCGGCTGAGCACTTGCGAGTGTTCGCGGCTGAGCAGGTTGATGAGGTCAGGGTCGGCGATCGCTGCTGACTTGACGACTTCAGCGAGTCCAGAAGTGTAGGCACGTTGGGACTCGGATTTGACGAAGGCGGGGTCGACGATGACGCCGGCGGGTTGGTGAAAGGCCCCGACGGCATTTTTGGCGAGGCCCAGGTCGACGGCGGTTTTTCCTCCAACGGCGGCATCGACCATGGAGAGCAAGGTGGTTGGGACGGCGATCCAGCGGACGCCTCGGAGCAGGATGGCGGCGGCGAAGCCGGCGATATCGGAGACGACGCCGCCGCCGAGGGCGATGACGAGGCTGTTTCGATCGGCGCCTGCGGTGACGAGGGATTGGAGGATGTGTTCGACAGCGGGCCACTGCTTATGAACTTCGCCTGGGGTCAGGATGACTTTGCCGCCGAAGGAAATGCCGGCTGTGCGCAGGGCATCGATCGCGTCATTCGCGAGTGGCTCGACGTTTTGGTCGGTGACGAGGAAAGCGGAGGTGGGTGCGAGGGTTCGAGCTAGTTCGGCGAGTGCCAGAGGAGCACTGTCCGTAATCCTTGCGGCATAGGTTGTGGTGGTAGTGCGTACAAGGAGAGCGTTGTCGAGCCACGCATGGTGGACGGCGTTGGCGATGTCTTGGGGCGTGCGGCCGTCGGTGCGTACTCGAAAATGTGCGTCCTCGTACGCGTGAGAGCGTGAGGCGAGCAGGTCATGGATGCGTGTCAGGCGATTGGGTGCGGAGTCGAGGAGCGGCCGAGCGTGAGTTTGGACACGATGTATGATGGTCTCGGGATGAGCGACGAGGTTGGCGACGAAGGCATGTTGGAGAGCTTCTTCACGGAGAATGGGGTCGACGAGGGTGCCTCCGCCGAGGGCGATGACGTGGGGTTGGGGCGAGGCGAGCAGTGAACGGAGGGTGTCGGCCTCAAGGCGTCTGAAAGCGGTCTCACCGGCCGTCTCGAAGATAGCAGTGATGGAGCTGCCGGTTATTTGTTCGATGGTGGCATCAAGATCGATGTAGGGAACTCCTGCGGCGGTTGCGACGAGTGGTCCGACGGTTGACTTGCCGGTGCCCATGAAGCCGCCAAGCAGGAGTGGGCGCTTTGCCTCACCCCCTAACCCCCTCTCCACAATGTGGAGAGGTGGAACTAGGGTGCTCCTCCCCCTCTCCACATCGTGGAGAGGGGGCTGGGGGGGTGAGGCCACTTCTCCCCCTCTCCACTTTGTGGAGAGGGGGCTGGGGGGTGAGGCCATTTTCTCCCCCTCTCCACTTTGTGGAGAGGGGGCCGGGGGGTGAGGCATCTCGTTCTGTTTCACGTGAAACAACCCCTCGCCTTTCAATAATCCGCAACCTGCGCCAAATACCCATCAACATTCCGTCGCAGCTCCCCCAAACTATCTCCCCCAAACTTCTCCAAAAACGCTTCCGCCAAAGTAATCGCCACCATCGCCTCGCCCACGACGGATGCTGCTGGCACTGCACACACGTCACTACGCTCATGCGCTGCCTCGAATGCTTCTTTCGTCCGCACATCCACTGAAGGCAGAGCTCGCTTCAACGTCGCAATCGGTTTCATCGCTGCTCGGCACACGATTGGCATCCCGTTCGTAATCCCTCCCTCGAGTCCCCCTGCATGATTCGTCGGCCGAGTGAACCGTCGATCCCTCAAGTCGTACCCGATCGGATCATGCACATGTGACCCTCGCAGTCGTGCCGCTTCGAACCCGAGCCCCACTTCAACGCCCTTGATGGCGTGAATGCTCAGCAGTGCCTGCCCCAGCCTCCCGTCCAGTTTCCGATCCCACTGCACGTTGCTCCCAAGTCCTGGTGGGACTCCCATCACCACCACTTCGAACACTCCACCCAG
>CAZETM010001071.1:0-3182 GCA_964514885.1 uncultured Polyangium sp. | reverse complement strand
CTACAAGAAGACGCCAAACCCGAACAAGAAAGCCGTGCATTCGACGCTGCACACGGATGCGTATCATGGGGCGGTGCGTCGCGAACTGTTGAAGGCCAACTCACGTGCAGAGGCGGAGCGAATTTTGAGGGATATAGCCGCCAATCTAGAGAAAGGGATTGTGCCGCGATGATCATCTTCGAGACAACGTTGGCCAAAGGACATGAGATGCTCACATGCAAGACCTACGAAGACATCCGCACCTTGGCAAGTCTCGACGGCACCGCGCGCAAGAAGGGATGGACGCCGCCTTGCGTGGAACGGGGACCTGCAAACAAACGCAGTGGCAACAAGCCTGCGGAAATCCCATATATGTGCGACACGTTGATCATGCGTCGATCAGCCCTCGACACGCTGCATGACGTACTCAAAGCACACGGTGAAATCCTGCCTGTCGCCACCGAGGACGGCGTCGAATTGTTCGTGCTCAATGTCCTGGGCGTCGTGGATGCGCTAGACATGAATAATTCGGACATTCACCGAATCGAAGGAACCCGTGCCGTCAGCTTGCGAAAGCTCGTGTTCATCGAATCGGCCATCGGCAAAGCCGAAATCTTCCGCATACCGGTCGATTCCAACCGCGTATTCTACACCGATCGCTTCGTCGCCCGCGTGAAAGCCGCAAAACTGAAGGGGACCGATTTCACACCCCTATGGTCGTCGACCGACGGGCCGATCGGCTAACGACTCGTTCATACACCGCACGACGATTCTAACCCATCGCTTGCCGCTTACCGCCCGCACCCTTCATATCCGCCAAGAATTCCGAGCCTGGAGCAACCGCCGTCACCAGCAAATCGTCGCGCGCAACCATGTGCTCCCATTCCGCCCATAGAAACGGCAATTTGAATTTGTGCCCCGACGTCGCCTCCGCCGCTTCCTTCACGATGTCCCGCACCTGCGCTCGGGTCGCCAATTGCACCTGCCCCACGTGCGCCCGGTGCAAGCGCATTCCCAGCGCCGTCAATGAATGCACATCGATTCGCTCCGCCAGCTTTGGCTCGTTGGCCAACAGCACCCTTAGTTTCGATTGCAATGCGTTCGCCAGCGTATTCGAATACGTCGTCAGCAGCACGCGCGCATCTGGATTCGTCCGCGGAATGTTCCTGTTCTCGCGGAACCGCCCGTCTACACATGCGCGAACCCGGAGGTCGAATGCTCACCGCACCCATTGGGAGCGGCTCGTCAGACTACCGAACTCCAGAATGGATGATTCTTCCAACCGGTCGGAATTCCCATAGCATGAAGCCAACGCGGTTCTGCGTCATAGCGTCGCATTAGCTCAGCCGTTTGCCGTGCCCACATCTCTCCGCTCGGTTCTCGAATCGACATACTGCGGAGAATGCACAAGACGGCCAAAACTTTTTTGTTGTCTGGAATTTCCGGAGGCTGCCAATGCGCCGTATATGGCACCTTCGGCGCGATGGACAATTCTCGATTCCAAAGTCGCGAATGATGTGCACAGATGTTTCTGACATGGGCCAGGCAATGTAACCAGGAAGCAAAGACGACTTGATGCACGCCATGCGGCTTTGCTATGGCTGTCCGGTCCGTCGAGTTCAGACCGAAGTATAAACGCGACAGAGTGCCAAACGACATGACTTCAGCCGCCACCCAGAGCGGAAGGCTGGGGTATTGTGAATACGTTGCCCGGAAGTGCTCGATGAAAGCCTCTTTGCTGCGATCCGTTTCACGATGCAAATCCGCGAGCCAAGTCGCATGTTTTGCAGGACTGAACCGCGTTCGATCGAAAATCGAATGATTTTCGTGGGACCACGGATCGTACGCATGAGCGAGGTGATATGCGATCGCGCACCTGACGCCCACTTCGACCCGCTCCAGCATATCCATTACGGTTAAACGAAGCTCTCGATCGAATTGGTAGAATTCGTATGCCTTTTCGAATGATCCGTCGGCTTGGAAGGTCTCGTCAGCTCTTTTGAAAGGATGCCAGTAGGCACTCAAGCGATAATAGTTGACCCGCTCCAGCATAGTCAGAGCCGCTTTGGGGTCGCCGACTTGGAGCCCGCGAGCGACCAGAAGGTCCAACTGCTCTTGATAGGTCGTGGCAGTTTTCGAATAAGTGCGCATTCGTGATGACAGCCTAAAAAGAAACCCGCCGGAGACGCATCATCCACTTTCGTGGAGAGAGGCGCGGCGGGTCTGTTGGCCGAAGAATAGGAAACGAGCGCCACAATGTCAAGAACAATTTCGCAAGAGCCGTGAGGGACAGGCATTTTCGTGTCCATGTGCAGGTCCGCATTCATGCGCGCTTTGAGCACGGCCAACCAGCCCAGCTTGCTGAATTCGGTCGTGTGCGCCTCGTAATTGAAGGCGCACGTTATCAGCACATCGAAGGCCGCATCGGCAGCTTCGCGCGCCGCGGCCACCAGATCCGCGCGCTGCACCGTGCCGAATTCCGGACCGATGAAAAGACCCGCCCGTCGTTCGGTTTCCCCTTCCATGTACCGCCCTTCGGCGCACACCAGCATTCCGGGCCAGGGTTTCAGCGACGTGAACGTGATCCGATCTTCTTTATGGGCTTGTTGCACGCCCGCCGTTTTCAGATTGTCGAGGATCATTTCGGCGAAGGACATTTTCGCGCGTGTTCCTGGCAATCGGTCGAGCGCGTCGAGCGGATCGATCACGTTGTCGTTTTCATCCACGCCGAGCATGCGATGGGGTTTGGGGCGAAGGGCGCCGTAGGCGACCCAAAGCCCCAAATGTGCAACCGGGGGCTCAGGCTTTCCACGGTGAAAGGCCCGGCCACGCGCACCTTGCGTTTGTCTTCGTAGGGCTTGTCGTACAGGTATTCGGATTCGGCTTTCGCGGCGATCGACGCGTCGATTTCTTTTTGCCGGTCGATGCGGGCTTTCCACCATTCGGCGTGCAGCGCTTTGGTCGTATCGGGCCATTTCGTTTCGGCCTCGCGGGCGATTTCCCATTCTTGCCACGACTTTTTGACCGCCTTGTTCAGCTTGTCGCGCAGCGGCTCGAGGGTCTGTTGCCATTTCTCCCAAATCACGTCGATTTCGGCATTGTTGGCAATGGACTTCAGCGTAATGTGCGGAACGCGTTCGTAGACGAATCCGAGGCGGATGTTGCCGTGGGTGGGTTGATCCGAGGGCAATGAGCGGGTGACT
>CAZETM010001070.1:0-3188 GCA_964514885.1 uncultured Polyangium sp. | reverse complement strand
GACGGCTCCGGTCCCGAGCGCGAGGCTGCCGAGGAATTGGCGGCGGCGGCGGCGCCATCGACGGCGGAGCAGGCGGCGCTTGTGGCAGAGCAGGAGGCGGCGGTTGCACCTCGGGCACTGCCGTCGGCGGCGGCGGAGGCGGCGGGGGCAAACCCTGCGCCGAGGCAATCGTTGCACTTCCAAAGACCGCCAGCGAGACGCCCAAAGAAAGGCTCGTCCGTCGTGTTACCGCACCGTTGCCACGCATCCGTCACTCCTCGCCCAACGCGTCAAAGCGCACCCTCAAGCGCGCAAGGTCGAGAATACGTGAGGGCCCCGGGAGGTCAACGCACCTCGCATGACCACGATCAACTACGACAAAAAACGAGCACGTGCGGCGTAGCGTCGAAGAACGAACACGCGGGACGATGTCAAATGACGCAGACGCAACGATCGTTGGTGCACATAGAAACGAAACGACCGGTGACCCAAAGGACACCGGTCGAACGAGCGCAGAGGTTTGTCGGCGGAAGGGCGCTGAGACTACTCAGCTTGCTGCGTGAGGGGCTTAAACGCCTCGACGCACTTCTTCCACTGCTTGACACGCGCGCCAGCCTTGCGATTGCGAGCCTTGGCGAGCGATTCCTTGCGAGCGATCTTGTTGAGCAGATGGTTGTGCTGACGGCTAGGACGATGCATGCGCGCGATGCTGGTCCAAGGCGCGAGCGCGCGCAAGAGCGATCTAGATGTTCGTGCCCCGTTCGTCCGGCTCTTGCGGACCAAGACGGCCGTAAAAGTGAATGCCACCAATCAAGATGACGAGCGACAAGAGCGTGATGGCCATGCCGACGTCGATGAGAGCCGTGTCATCCGCATCCGTCGGACGTAACCCGACCAGTCCAAGACCAACGAGCAACGTCGTGCTCGCGACGACGAGAGCGCGCCGCACTGGAGCCGCCCGCATGGACTCGATGTCGATGAGCGAAGACAAACGCATCGTCGACTACCGGAACTTTCTGGTGCGCGCATGCGTGATGAAGTCACGCACGTCTCGAGCAAGCGCTCGCTCAGCGGTGATCGTGGTCATCTCGTGCGATTCACCAGCGAGGTCGTCGTAGCGATAGTTGCTCTGATAAAGAAGCACGATACGCACTTCGGAATCGGCTCCAACACGTTCTAGACGAAGTTTTTCGTCAGGTCCGTTGGGAGGCTTGATGGCGTCGCCAAGCTGTTCTGCATCGTCCTCGGAGATGTACGAAATTCCGTACTCCGCTCCTTCGATGCTGACGTCGATACGGAGCTTCTTTCCCGCACGTAGATCGACGTCGCGTGAAGGCGCGGGACGCACACCCTCTTCAGCGATGGCACGTCGGATGACCTCGATCGCGCGACGTTCGTCAAGCGACCGAGTGGGGTTTGGCGCGCGAACCTCTTCAGGTCCGCAGGCGACCGCGAAGATGCCAATGAAAGCAAGCGCAACTTTCGGCAGGACGTTTCGCATGGGGCGCATGAGAGTAGCCAATGAGGCGGCGGTCCGCTACTTCTCCCGCCATGGCGCGCCTAGCGGCGATCGATATCGGTTCAAACGCGATCCGGCTACGCGTGGTGGACGTGGATGCTCCGCTCATGACCGAGGATGGACCTCGGTTCTATCCATTCCGCGACGTGCTCGCGGACCGCGCTGCCGTGCGACTCGGACACGACGTGTTCACCAAAGGACGTCTCGAAGTGAGCGTCATCGGTGCGGCATGTGATGCGCTCAGACGCTTTCGCACAGCGATGGACGCTGCGAAAGTGGAACGGTATCGCGCGGTCGCAACGAGTGCCGCACGCGAAGCAAGCAACGGCGATCTGTTCGTGGAACGCGCCGAGCGCGAGAGCCGCATACACGTGGAGATCATCGAAGGCGTTGAAGAAGCACGTCTGGTGCAACTCGCCGTCGTGGAGCGCATGCCACTCGTTGGAAATCGACGCACGCTGCTCGTCGACATCGGAGGCGGGTCGACGGAGCTGACGCTGCTCGATGGACGACGACCGATCTTTGCGCGGTCACTTCCCGTCGGGACGGTGAGGCTTCTCGAAGCGTTTCTCGATGGACGAGGACCCATCGATGCAGGTCACCGACGACTGCTGGAAGAGTACGTCGACCGCACGTGCGCGGATGCGTTTCGCGAGATCGACGATGCGACCGATGGCGCGGGTGTCGATGTCGTGATGGGCACGGGAGGCAACCTGGAAACGCTTGCGGATCTGTGTCCGATGCCGATCGCATTTCCGGAAGGCCGAGCCATCGAAGTGCGCTCGATGCGACGGCTCATCGACGAGCTCGCAGTACGCAACGTGGATGAACGAATCCTGGCGTATAACCTGCGCCCCGATCGCGCCGATACGATCGTGCCGGCTGCGACGGTGCTGTGCCGCGTTGCAGAAGCGTTCGGACGAGCATCGATCTCCGCGCCAGGCGTGGGCCTCAAAGAAGGCGTGCTCGTAGATCTGGCGCACGAGCATTTCGTGCCACGTGACTTCGGAGGTGAAGCGACGTCGGTGACCGATGCGTGTCTTCGACTGGGACGGCGTTATCACTTCGACGAGCATCACGGGGCGCTCGTTGCTCGATTCGCGACGCGTCTTTTCGATGACTTGGCCGTGCGTCATCGCATGAGCCCGCGAGATCGGATCCTGTTGCACGCCGCGGCGCTGCTGCACGACGTGGGCGACTTCGTGCGGTACGAAGGGCACCACAAGCACAGCTACTACTTGATCGTGCACGCCGATCTGATGGGGCTGTCCCCCGCGGAACGAGACATCGTGGCGAACGTGGCGAGGTACCATCGCAAGAGTCCTCCACAACTCGATCACGAAAATTTCCGTGCACTGTCGCGAGAGGATCGCGCGAAGGTGAAAGCGATGGCAGCGATCCTGCGCATCGCAGACGCGCTCGACCGCGAACATCGTTCGAAGGTGACGGGCGTGGCCGGACGCATCGACGGCGATTCGTTGGTGCTCGAACTTTCAGGAACGGACGACCGGTCGCTGGAGGAATGGACGGTCGCGGCGAAGTGTGGAGCGTTGAAGGACGCGTTGGGACTCGACGTGCGCATCGTAGATAGCGCGACGGGCTCGCCACGGACGCTTCAGACGACTCCACCGCCGCGGCGGCCGACGGAGCCTCCGAGCCGGTAGTTGTACGAAGACAAACTCTGCGCAGT
>CAZETM010001069.1:0-3195 GCA_964514885.1 uncultured Polyangium sp. | reverse complement strand
GCTGGGCGTGGGCCGATGACCTCGCCCCGCTTCCGAGCAGCCTCGCCATGGCCTCGTTTGCCATATCTTCCTCATCTATCTCGACAACCTCCCCACCCTCCGATATTCTCACCCGTGCCGCAGCCCAGCTACGACGACGAGACGCTCCAAGCGTACTTTCATCCCTTCTCGGATGCGCTCTACGATGATCCCATCGTGGGTCCGGTGCTTCGTCGCCTTGCCGTCGAGGATCCCGACATCATCGCAGCCGTTGCCGATGTCGACCGCTCGCAGATCCGCGATGCGATGCAACAGACGCCGTGGGAACGCCTCCAGTACAACCTGCGAAGCTGGAACGGTTTGATGAGGCTCCGCGGTGAGCGCTGACGAGCAACCGGACTCGATCATTCGCGGTCTGCTGGCACATGCCCACGCGCGTGAGCAATCGCCGCCTCAGGTTGCTGCTCACTCGTCCGTCACGACCCACTCGTTGGTCGAACGAAGTACAGCTTTGAGCGCTTCGTTGTCTTCCAGGCCCTTCACCGTTTCTGCGTACGAGCGTCCGGCTGCGCGCACTTCCTCGGCGGGAAAGCCCTGCCGAGCGCATTCGAGGTTGTGCTTGCCTCTGAGGCAAGTCTCGTTTTTGGGCTGATGCACATCATCCAGAAGCGTTCGGTTCTGTTTCCACGCCTCGAATTTACCTACATCATCTCCCTGATATTTTTCTTTGCATATTCGAATGGCCACGTCCGTGTTTTGACAAAGCCATGCCTCGATGCTGTAGAATGGAACAATGGGAAATAGCCTTGAAAGCATGATTTCCACTTCGTTTCCCGTCGCAGCAGGGCGTGTGAGTAGTAATTGACGGATATGATCCACGACATGCGTCGTCCATTTGGCGACGTTTTCGCTCGTGGCTCGGTCGGTCCAAATACGATCTCCGTCGAAATGGAAGAAGACGAACCCGTCCGTTCGCCCGAGTTTCGTGGCGATTGTTCGTAATGTCGTAATGAATTCTGGCGAAGGACGTTTTTGCTTCCACCCAGTTCCTTGCACTGCGCGTTGCGCTTGCTCGTCTTTCGGTTCGAAGCCAATTCGATGCGTTTGGCATTCCGGAACGATGAGTTGCAGCATTCGCTTGACGATTGCCATCGTCGTTTCATGCGCATCCTGCGCGCCGTCTTCGGAAAGCACAAGGAAAGAGCCGAGTCGCGAGGCTTTCATGTTACCAAAGTCCCCGCACTCGCAAAAGCTCGCCGACGTGTTGAATGCCGACTTCGTAATCCGCGAGAAGCTGTGCCGCGTCGTTGGCGTCGAGGTTCGACCAAACGAATTCCGATTTCTTGTCGGTCGTCCGAACTTTGCATTGAACGAAGCTTCGCTGTACTTGTTCGACCGATTCAAGCGGAAGGTAATCGAGTAGCAAAGGGTTTTGGCTGGTCAAAAATGCTTGGCGACTGCCCATCAGCTCGAGACACGCTTTGATCCAATCGTGATGCATTCCGTTCACAAGCTCATCGGCGACGACGTAATGCTCGTTGACGTCGAGGTAATACAAGAAGGCGAGCATTCGTTTTTGGCCGTAGCTGAGGGCGTGGTGGTTGAAAGTGGTTCCTGCGGACGTGGTGAAAAGGAATTCGGCACGTCCCAAGTGCCAGGTGGTTGTACCATCTTCTTCCGCACTCCCTTCCACGGCGAGGGACATTGACATGTTCTGAAAAGGTGCAAGTTCGACGAATCTCGTCAACGAGGAATCAAATGAGAGTTTGACTCGCGTTGTCGATTGTCCTGGTTTCGGCGTTTCGGGTGCTTGTCTAATGGGGTAGAAAGTCAGGATCTGCGGCGACATCGGCGAGGTGTTGGACTGCCATTGTGAATGAATCGATGGTGGGGAAAATGAGTGCCCCAAGAGAAACACTTCGTCCGCGGTCATGCGATGATAAACGTCCAGAGATTCGTCAAACCGATACGTATCCACGCCGGCCGCAAATAATCTCACACCGACATCGCTGACCGAACTAAGCGCGGTGTCGTCGTTGTCCGTCATCGGCATTGCGAAATAACTGGTTTTGAATAAGCTTGCGCCGAATGCATCCACTGCTGCCCCACTACGCCACGCCTCGCCATGTTCGCGAAAACGCAGAGAAGTGCCATCGATTTCGATTTCGAATTGGTGTTGCTTGCCGAGCTGCGGCAGGTTGAAGGTCAGCTTGACTTGAGGATGATCGGCATGTGCCGGAGTCATATTTACGCCACGCCCAGGGCGTCGAGCCTTGACATCATTCACAAATCGAAGATGCACCCGTGTTTCGTTTTGTTCATATTCCCATTCAATATCGAACTCCTCCCCACGGAGCGAAGAAAAATTCGACCGCAGCACCATCGAAATCAAATTCAACAGCGTCGTCTTGCCCGTTCCGTTTTTTCCGAGCAGCACATTGAACCGCTCCGAGAACTCCAGCTCCGTTCCAGGTGCGACGTGACGAAATCGATGAATTTTCAGGCGTTTCAACATGCGGTTCGGCCTTCGTTTTCTCTCATGACCACAGAATCCCAGCCATGTCAACTGTCGTGCCTCGACCCAGCTACGACGACGAGACGCTCCAAGCGTACTTCCACCCCTTCTCGGATGCGCTCTACGATGATCCCATCGTCGGGCCGGTGCTTCGCCGTCTCGCCATTGAGGACCCCGAGATCATCGCAGCCGTTGCCGATGTCGACCGCTCGCAGATCCCCGATGCGATGCAGCAGACGCCGTGGGAGCGCCTCCAGTACAACCTGCGCAGCTCGAATGGTTTGATGAGGCTTCACGGTGAGCGCTGACGAGCAAGCTTTCGGGGTTCGATTCCCGGCGCCTCCATTCTTCCGCTTGCTTTGATCATCGCACGCCTCACGACGGCGTGCTCAAACCAAATCACGCTTCCCGATGGCGTGCGCAAACCCAAACACGCCTCGCGAAGGTCTGCAAAAGCCAAAACACGCCTCGCGAAGGCGTGCACAACAAAAATCACGCCTCGCGAAGGTCTGCAAAAGCCCAAACACGCTGCCTGAAGGTGTGCAAAAGCCAAAACACGCCTCCCGAAGGCGTGCACAACAAAAATCACGCCTCCTGACGTATCCTCAATACTCGTCTGGCACTGTGCCCGTGCGACTTGGGGCGCCACACAGGACAGCGGTCCCGTCCGCCCATATTGCCGAAATCAATAGCAGATAGAA
>CAZETM010001068.1:0-3198 GCA_964514885.1 uncultured Polyangium sp. | reverse complement strand
AATGGATCGCCCGTCGCTCGCCTGCTCCGGTGCCATGTACGCAGCGGTTCCCAAGAGCATCCCGGTGCCCGTGAGCTTCGAGGCGGCGTCACTTCGTGCAATACCAAAATCCAACAATTTGACTTCGTCCAGGCGACCGTAGGCCAAAAACAGATTGCTTGGTTTGAGGTCGCGATGCACGATGCCCTGATCGTGCAATGCTCCTAGGGCTTGCGCAGCTCCGACTGCCAGCGTCGTTGTTTCCGCGGCGCTCAGGCATCCATTTTCGAGCTTCCGGCTCAAGTCGCAGCCATCGAGCCATTCCATCACCAAATAAGGATCGCCGGACGAAAGCACTCCGTGAATAATGTAATTGACTATCCGCGGATGTTGGATTGACGCAAGAATGAGCGCTTCACGTTCGAAGCGCTCCAAATCACCCTGTCGCTCGCCAAGAAGCACCTTGATGGCTACCGTGTGGTCGGTGTGGCGATCCGTGGCCCGATAGACCTCGCCCATCCCTCCACTGCCGGCAAGCCGTTCGATCACGAAGCGTTCCGCTACGATGTCACCTTCGCGCATACGTCCACTCCGGGACAATCGATAGAAATGTCCCTCGGTTCTGAAGATCACCAGAGTCGTTACGCAAAGTCAAACAAAAAGAGCGCATTATCAGCTCTTGCTTCAACAGATACGCGCTACGAAGCGTTGCACCGCGTCGGATTCTCGTCGAGGTTCTCCTCCAGTGTGCGGCCACTGCGTGCGGGCCCCGAGCCTCTCCCGCGCCCTACCGTGTCGATTTCTTCCGTCGCTTTGATCAAATAGGACGGTGCCCGCGGCTCAGGCGGACGACCACAGCTTGATGAACACGGTGCCTTTTAGCTTGGCTTTCTTCACGCGCACGACGAAACGATCGCTTCCCCAGCGGGTTTGGCGTGGACTTGTAGCCAGGCAAAAACACGCCGTTGACTGCATCGTCAACCTTGATCCCGAACTTCGTACTCGCACGTCGTCAATACGCGGCCGACCGTGTGGCCAATGGCTTTCGGTCCCGCTCGCGCGTCTTTCCAATCCTGCTCCTGCACCAACCGCGTCGCATTCGGTGGACACACCGGCCGCGCTGTCGTGACCTCGCGGGAAGAGGCTATCACGAGGAGGACCCTATCCGATCAGCCTTCGATCAGCTTTTGGCGGCTGATGACGACCTCCGCGGGCTGATCGATCAGCTTTTTGGGGTGGCTCGACACGCTTCCGAGGCTATCGGGTCAGCTTTTGAAGGCTGAAACCGACCGCCGCGGGCTGATCGATCAGCTTTTGAAGGCTGAAAACGACCTCCGCGGGCTGATCGATCAGCCTTTGGCGGCTGATGACGACCTCCGCGGGCAATTCATTCAGCATTTTCCCACCCGATACAATCCTTTCAGTGCCGAGTCTTCTGTCGTCCGTCATGCGTCAACTCAACCATAAACCAGCCGCGAGCGCTTGCGGCGAATCGATGGCCACGGCATGCAGCGATCCGGATACTTGCGATGGTTTGGGCACCTGTTTGTCGAACCACAAGGAATTGGGGGCTGCATGCAATGACGCGAGCACGACGGAATGCACGAAACCCGATACGTGCAGCAGCTTCTCGCTCGCACGACGAATCGCGAATGCGGAACTTGGCAGCCTGATCAGCCCGTTTTTTCGCCAAACACTTCGGCTTCGTTTGTCGCATCGAATGCACGCATGAGCCACTGATCGAGGAGATCGGCATCAGTACATGCTTCCAGCATCGACAAACTTTCCGGCGAACACGTCACACCTCGAGTAACCAAGATTTTCACAATGGACTTACGAATGCCAGAGCGACTTTTGGCCGCATCGCTGTTGGCTTTCTCGGCTTCGCTGTTGGCTTTCTCGGCCGCTTGTTTGGCCTCGTCCGCCTCACGACTTGCCTGCTCCGCGCGTTCTTGGAGGTTCGCAACCATATCTTCGAGTCGGCCAATCAAGTGTTCCGTATCGTAGAGTTCCGCAGCGCCTTGGTAAAATCGTAAACTCCGTCCGACGATCGCCAAATCAATGCCGAGAACGTTGGATCGGTAAAGCCCCGATTGCGCCAAAATTGGTGTGTATCGTTTGGCTCCCGGTGGCAAACGATAACCGAGAATTCGCTGCTGGCGTTGATCGTAAACAAAATACTCCGGTATGCCGAGTGCAGCATATCGTTCGACATTGTCGACGAGGTCCTTTTTGCGATCACCCGCCCACAACACTTCCAGCACCCAATCGAGTCCCCGGCCTTCGTCCATGACGATCCAAGCCATACGCTGATCGTCTTTGGGCTCTTCAACGTCGAGCACGGCGAGGACATCCGGGGTAAAACCCGACGTGTTGGGGTATAGAACCGAAAGCTCCTCGGCCAAATAAATGTGGCGACCGAGGGTGCGGAAGTGCAGACCAAGCATGTCGATGGCTCTGCTCTTCGCTTTTTTATGCGGACGACCTTCGGACATCGTAATGATCGGGTCCGAAAGCGCTTCGTTGACACCGATGATAAACGCCTCACGCTCTTTCGAGGTCATCTCACGCCAGCGTTCTTCCGAAGGTGTGACCGGAACTGGAAGGGGACTGGTTCGAGGTTCCACCACGTCGAGCGCTCGATCTACGATGTTCGGAGTCATCGAAACGAGGCTACCACGCTGACCGGACGATGTGCCAGCACTTTCAGCCTGAGGGGAGGTTCGTCATGACGATCAAGGGTGCCCGTTTCGGTGCCCCGAGGTGGGAACGGCATCGCTGACGAACCAACGCAACCATGAGGATCAGCGTTCGGATGCGGCTGGGGAGGGTTTCGATAGGTATCGAGCAGCGTCAACGCGATTTCGTTTTTGCATGGCCCGGTAGCCAAGGGCCCCGCTGGGGCAACTCTCGCTGCCGTTTACGAATGACGAATACGCGCCATTCAAACGTTACGCCAAGTGGCAGATCAACAAGCTATTGATGGTGAGCGCGATCCGCGTGCCGGTCGAGGACACGTACGTCCCGTATTGCGTGTGGAGCGCTCTGAGGAAAGTGGCTCGAGACGCGTTCGGTACGGTGTACTCGCCGGAGTTCGGATCGAAGAAAATGAGGTGCGTGCCAGTTTGAAATGCAGCGCATAGATGGCTCGTGCTTACGCCTCCCAGCGACATGACGATCAAGTGAGCGCCAGGGTTGCCATCGAAATGGTTAATGGCT
>CAZETM010001067.1:0-3199 GCA_964514885.1 uncultured Polyangium sp. | reverse complement strand
GTTCTGGATGCGCGCGAGAGCACAACTATCCACGGATGACGCGTGGCGACGTAGGTGCGTCAATGGCGAAATTCTGCCATTGATTTCCTTATGCGCCCAAGTTCGAAAATGGCAGTTTGTTTGCCCTTAAGAAGCCGCGACGAAGTGCTGGCGAGGCTGCTCGAATTGAATCGCGTCATGGCGGCGAAAGAGGCCCAAGAAGCCCAAGAGGCCAAGAAAAACGAAGTGCCCAAGGGAGCGAAAAACGCTGCGGCGGGAAAGAAACGCGGGAAGAAGGACGAGGCGATGTTGAGTTTGTTGCCCGTCGAAGGAAGGGAGAAGTGACAAACAGGCAAGGTCACTGGACAACCCCGGAAGGTGTGGCACACGATTCGGGCGACAATAGGAAACGTGAGATGCTAGAACAGGACCAAAAACAGAGCGCGAAACGGTTTTTCACCTCCACCGTGAATTGGAAGCCGACCGAACTCACGCAGGTTCAGCTGTTGGACTTGGGGGTGGACCCATCCTTTCAAACGGAACTCAAATCATTACTGAAGGAAGAGTTTGCAGCGCTCAACGACAACACAGAAAAGCTAGATCCGACGTTGCGCGGTTACCGCCTCGAACGGCTCGTCTTCAAGCTTCTACTGCTGGAAAAATTGAATCCAAACCCCTCCTATTATGCCAAACGTGGAAGGGCCTTGCCCACGGATGCTGCGACAGCCGACGACGCTCCCAATAACGACTCAGGAACGAAGAAGAAGAGGGGGCGCCAGCCAGGTGGCGAACAGGTCGACGGCTTCTTCGAGTTGGGCGGGCGGTTTCTCCTGGTCGAAGCGAAGTGGACCGAGCCGATCCCGGCATCCGCGCTTTATACCTTCAGGGGTGTGGTTGAAGGACGTTTGGCAGGAACGCTCGGGCTCTTCATCTCGGCAGGCGGCTTTGCCGATGACGCGGAACACGCGTTGATGTGGGGCAAGGAGATCTGTATCATCCTTGCCGATGCCAGCGATATTGAGTGCGCGCTGGAGGTGGGAAAGTCGTTTGAGGAAATGATTCGCATTAAACTGAGGGAAGCCGCAAGGATCGGCCAAGTGTACTACTCGTATCGTACACATACCGACAAGAAGGGCGCATGAGGAGCATTGCCATGGAACCCAAGTGG
This sequence comes from uncultured Polyangium sp., assembly GCA_964514885.1. Classification (GTDB taxonomy): domain Bacteria; phylum Myxococcota_A; class Polyangia; order Polyangiales; family Polyangiaceae; genus Polyangium. Next base: position 2,052 of record CAZETM010001067.1, on the reverse strand, counting down.
AAAATCGGATTCATCGTCGAGGGAGATACCGACAAACCGATCGTCGAAGAAATCGCTCAACGCGTGTTGTCCCCACGATTTGGCGCTGTTCCGTTCAAGGTCCACGCAGTTCGACTGGGTAGTGAAATCGCGTTGCCTTGGGCCTACTCGTCGGTTCTCGCGCTGCTCGACGAGTCAGCATACGACCATGTCGTCATTGTTCTCGATGCCGATTCCGTACGCACGACCGACGTGGAGCGCAAGAAGCGTCGGATCGACGAGATGATGCGCGAGCATAGCCTCACCTCCGACGAAGTGTCGGTTTGCCTTGCCGTCCCGGAAATTGAAGCCTGGCTGCTGACAGAAGATCTCGAAGAGCCCGAAAACCACCCTGATCCGAAATCGAAACTCGAAGAAAAGCTTCAGAACCGTAAACTCACTGCCGAGCGCGCCGGACAACTAGCCAAAGAACTCGACATCACGCGAGATCGTAAACGCTCCCCGAGCCTCGAGCAATTCGTATCCACGTTGGAGCGTCTCGCGGACAAGCTCTTGGCCCAAGCATCCGCGGCCTGAGAGTGAGTTCGTCACTCTGAAAGTAACACCCCCGCGTTTTCACCCTCCCATTCTCTCCGTCCTTGTTCTATTCTGCCGAACGATGGCAACTTCCGCCTCTCGCTTTTCGCGTCTTGGGTACGTCCGTCGTGATCGGTCGATGACGCGTTGGACGCCCAAGCGGCCTCGGCAGCATCGATTGCCTACCGCGGTTGTTCGAAAAGCCTTCCCGGCAGCTTTGGCGGCCACGTCCACCGCTTGCGTGGAAGGCACCCGGTAGGCTGCTCTTGGGCGCCACCGTTGCGCAAGTTCAGGTCGGTCACAAAGTCCCTGCCCAAGTTCGAAAATGGCAGTTTGTTTGCCCTTAGCCCCAGGCGCCTCGACGAGCTGGGGTGCTTGTCGAGTTGCGGCGCTTCAACGCTTAAAGGCGGAGGGAAGCAACGGCGAGGCGTGAGCGCGTGGATCGAGAAGAAGACAACACGCGAGGGGATCTCGGCAAAGGCGCAGCCTCTCACGGCGCGACAACCCGCTGGGGCTGAGGTTGAAATCAGCTTGTTGGCCAGCGAAGGTCTGACGCAGAAGAGCCATGACCACCAAAAAGCGCACGAAGCACCAATCGTTGCTGGCCTCTTGTTATTGACCGCGGCTACGGCATGCGGCGCGCGCACGGAGCTGCCCTCGGATGGCGACGGCGCGGCCGGTGGCGCGAGTTCGTCGTGCACGCTCGAGATCGACAAGGGGACGACCGTTACAGCTCTCATCGCCGAAGGCGAGCGCATTTATTATGTCGCGAACCATGGACGCGTGATGGCGGTGGATGCGGACACTGGCGAGGGGAAGGTGCTCGCGCAAATTCCGATACAGGCACTCAACACCACCATTGTGCTCGCGTTGGAAGCAGAATCGGTCTATGTAACGTTTTTTCCCCAGGCTTTGGCTCTACGGCGCTCTGGCAGATTTCGAAAGCAGGCGGAGAGCCCAAGCTGATCGCCCCAGGCCGCGTCGACAATGTCTTCGTTGACGAGACGGGAGTCTATTGGACCAATTTCCTCCCCCTCGAATCCAAGCACATAGTGTTTCGTCGACGGCCGGACGGCACGGTGTTGTCTCTGGGCGAGTTCGACGATACCTACCACGACGACCTGCGAGGTATTTTCCGCGGCACGGCCGGCCTTCTCGTACCGTCGCCGTCCGCGCTCTTCGCGTTCGACATCGAGGGCGCCGGCCCGACCAAGCTCGTGGACGTCAAACGCCCCGGCCAAAGGGGAAACAAACTTCTTGCCTTTTCACATCCATTCGATCGACACTCGCCCGGCGTAACGGGTGTTTCGCATGAAAGGTTGCTGCCCATGGAATTACCGAATATCGATGCGGGAAGCAGTGTTTACCTCAAACACACGGATCATTTCGAGGGAGCGGTCGAGGGTTGGTCCGATGCCGAAATCATTACCGCGGATCAACGTAAAGCAATTGCCGATACTGGCGCCATTGTCGTCACGGCATCGAACGGATTGCGCA
>CAZETM010001066.1:0-3201 GCA_964514885.1 uncultured Polyangium sp. | reverse complement strand
CGTCCTAGGCCCGCTCCGAGGCCAGTTCCAAGCACGAGCGAGCCAGGATAACGACCTCGCCAGCGTGCGGGTGCAAAGATGGCGGCCACGTCGAGGCCAACATCGGCTTTGGCGCCCGCAATGCCTCCGAATGCGAGTCGAAAGTCGGCCTCGTAACCAACCCATTTACTCAAGAATACTGCGCCTGCGTAGCGAAGTCCTCCCACTGCGCCGCCATACGGAATGTGCGTGGCCACGCCGAAATTCGCATCCCCACGGATGTACGAAAACCCAAACTCCGCACGCGCCATATCTACATTGGACAAGTCGCCAGCGTATGCGTCCGCGGCCGACAACAATAACATTGCCGCCGGACATGAACGGCATGCCGCTTTCAACAAGCGCGAAGCGATTTTGGAACGTATGAGGATAAAATCCATCGAAGTTACTCGTTTTCCAACTATCGACCTGATTGTGGCATCGTCGTGCTGCCGGGATAATATCCCTCCTGCAGGGCTTGAAATGCCGATTGGACATCCGGAAAACGCTCAGCGGCTTTTTTGGCAAGCATACGCGTCACGACTGCGGCAACTGCGGGCGGCGTCCCCGGTGCCTTTTCGACGAGCGAAGGCGGAGCTAGTCGAATTTGGTTTTGCACCATTTCGAGCGCCGACTTGGCTTTGAACGGACGCTCGCCGGCTATCATCTCAAAAATCATGACGCCGAAAGCATATTGATCCGCGAGCGCATCCACCGGCTGCCCCATGGCTTGCTCGGGAGGCATGTATTCGGGAGTCCCGAAGATTGCGCCTTTTCGCGTCAGTTGCACTCCCGGCGCGTCCATCAGCAGACGGGCCATGCCGAAGTCGAGCATTTTGATGAATGGACGATTGCCGTCGAGCCACGTGACCATGATGTTTTCGGGCTTGAGGTCCCGGTGCACCACGCCTATCGAATGGGCGCGGGTCAGGGCCGCAGAAACCTGCCGCGAGACCTCCACCGTGCCATGTACGGGAAATGGTTTGGCGCGCTTGAGCAGTGAGCGCAGCGTTTCACCCGCTACATACTCCATCACCATGCACAAGTCGCCTTCGGGCGATCGGCCAAACGCCAATGCCCGCACGATATGCTCGTGATTCAATTCCGTCATCGTTTTGGCTTCGCGGTCGAAGCGCGCAATGACGATTGGATCATCGACGGAATCGGCTTTGAGCAGCTTGATGGCGACTTTGGTTCCGGTGGCCGTGTCGTCGGCAAGATAGACTGCGCCGATGCCGCCCTCCCCAAGGACCGACAAAAGGCGATAACGATCGGCAATCGTGGTGCCGATGCGTGATTCGAGTGACTTGGGCGGGGGCGGTGCTTCCTGCGACATGGGCGATGTTATCCGTGTTCGAGTAATTGTCTTTCAAGAATCTGCGAATCGGTAAAGCGAGGCAATACGTAATTACGGGTCGTTGGTCTCTACTTCCACCGGCCTTTGCTCTTGCCTTTGCCTTTTTTCTGTACTTCACCCTCGCCGGCGCCTTTTTCATTGCCGCGACCCAGGCAGATTCCGCAAAGTTGGTCCTTGCGAATCATTTTTCGGCATTCACCGCGACGATAACGATCGACGTCGGTTTCCTGGGGCTCGGTTTTGCCCGCTTCGAGCGAGGTTAATGCCTCGAGAAGCTCTTTGCAGTCCTCGGCGTCGCGTAATCGGACCCGCGCACGATGTTCGTCATTCAAAAGATCGTGCCGCCCTCGGAGCAATTCGAGCGCCGGGTCGCGGATGTCCTTTTCGTCGGTCGTTGCGGGCTCGGCAAGCGATTCCGCGATTGCGTTGGATTTGCCCAGAGCCGTTGTTTCGAGCAGCGAATCCAGCTTTTTGCGCGCTGCAGGGTCACGCACGGACGCCGCGAGCGCACGTGCAAGCTCGGGATCGTCGGCTGCTTTCGGGTTGTCTTTGACGGCCGATCGAAGCGCTGTGCCCGCTGCTTCGTATTGGTGATCGTTCCATTGCGCAATCACGTCGCGGACCGCGGAACTGCTTCCCGATGAGCACCGCGCGACCAAAAGGATCAGCAAAAGAAGAAAAACGCCGGCTCCAGCGATGGCCATCTTGACGCGAGGATCGCGCGGCACCCATTTCGATGGCGTTGTCGCCGACGGTAGAGTAATGGTCGGCAAAGGCGCCTGCTCGCCCGGCAGGATCGTCGCAGCGAAAGCAATCGGGCGTGTGTCCATGGGCGACGAAGTCGAATGGGTCGCTCCTGTCATCATGACCGTGCTCGAGGAAACGGGGCCGGTCGGCATCGGAAGCGATTGCGGCGGAGCGTCTCCATTCGAGTTCATCGCACGCATTGCGTCGGTGACCGATGCAAAACGCTCGTCGGGCAATTTCGCCAGCATGCGCGAAATGGTAGCATCGAGCCCCGCAGGAACGTGGGGGGCGCGATCTTTCGAGCTTGGCACCGGAGCCCCGACGTGTTTCATCACCAGCTCGGCAAAGTTTTCCCCCGTAAAGGGCTGAGTGCCGGTGAGCATTTCAAATGCAATGATTCCGAGCGCATATTGATCAGCTCGTCCATCGACGGGTTGACCCATGACCTGCTCGGGCGCCATGTATTGAGGCGTGCCGAAAATCGCTCCAGCTTGAGTGAGCGCAGTGGGGCCGGTATCGAAGGTGGCGCTATTGATGCGCGCGATTCCGAAATCGATGATTTTGACGACGTCGCGTTCCGAGCCACGATCGAAAACGAGAATGTTCTCTGGTTTGAGATCGCGGTGGACGATGCCCATCGAATGCGCACGATCGAGTGCTGCGGCGACCTGTTCCAGAATGCGCAAGGTGCGCGTAACGGGCATTCCTTGGCCCTGCGGAATCAGATTGCGCAGCGGTACGCCGTCGACCAGCTCCATGACCAAATACAGCGTACCGTCGGGCAAACTGCCATAATCCATCGCTTCCGCGATGTTGGGGTGCTGCAGATTCGCTGCCGTCACGGCCTCGCGCTCGAAACGGGCCGCCATTTCGCGATTGCCGTGAATTTTTTGCTGCAAAAACTTGATGGCCACCGGCTTACGCAATGCTTCGTGTACGCCGCGATAAACCGTACCCATTCCCCCTTCGCCAAGGGGCGCAACAATGCGATATCGCCCGGCGAGCGTCGTGCCAATCCGCGGATCGTCCGGAGGGGTGTATTCGGTCATCTGACCGGAGGAGGTGGTGTCACTCATGCG
>CAZETM010001065.1:0-3206 GCA_964514885.1 uncultured Polyangium sp. | reverse complement strand
CGAAGCGATTCGACCGAGCAATTCCTGATGCGTCATCCCCGTCGTCCTTTCAACGTGGGCAATCCCTAGCACCGTGCGCACCCTCGCGCTACTCTCGACTTTGCTGGCATGATCGTGCCCGTCCCGAAGTCCGCACCAATTCTCTCAACATCAATTCCGTCGCCGCAGCGCCCGACAGTTCGAGCACCCGCTCGCTTTTCCTCGTCGTGATCCTCGTCGTCGTCAATGTCCAGTACTCGAGGTACGTGAACCGTCGATCAACCGTGCTCATTGAAAGCTTGCTTCATCGAATCAAGGTTCGGGTCGCTGAAAAAATCGCGCGGGCGGAGCTCGATGCGCTCGAACTTGATCGGGCGAAACACCGAGAAGAGATAGCGGTGTTTTGCAAACAGGTCGTTGAACTTGCATCGGGCTATGACTCGGAAGCTGACCCAAGTGGTCACATTGCGTGGCGATCTGGTTTGGCAATCGCGCGAAATCACCCTATCCCCATTCAAGCGTCGGACGGCCCGGTGACACGAGCCCGACGCGCGTGTATCATCTGGTCATCTCGAGGACAACAGGGGTTCGCTGCCGATTTTTGGAGGCATGCTGTCTCGGTTCACGCTTCGACCTCGTGGCCGTCCCATGCGTCCGACACTCAATCTCGTCGCCGTCCCATGCGTCAGGAGTCGACCTCGCCAAGAAAAGAATGTTGTCGTCGCCGTGTTCGACGAGGACGCGGCCATCGATGCGTCGGGTTCCCTGGTTCAGTGGTTCGACTCTGACGACAAGAGGCGGCAGGCAAAGCGTAAGCGATGTCTGGAGGCCGTTGGTTTCGCCGAATCGGAGCGTCCCGGGGCGGGTGGACTAGCGAGTATCGATTGGGCCATCGCCAAGGCTTCGATGGATCCGAGCCAGCCGTGCGTAGTAGTCGCTTAGATTCCTACCAAAGGCCTAACCCAACATCGTCAGGTTTGTATCGACACGGAGTGCAAGTCGGACGTAGACTAGGCTCTCCGTGTGGGACAAGGGAGTTGCCGAAGATGACGTTCATGAAGGACGCCCGACGAATTCAATCCATTTTCGCCCGTGCAACCATGTTTTTTGCATCGGCCAGTCTTGTGTCGGGCTGCGCAATCGTGTCCGGGCTCGACGATTTCACCGTATCCGGTACAGACACCGCGGGAGCCGCCGGTGGCGCCGCAGGCAGTGGCGGAACGATGTCGACCACCGGCGCCGGCGGCAATCCAACGTCGAGTTCCTCGACATCGTCGTCGGCGGTATCGTCTTCCGCGTCGAGTACGAGCAGCGGCGGCGTTCAACAAACCGTATCGTTTGGCGAGGCGCCAATGGCAACGCATTCGGGCGTCACGACCGACACTACGCTCGACCAGACCCTTCCCACCGCGAACTTCGGCGGTCGCGACACCGTCAATGTGGATTCTTCTCCGGTCCGGGTGGGGTTATTGCGTTTTGATTTGTCCGCGTTATCGACGACCACCCAAGTCATTGCGGCGGAGCTTCACGTGCACGTCGGGGGCAACAATGCAGGTGCTGGGACCGTCGCGGACCTGTTCGCGGTGCTCGAGCCGTGGGTCGAAGGAACGAACGACGGAATGTCCGGCGAGGCGAATTGGCAGAATCGCATGGCCAACGTCGCATGGACGGGTGCGGGGGCCAATCCCCCGTCACGTGGCACCACCGTGCTCGCAACATTTCAACCCACCACGGCGAACACCGATTACGTCGTTCCCCTTAATGTAGACGGTGTCGCCGTCGTAGCGAATTGGGTAAGCACCCCGAGTTCGAACAATGGATTCGCCATCCCATCCTCCGGGGGCGGGTGGGCATTTGAATCCTCCGAATCCGCCTTGGCACGTCCTCTCCTCGTGCTCACCGTCATCCAATGAGCGTCATGTGCGACGATTGGTAGTGTCGGCCCGCGCTTCCTCCAGAGAGGTGCTACGTCGCGACGAAGCGAAAAGTGTCACCCGATGTCCCGGTCTAAAGTGTTACCGAAGATTCCGGTTGCACACGTAGTCGACGCGCTCTGAGGTGTCAACACGAGGCGCTGCCAAAGGTTTGACCAGGTCGTTCCATTCGGCTTGCTAACATAATGGGATTCTTCAAAAGCGCTCGGGGCTGGGGCGATAGCGACGGTCGACTTGCTGGTTATTTGCTCGCAATCGTGGGCCCCACGCGCTCGAGTGAGAAGCGCCCCCGCACGACGCCGCGCCATAACGCTTCGAGGGGGCCTACGCGAAAGTGCGTCGTCCACCACCAGGCCAGGCCTAGCTGCAGCGCCCAGAAACAGAACGGCGCGACAAAGAGCGCGAGGCGGCTCCACGTGCCGAAGAGCCCCAGCCCGTGACCGCCAAAGATGAAGGTGCCGACGAGCGACTGCATCAGGTACGCGGTAAACGCGACGCGGCCCAGCCGCGCGATAGCCTCGGTAACGGCGGCCTTCTCGAAGCGCCGCGCCAATGTGACGATCGCAAGCCCGAGGCCCGCGGCAACCCCGATGGAGCCAAGCTCGTGAAGCGACTGCGCGAGGAACCACGGCCGGAACGCGAAGTCCGTCGTCCACTGGATCCACAGGCCGACGCTCGAAACCGCGAGCCCGAGGCCAAGCGTCAGCGGTATCCACGGCCATGCCGGAATGCGCCCCTCGAATACTCGCCCCCGTAGAGCCGCGATGCCGAGCAGCATGCAGCCCGCCGCCCGCCAGCCCATATCGAGCAGTGTGCCCGTCGACTGCATGCTGAATGCGAGCGGCGCCCGCGCGAAGAACTGCGTCACCCACCCACTCCGAAACGCCTCGAACTCCGCTTGGGCGCTCGCCGGGTCGTAGTGTGCCCGCACGTCTTTGACGAGCACCGCCGGCAACGAGTCGAAGAAGGCGTAGCCCAGGAGCATGAGGAGCGACGAGCACGCGAGCAGCACAAGGCCCACCACCACCTGCCGACGCACGCTCCAGCCAAGGGCGGGCAAGACGACGAGGCCCACCACGCCATACGTGAAGAGGATGTCACCGTACCAGATCAGGTACCCGTGGACGAGCCCGAAGACCAGGAGCCACGCCAGTCGACGCCGCGGACTCGATGCGTCCCCCGCCAGCGCGAGCGACGCGCCAAAAAGCGTCGAGAACAAGCTGATGAACTTGAAGTCGAACAACAAGCGCCCCACCGCCCATACGACGCCCTCGACGCCCTCGAGCGATCCCC
>CAZETM010001064.1:0-3208 GCA_964514885.1 uncultured Polyangium sp. | reverse complement strand
CGCAACGGCGTAAACGCGTCAAGTGCGAAATTGCCACTTTATTTGGACTAAGCGCTCGGTTGGAGACTCGGGTGGGGCTGTTTAGGGGGAGGGGCTAGGAGGCGTTTCAAATGCAAGCCAGGTGTGATAAGTGTTCGCCGTGGAGATGACGCCGATGACGGAGCCCTCGCCTGAACAACCAGAAACGACCGAGACGATTGCGCCTCCGCGACGATGGTTGGAGCGCCTCAAGATCAACCAGTTCCGGTCGGTGGAACCGGGGACCGAGTTGCGCTTTAGTGATGGGCTGCATGTCGTCCTGGGGAAAAACGCGACGGGCAAAAGCACGTTACTGGATTTGATTGCTGCGGCGCTCGATCTCAACTTTGGCACGCCGAAATTTCGTGATGAACCGTTGGATCTGGAGTTTGTCCTGCGCGCTGGGCCGTATGAGATTGAAGCAGCGGTAAAACGGGTGGCGAATCCCGAACGTCGACGTCGCGGAGCGCGCAAACAGGAAGTGCCGGAGCCGGGGATGCGTGATGAGGGTCGATATACATTTCGGGCGGCGGGCAAGCTCGAGGTGACGGTTCTTTTGACCAGCAATGATTTGCCACAACGTACGGTGAAAGGAGTAATTCCGACCAGTTACGGCCTAAACGAACCGCTCGGTTGGCAACATCTAGTGCCTATCCTCGCTCCGCGATTGAATTCGATTTGGAACGTAATGTTCGATGATTCGTTGCAGAAGTATCCCGCGCTTGGAAAATTAATCGGGGACGATGTCTCGTCGATTGGCAGTGAAGATCAGTTTCTCGTACGGATGCGAGAAGGTGACGAACTTTGGGACACGTTTGAAACAGATGATTTTGAAATTATGCTTGGGCAAGCAGTGCCGATGCAGCCAAGTATGCTTCCCCATAAGATATTTGCCACGTTACCGAAGAATGGGACACCCATTGACGTTTCTCTTATGGGGGAGCCTATTCTCGCTGCACTCGTGAACGAGATGGGATTCAGTGAAGCACGGATGTTTTTCGGACCGCCTCGCGTCGAGGATAGCGGCGGCTATGGAATATTTGTCTATTCATCGCCTACGTTCACATTCTATCGCAATGGTCGTTTGGTGCGGCGTGGGGACCAATTGTCGTACGGCCAGCGCCGGTTGTTCGCGCTGGGCTGGTATCTCGTTTGCAACAAGGAAGTTGCCATTCTCGACGAGCCCTCCAATGGGCTTCACGAATCGTGGGTCGAGTTCTTGGTCTCGCAACTTGGCGGCCGGCAAGTTTTTCTTACCAGTCAGAACCGCGAGACGCTCGACATGTTGCCCTTCGGTACTGAAACCGAGCTTTCGCGCGGGTTTGTCCTTTGCGAAGCCCATCCCCAATCAGGCGGTGGTGAGCCTACGCTTCATTGGCGCGGGCTGCGTGATGACGAATCTGCGCTGATGATCAAGGCATTCCGAGCGTCGCGCGTCGACCTCGTGACCGATTTGTTGCGTGGCCTCAACCTCTGGTGACCTGTGACGATGCACGCTGTTCGTACCGTCGATGTACCGCGACCAACCGGAGGAGGACTCGGCGTTTCTTCGCGTCGTAAGCGTAGGCATGCGCTCGAGTTTTTGCTAGCATTCAAGGTTTTGGGCGAACCGTGCATATATCAGTTCGTGATGGATGACGGATCGCCCGTGCCTCTCGACCAAATCACGGAGGAGGAAGCGGCGGAAGTTGCGAGTGATGTCGAATATCTCGGTCGAAAGGATCCACCGACGCTGGATGGTTTGCTTGAACAGCTCTACGCAGCCTCCGCGCATAGCGATCGGTCACGGGTCGCGCCGGCCCTCGATTGCGTGCTTGCGTATGTTGATCATTGGAGTGCGTTGTCACCGGAACGCATTGCTGTTCTCTTCGACCGACTCGAACCCGCGCGACTGGTGCGCGCCGTTGGACAAACTCTTCTTGCTGCAACACGCTTGGACGGTCGTCATTCAACTTCACGACAAGCATTTTTCTTACGGTTTTTGGATGATCTCCGCGCCCGAGGAACGCCGGAGCCGACGATTCGTCGTCTTGCCGAAGGGCTGCAAACGTGAGCGTGACGGAAGCGGGAGTCCGTTGGTTTCGAGGGGCGGACGCGAATCTCGTCGTGGCGGTGTGGGTGACGCGCACTGACCGGCGTCAATTCCATTCTGGCCTTTACCATCGCGATCACGGCGCGCCAAAACTTCTTCATTTCGCTTGGGATTGCGTCCTCAGTGAAGACGATCCCGAAGATCGATTCGCCGAAAAGGCCCATGGGCTCATTGCTTTGTCGCTCGATGATGACGACGCGCAAACACTGTGTGCACTTTGCCGTCGTGTAGCAAAGAGACACGCTGACGATCTCAGATATCGATTCAAAGAATGGCGACCGCGTTTCGAAATCCCGACCGGCGAGCTGAGTCCAGCGTTGCTGGATGATCGTCACGGTTTTACCTGCGCAACGTTCGTTTTGGCTATGCTGCGGTCAGCGGTCGTCGAGGAATTGCTCGTTCTCGATGAATGGCCTGTTCCGGAACCCCAAGATCGGGATGATCGTTGGCAGCGAAAAGTCGCGCAGTTGCTGTGTTCGAGTGAATCGTCGCCTGAGGCGGCGGATAAGATCATTGCGGGTATCGGTGCAAGGCGTGTGCTTCCGACCGATGTAGCGGGAGGTGCGACGCATCCGAGAGAGCGATGGCCTGTCGGGTTCGCTGATGCTCGCAGAGACGGTGAACAGATCGCCGCGAGCATTACCTAGGCGCGCGTAATCGCATGCTCAATGCCTAACACGTTGGAATGACTTCAACCCAACCCCACCGCAGCCGAAAACCCCGCGAGTAGTCGCAATGATTCGTCCCGTCCGGGCAATCCCGCCGCCGGAATGGGCGTGTTTTTCGTCGATAACCGATATGCCATGCGACCCAATTCAGCGCGTTGCAATGCTTGAACCTCCCGCTGAGGAATGGGAATCGCCCAACGGTGGCGTCCTGATTGAAGGAGGTGGCCTGGGTCTCTTCGTCCAGATTCACCCGGAAGATTCCGAAGATGTTGTCTTTGTGCGTCGCGCGAACGACAAACCATGATCGCCTGATTGCTCATCCGTGGTTGCCTGCTCTTTGCGACCCGAGTCAGAAATGTGCCCCGCCGGGGACGTGCGGGGAACCTGTTGGCAAGGCTTTCGTCGATGCAAGCCACGCAACGAGTGAAAA
>CAZETM010001063.1:0-3209 GCA_964514885.1 uncultured Polyangium sp. | reverse complement strand
TCCCATGACATGCTGCTTTCACGGCTTTCTGCTGCGCCAGAAGGCGCTCTCTCAACCTACCATCCGATGAAGCCGTCAGGATCGAACGGGGACTGTGCCACGCGGATAAGCCCGCGAAGTCACACGGTGCGTCTTCCAGTCATCAGAGCGAGCCGTAATCTCCCTCGTTTGATGAGGGAAGAGGGAAAGCGTCGTGTCGAGGGCCAGTGACGTTCGTGAGGCGAGGCACTCTACTCTGTTTGACAACGATCTGCAAAGAAAAAGAGTTGGTCATGGTGCGATCTGTTGAGCGAGCGTACGTGGGCTAACGTTACGTCGCAAAACCGTGCCGGTTTGTAGACCAGGCAGGCTGGACCCGCCCTCGACGGATTGACCTGAGGTCCTGGACGTGCAAGCTCGGCCGACCATTTCCTGGCTGATGACATGCGAGAATCGATCCGAGTTCGCATCGGAAACATCCGTACTAGGCTCGTCTTGATCAGCCTTCCCGCTGGCGACACACGCACGAAGCCCACACGGCTCTCGCTTGGTGGGCTTTCCGTTGACGATGCTTTTCACTTACTCCTGCTCCGGCTCCCCATCGACTTTGAATAGCTCGCGAAAAAACCTGTCGCGGCGGAGCAAGAAATCGCGAGTCAATTGATAATGCTCCGTGTCTTCGTATTTGACCGGGGCAATCCCTCGCTCGGTGAATTCGTAAATAATCGCGTCGGGAAAGGCCAGAAGAATGGGCGAATGGGTGGCGATGATGAATTGCGCATGTCCTTGCGACGCAAGCGCATACAAATACGCCAAAAAGCGAAGTTGCCTTGCAGGTGATAAAGCCGCTTCGGGCTCGTCCAGCAAATACAACCCCTCGGGATGAAACTTCTGTTCGACCAGGGTCAAGAATGCTTCCCCATGCGATTGAGCGTGTAGCGACTTGCCGCCATAATATTGAGCAAGGCCCAGGTCATCGATATACGTTGCGACGTTGTACGTGCTTTCGGCGCGTAGGAAGAATCCGCTGCTCTCGCGCCGGCCGCTACGAGCAGGCCGCAAAGCTCGATGGAGATCGGATTCCGTATGTCGCGTGGCAAAGCTGAAGTTTTTCGTGCCACCTTCGGCATTGAATCCCAACAATACCGCAACGGCTTCGAGCATGGTGGACTTGCCCGATCCATTCTCGCCAACGAAAAAGGTCACGTGCCGGTGGAATTCGAGCGTTTCGAGCGCCCTGATGGCGGGCAGGCAATACGGAAACTCTTTCGGATCCTTGATGCGCTCGCGCAAGAGCGTGACGGAGCGTAGAAAGCCTTCGGTCGGAGGCAACTTGGATGTGGGCTTGCGGCGAGCCATAGAGAGGCGCGGACGGTAGCACGGTTTGCCCCGGATGAGGTCGAGGTTTCGATGGTCCGTCAACGAACTCTTCGAGTCGCTTCCGACCGTGACAAGGACCTGTCCTTGGAGCTTCGGGAAGCGCACAGGCACTACGAGAGTCTCTCGACGAAGCAGACGGTTACTCCGCGAGCTCCTCGCGAGTCCGTCAACAAGCTCTCCGAGTCGCTCCCGTCCATACCAAGGACCTGTCGTTGGAGCTTCGGGGAGCGCAAGGCCACTCCGAGAGTCTCTCGACGAACCAGTTGGTTACTCCGCGAGCTCCTCTCGAGTCCGTCAACGAACTCTCCGAGTCGCTTCCGAACCAGCCGAGGACCTCTCGTTGGAGCTTCGGGAAGCGCACAGCCACTCGGACGGCCAATTGAGGCATGTTCACTTCGTTTATGAGCCAGGAACGGGAATACGGGATACCAGCTTGTCTTGCGACCATTGGAGCGGTACGGTTGCACGCGGCACATGACCATTGCATCCGGACGGGTTTCGATCACCACCACCAAACGTCGTCGGTATTTTTGGTGCGCCTGGTGGACAGGCGAACCTGTGCGCGCTCCATTTCGTCAGCCCGATGCATTCTCGGGTGGCGCGCGGACGCTGGAGGAAGCAAAGGAAAAAGCGGCGCAGGCTGCGGGTTGTCCACTTTTGGAAATCGAACCGTTATGGGCTCGTGCATTCATTCGTTTGCAGCAGGGTTTACCGCCGTTTATCGAAAAGAAACCTCGACGCCCGCCCGAAGAGCCTCCGCGACAGGAATCCAGCCGCAAACAAAGGCCATTCTCGCCCAGCGTTGAGGCTCGTGCGGACAATCCGTTTGTTATTCTTGGAGTTTCCGCGTCGGCATCCACGGAGGAAATTCAACGCGCCTTCCGCCGTCTGGCACTCGAAACGCACCCCGATCGGGGCGGCAAGGCGGCCGATTTCATTCGAGTGAAATGGGCTCAGCTCGAAGCGCTAACACGGACGGGAAAACGGAATTGATACGCATTGGGCGCTTGGAACGCTGACATTACAATACCGTTCACCCGCGCCCGTTTCGATACGTATCAGCTCTCGAGCGCCGCGAACCACGACTCGCCGACAGCCCAAAGAACGTCTTCGGTCACGTCGGTGCTCTCGACGACAGCGTTCGCCGCGCCAAATGAATAGACGACTCGCCCGACGGGCACGCCATTGACAAGCACGGTCCACGTGTCTTCGGCGAGCGGTCGCATCGTAAAGGTCGTGCCCGCGTGGGTCACCGTCTTCGAGGAAACATCGACAACAGGGGTATCACTCATGGGCGCGCGAGTTAGCACCAAAGTTTTGCGGAGTCGATACCTCTTTGTGACGACTAACGACTCTCGTTTGCGAAATCGTCTTCCCTCCCGAACCGATTTGCAGTACCGTGCGCACGCTCGGCATGCCCCACACCGCTCCTAACCAAGACCAGGCCCTCTCTTTCTATCGTGCTGCGCTCGCTACCGCGCGCCTGCTCGACCACGACAGCGACCAACGCGTGCTCGATACCGACGCCGACGCCGCATGGCGCGTTTTCGGCTGCGAGTTTCCACCCGTCGTCCGATGCGACCTCGTGCTTCGCAACTTCGCCATGCTCTACCCCGCCGCCTTCGCCCCCGGACCCGTCTTCAACCTCGCCGGTTGGCACGATGACGCGCCTTGGGGCACCGGCTTCGATCGGCCCCAACGCAACATTCTCGACAACCTCTTTCTTACCCAACGCACTGTACCCGCATCCAACAGCGATGCCCTCGACGCCTCACTCCGTGAATGGGGCATCATCGCCGATACAGTCGCTGCCGAGCATTCGCTCCAGGCTCGGATCTCGCCCCAAACCA
>CAZETM010001062.1:0-3209 GCA_964514885.1 uncultured Polyangium sp. | reverse complement strand
CGGCGGCGGTCGTGGTGGTGGCGGCGGTCGCGACCGCTACTGATCACTCGAGGGAGCGTGGCGGCCAAATAACGACCGCCACGCGTTCCCTCGAACGTGCTAGACCGTAGTCTTCGAAAGGCCGGTGTCCCCATGCAGAGGCAGGGAGCGATGAAGCGCCAGAAAGAGCGCGCGCGCCAGGAAAAACAGCACGAGAAAGATGCTAGTCGAGCCGAACGCCGCAAGGCCAAAGGTCCGACGGGTACTACTCCGGGCGAAGATCCGGACATCGCCGGAATCGTTCCGGGGCCTCAGCCACCAGTCGAGTGAAGCTCAACGCTTCGCCGCTGGATGCCCGCAATCCACACGGTTAAATACGAGCATATCGCTCGTAACGCGTAGTCACTACGCGAACCTTGTGGCGCGGGGACGTCGATCCCAAGACGTCCCGAGCTTCTCGTTTTACCCAACAGCACGACACTCGACTCACAACTGCTGAGCACTGCATGATGGCAGTCGCATCCAGAACGCTCAACCGCGTGCTGTGTGGACTGCTCTTGCAGAGAAGTACCTGCGTGCTGAGATCGTCCGCATGGCAGCGCTGCGGGCGTTGGCGCATCAAGAACCTGGACGTCGATCGAGCGCGTGGAAGTCGCGCTCGATCGAGCGGTTGACAGGCCCATGATCGTTGCGCGCTGTTTCGTCGTGGAGTTCGTGCGCGAGAAATCACGGGCATCGACGTTGACGAAGGCGATCGCCGGTTACGCGTGTGAACGTCGCATCAACGAAGCCGAAGAAGTGATCGTGCGTGAGATTTTTCTAGCGCGAGTTCTCGCGTTACGCAGACGGTGACGGTCTTCGAGCGATCACGCACGAGCTACAAAAACGTCGCGTTTCATAGCTGAAAGCGGGTAGGCGATGGAGCGGCGTGTGATCGTGCTCGAGCAGTTGCGAGATGTTGCAACGCGATCGTCGTCGCGACGTGATCATCTGGTGCAAGCACGAAAAGGCCTATCGAGGTGGAAAAAATGTGCAGATCCCGCGCGCGCAAATCGAGTGGATCGCGATCGAAGATCAGCAGCTCACGCATCGTCGACGGCGAAGTTGCGACGTAGAACGAGATCCTCCGCGCGCAGATCTCGTGGGCTTTCATCGATGTATTTGCTTGCGCGACTCGGAAGATTTTCGTCGCACGCATGCACTCGTCAGAGTCGTCAGAGTCGTCAGAGCTGCGAGAACGCGATCCGCGCAAACGTCGTTGCTGTCAACTAATTTTCGGGCGCTCGCGACGATTGTTCAACGACGGGTCACGCTCAGGGGAACGTGCCCATGATGTCGACCAGAAACGTTCGTCCATTTTGCGGCATGGTGCGGCTCCGGAACGTTCCGGTCACGGGCAGGGCGTATCGACGATCGGATAGGTTGTAGAGGCCGACGACGTAACGCAGCCCGAGCGATTTCAGCTCTCCGGACATGGTCAAGTCCGCGACGACGCCTGTCGGGGTCGATCCACCATCGCTGAGCAGTCTCGGCGCTTCGACGGTTGCGCGGACGCCAGCCGAAGCGATCGTGGGCAGGATGGGAACGACGAAACGCATGCTCCCGAGATGTTCGGGGACGTTGGGCACTTGAGTTTGCACCTGGTTCAGGTCGAGATAACGGGCACGTTGATAACTATAGGTGGCGGCAAGCATCCAGCCTTTGCGCCATTCACGTCGCAATTCGGCATCGCCGCCGAGTACCAGGATCCGTTTGTCCTGGTTGGCGTAACGCACGGTGTTTTTTCCAGGAACCGGCTCGGTCTCGATGATATCGTCGGCCACGTTTCCATGCGCAGCGCCGAGCGCGGTCCAATCTTCGAGGAATCGGTGCGTGTATTCGATTTCGCCGGAGACGATCTTTTCCGCATCGAGCTGCAATGCTTTTTCTTGCGATTGGTCGTTGTCGTTGTAGGCCTGTTCGTAGATGCTCGGTGCTCGAAATGCGCGCCCGCCCATGATTTTGAGCGTGCCGTTTTCATAAGGCTTGATGATGACGGATCCACGCGGAACGACGACGGCGCCAAAGGTGCTGTAGACGTCCACGCGCACGCCGCCGGATAAACGTAGCCATTTTAATGGCCGGCCCTCGGCGAGCGCATATCCCGCAGCAAATTGATAAGGCTTGCGCTCATTCAAATAAGCATCCACCGGTTGTCCGGGCACGAGAGCTTTCGCGGTGAGCGATGCTTCGGGATGCCATTGTCCTTCGCCACCCACGGTCAATCGAAAACGTGGTCCAGGCGAAAAAACGACCCGCGCTTCGGCACCGAGCCACGTGCCGGTATGTTTCTCGATATTCGCGACACCAGCCTCGAATGCGTAGTTGCCATCGTAAACGTATCGGTTGGCGTGTGCACGCAAGAGAAGCTGCACGGAATTGCTGATCTTCGGCTCGAATCGCGCTTCTACCGCCATACGCGTATCGCTGAAGACGCTGTTCGAATTACCTAGCTCGGTTTGATAAGCACCCACGGGGCTCGATTGCGTGCGCGAATGCAAAAACCATTGCACCGTCGCGGGGCCGAAATAAATTCGACCGGCCGTTCCGCCTGCTTGAAATCGTTCGACATCGCGTACTCGCGTCGTCGTGGAATTACCCCTTTCGGTCAATTCGACGTCAAAACCGTCCGATTGCGCTCCCCACCCGCTGGCCCAGATGCCTTTGTCTTTACCAAACTTCCAATGAACACCGCCTCGACCTCGCAATACGGCATTGTCGTAGCTGCCGATGCCGACGTGCACGCTATTGGGTGCATCGCGTCCTCGAGTCACCATGTTCACGACGCCCGCAAACGCGCCGGCACCATAAAGAAGCGAGCCTGGGCCGCGTACGACTTCGATTCGCTCGACATCGGCCAAATCGCCACGGCCGTCCGAGCCAATGTAGGAGCTGTTGAGCAAGTTGTCGTTGAGCGCATGGCCGTCGGTCATCACGAGCAATCGACTGCCATAATCGTTTGGCTGGCCAATCCCGCGGACGGATACCGAGGCGTATACACGATCGTTCGACAAGGCCAATCCGCGCACGCCACGTAGCGCTTCCGCGATTGTCGGATACCCGAATGCAGACATTTCGCGACCGTCGATGATCGTGACCGAACTAGGTGCGTCGTCGATTCGCTCTGCATAACGCGACACGGCCGTGACTTCGCGTTGAGGCAACAAATCGATGACGCCCAGGTCCACTTG
>CAZETM010001061.1:0-3216 GCA_964514885.1 uncultured Polyangium sp. | reverse complement strand
TTCTCGTCAATGACGAGACCCTCGCACTCGTTCGGCTTCGGCAGCCCCGTCCAATGCAGCAGCTCAGCGACGCGAAGGCACTCCTTCTTAATCGCCGCACGGTTCATCCGCGGATCCGTCGAGCCGGGAAGCTGTCCGTCCGTTCCTGCCAAGAGCTTTATCAGCTCGGTTAAGCAGATCATCGCGCGCTTCAGGTCGGCCATTGCGTGCGCGCCGCCGTCGCCGGTGCGCGCCAACAGCTCGTCGAACTCCGCCAAGAACTGTTGTGGTGTGATCAGGCTCGAGATGCCCCATCCGAGTGATTCCGTGTCGTGCCGCACGGCCCTCGGGTCGCCCTGCGTCTCGAAGTCGAAGACGCGCGGCTTGCCGCAAGCGAGGCATCGTCCTTCGTACCGCCACTGGACGCCCTCGCCGCTCAGCTCGAGCGCGCCGAGCTCGCGGCTTCC
Organism: uncultured Polyangium sp.; assembly: GCA_964514885.1. Lineage (GTDB taxonomy): Bacteria > Myxococcota_A > Polyangia > Polyangiales > Polyangiaceae > Polyangium. Next base: position 2,770 of record CAZETM010001061.1, on the reverse strand, counting down.
ACATTCGCATCGCAACAGGGATGCGACGAAGCGCATCTCGGCGAGCGACCGCGCCATGCTCGCCGTGCTTTCGGCGCCTTTGCGCGCTCGCGCCTCGAGCTTGTTGAGCGGTCGGCCTGGGGGAAGCTGCGCGAGGGAGTTCATGAGGACCTCGAAGCGCGGACCCTTCGCCGCGCGCCCGAGCCGCTCCATGTTCGCTTCTAGCCACGCGGTGTCATGCTCGGCGATCGCGGAGAAGACCGAGCGGCTTGCGCGCCCTGAGAGCGCCTCGGCACGCATGGCATCGCGCGCGCCATCGTCGATTCGGGTCAGCGGCTCCACGACTTGCCACAGCGAGTGCTCGAGCGTCTCGTTGGTGTGGATGTCGGTGATCTCGTCGGGAACGTCGGTGAAGAGCGCCCGTTTTCGATTGTCCGTCAGGAGCGCATACGCGCGGCGCGCGCCCACCTCGAGTTCGTGCACGAAGAAGTAACGAATGGCGCGCGCTCTCGCCCTTGCATCGGCGGGATCTTCGAGTGCCGCGAGCGCGACGTCATCGAGCACGCGGCGAGCGTCAGGCGCCAGGCTCGCACGCAGACGGATCACCCAGTTCGCTCGCTCCGCGTCCTCGCTCGACATCGCGGGCGGGACGAAGCCGCGGAAACCGCGCGTCGCGAGATCACGCAGCGCCTCGTCGGAGCAGGTGAGGGATGGGTGCCCTGCACACGCCCACGCTGTGTCCGGATCGGTCAGGTGGTCGCGATCGTCTTCGCGGCACGGATGACTCGAGGTCTCGAGCCAGCGCGTGCAGCGGCACACGTAGAGCCGGAACGTCGGTTGTGTCTGGTGGAGGATCGGCGAGCTCGCGAGGTCTTCGGTATCGTAGAGCGCGATCAGGGTCGCCGAGGGATGGTCCTCTCTCGTCGCGAACGCGAGCCCCGGCGCGTTGCGGACGTACACGCCACATCGTGCACAACGGAGGCGCGTGCAGCCGACGGGCGGGAGGCGCTCCACGTGCACGACCGTCGGGTCGCTTGGAAGCGTTGAGCTTGCATCGACGAGAAAACCCCAGCGCGCGCACGTGTTCATTTCCGCCGGCATCATTTCACAGGAGTAAATCGTCGATTGCGGCTTTCCATGTTATCGACGATCTCACAAGCCTCGATTCGCCGCAATACCCAAGTACGCGGCGCCGCCAAACGCGTCGGCTGAAACGACCGTCCTCGCCCGACCGACCCGTTCGTCATACTGTCTCGTTGGAAGGGCAGCCAGAACGGTGGGTTGGGGTTGTACATCCATGGTGCCTCAAAGGCGCCTTTCACAACTTGCTTGCCTGCTTCGAACGTTCGTATATGTTCGGCCCGTGGCGACTGCCGGAAACGCAACCAGGACAATTTATGGCCTCGACGTTTTTCGCGATACCGCGGAGTGGCGCTGTCGAGAGGCCAAACAACTACTCGAGGGCGCGAAACGTAGATGTGACGGCGCCGTCGCATGCGCTTTGCTTTCTACCGAATGCGCACTCAAGGCAACGCTCCTGTTTGGTCACGGTGTGACCTATGGTCACGAGCTACCCGATACCCTGCACAAAAGGTATTTCCAGAGCAAATACGGCCATGCTCTGCTCGAGCTTTATCGCGCGCAGACCACCAGTGTTCTGACCAAGATATCGGTGCCAATCGACGAGGTTACGCGTCTGGATCAGCGTGATCGGTACGAACATCGTTACGGCGCGCGGCGCCCCAGGTTGACCGCTGCACAGCCAGTCATCACGGATGCGGAAGCGGTCGTCGAGTGGATGAAGAAGGTGTTGTCATGAACGAAAGCCTGCGGGAAGCCACTTTGCCGGAGTTACGCACGATTCTTTCGAGCGAGCTTTCGACTCGAACAGTTCGCGTTGAACGAGGCCCCGAAGGTGCCGTTTTCCTCCGCATTCTCAGTGAACGATTCGAAGATACGGATGAGCCCAACGAGCTGGTCGTCGATGCGCTCGCAAAGCACGGCGTGAAGCTTCCCATGCGTACAATCAGCACGCTTCGCGCGCCCAGCGAATTGGAAGAAGGCGAAGAAGCGCTGCTGTTTGGCCAGGTACCCCATTTCCGTGGAACACCAAGTTGGGCCGATGCGCTTCTTTTCGAACCTGAAGTCGCTCCCCAAGACGATCGCCAATTTCAGGCCCGCGTCATTGCATTTTGGGGTGTCAAAGGTGGCGTTGGCCGCACGACTGCCCTGGCCCATGTCGCGTCGATTCTCGGCCGCACGCATAAAGTATTGGCCTTGGATCTCGATTTGGACTCCCCGGGACTCGTCGCCACCTTGGCGCGCGAGCCCAATGGCCAGCGTCCACGATTCGAGGCACTCGTGCGACTTGCCGGCGATTCGAATGTAAGCCAAGCAGAATTGGCAAAACAAATCAAAGCTGCGTCGAGACCAGCGAAAGGCGCCAAATCTGCATACGTCCTCGGACCGGCACGTGCAGATGCCGAGTTTGTCAGGGACCTTCTTGGACCACTGGCGCCATCTGCGTTGTATCGCGGGCAAAAACAAGCATTACGAAAACTCGTACGTGCAGCCATTGTTGCGAATGAAGCCGAGATTGTCCTCGTCGACGTTCGGTCCGGGTATTGTGACGAATCCGCAATGGCCGTTTTGGACCTTGCCGATGAAGTGGTGATGTTTGTCTCGCCCGCACCAAGCACATTTGGTTCATTGGGTCCAGCCATCGAAGCGATGGAACGCAATCGCCAAGCTTTGGGCCGACCGAACATCGTTCATGTGGTCGCGGGAATGC
>CAZETM010001060.1:0-3225 GCA_964514885.1 uncultured Polyangium sp. | reverse complement strand
TCGGGCATTCCTTTCGAGCCGGTGTTGGCCGAGGCAATTACTTTGGCCGATCCGCACGGTCCACGTATTGGCGATGTCAATGGCGATGGCGCGCCGGACGTGGCGCTCTACTTGGGAAACAAGCTGCATCTGTTCCAAAATCGCGCCGTCGCCCCGGATGTGCTCGTCGGGTTCTCCGATGGAAGGAACGAACACGATCCCGAAGATCCGGGATTCGTGCCCAATGTATCGATGACGTACGCACACTTGATCGACGAATCCAAAACGACCGGCCAAGCAGCGAAGGAAACCGACTTTTACATTTCGGAGCTGGATCCGGGCAATCGTTGCGAATACCCTCGACATTGCGCAGTCGGCGCGAAACGCGTCGTCAAAGAATACGCAGTCCATGATGGGCAGGGCGGCGTTCGTCGCTATGGTTTGCGTTATCGCGACGGACGATACGATCGACGAGGGTACGGATTTCTTGGATTTGGTGCGCGCATTCTAAAGGACTTGGATACCGGCGCGACGACCGCGACGTTTTACGACAACGAAACGTTGGTGACTATCGGCGAGCGGGGCGTGTATCCTTTTGCAGGTCGAGCGAGGTCGATATGGCAATGGGCGCCTGCATTGCCGAACGAGGCGAATCCGCAGCGTGTCGAGCTTTCGTTTACCGATTTGTTGATGGACGCGGTGCCCACCAATGGCGGCAGCACGTACTTTACGATTCCGAAACAACGTCACACACGGCGGATGCAGGGAACGCAATCGGGAGCGTCGTTGGAATCATGGGTAGCGGGCGTTGAAGCGCAGGAAAACGCGACAATGCTTCGCGACACGACGGTCGATGTGCTGGACGTCGACGAATTCGGTAACGTGCTGGATTTAGAAGTGTCCACGTTGGGCATCGACGCGACGAAGCACGTGAATCGTACGGTCAAGAATGACGTCGACCGATGGATTCTAGGGCAAACGATCTTTCAAAAGGAATGCAGCACCGCCGCGGGGTCGACCCAGTGCCGAACGGTCACGCGCACGACGAACGAGTTTGGCGAAGTGGAATCGGAATCGACGGCAAGCGACGACGGGATCGACGATACGAAGTTGACGGTGGCCTACGATAAACGCGACACTTATGGCAACATTTTGCATGTCACGGCGACGGATGCATTCGGACACACGCGGGAATCGACCACGGTTTACGACGACGAGGGCGTGTTTCCGATCAAGTTGATCAATGTTCTCGGACACGAAACGACACTGCAATACGATGACGTGCTGGGCGTGTTGAAGAAGCATACGGATCCGAATGGTCTGACCACGGAATGGTTTTACGACTCATTGGGCCGTTTGGAATCAGAAAAGCGTCCTGATGGAGCGAACACGACGATCAAGCGTACACGTGAACAGATCGGCGGCCTTTGGCGAATGGTCGAACGCGCGACAACATTGGGAGGTCGCGATGACGAGGTCATTCTCGATAGCCTGGGGCGGCCGATACAAACGTTTTCGCACGGGCCGCAGCCGAAGCCGAACATGCCGCGTCTGGTGCAGCGTATCGAATACGATCGGCTGAGCGGTCAGGTCGCTCGGCAATCGGTGCCCATTGCGGAAGGCACGCCCGACGTTTTGGTCCACTGGAACGTGTACGAATTCGATGCGCTCGGTCGCGAGATTCGTCACGTGACGCCGTGGAATGCGGTGACGTCAACGACGTACGATGGTTTCCTCGTGGATTCGACGGATCCATTGTCGAAGCACACGGTGACCGAATTGGATGCTCTGGGGCGGCCGGTGATGATTACCGATGCAGCGAATGGCAAAACGAAACACGTGTACGGGCCATTCGATACGCTTGCCAGTGTTACGGCTCCGGGTGGCTCCGTAATGAAATGGACGCATGATGCGTTTGGCCGGGCACGACAAGTCGACGAGCCGGATCGCGGGACAACCCATTACGTCAACAATGGCTTTGGCGATATGCTTTCGTCGACGGATGTGCTCGGACGTGTCACGACGTACGAGCAGGATGCGCTCGGACGAACGACGACGCGATGGGACAAGGTGGGTGCGCAAATATCGACGACGACGTGGACGTGGGATACCGCGCCACACGGCGTAGGTGAATTGCATTCCGTGGTGAGTGCCGATGGCGCAAAGTCGTATGGTTACAACGAGCGTGGGCAAATCGAATCGGTCAAGCTCGGCGTAAACGGCGACGAGTTTGCCTTACGGATAGGCTACGATGAATTCGGTCGCGTCAGCGGAATCGATTACCCGCAGCCGCTTGGTCACGAGCCGTTTGGAGTGACCTACGATTACGACGCCCACGGGTCTCGTATTGGCGTGCGAGACAAAGCAACCGGTAACGTTTACTGGGAATTGAGCGACGTGGACGAAGGCGGGCGATACGCTACCGAGTTGTTTGGCAATGGCACGAAAACGGTCCGGGCCTACCACCAGGAGAAACAAGCGCTCGCGAGCATCAAGACGTCCTTGGGAATGACGAACATCCAGGATTTGGCGTTTGAATGGGACGAGCGGCTCGATTTAAAGAGCCGTAAAGACGCGCTGCAGCCGACGAATAAGACGGAGCGATTCCGTTACGATGGTTTGGACCGGCTGACCTGCGCGTATTTCGGTCTCGCGGACAATGCGGGTGCGCCATGCGCTACGTCGTATGGATATGCCGCCAATGGCAATCTGACCAGCAAGTCGGACGTCGGCACGTTGTCTTATGGCGACCCGCAACATCCGCACGCAGTCACGAGCGCGGGGGGTGGCGGGTATGGGTATGATGTCGTCGGCAATCAAGTGACCAGACCTGGGGGTGTTTCGATCACCTATACCGCGTTTGATCTCCCCCGGACGATCTCGCAGCCGGGGAAAACCGTTTCGTTTGGGTATGACGGCGACGAACAACGCATTCGCAAAACGACGGCGGCGACGGAGACCATTTCGTTCGGGGAGTTTTACGAGCGTATCGAGGACAAGGCTACGGGGGCGATGCAGCATCGGTATTCGGTGGCTTCGCCCGAGCGGGTCATTGCCATCGTCACGCGTGGCGGGGCCGAGCCTGGTACGAGGTATCTGCACGTCGACCATCTGGGATCGATTGAAACGATTACGGATGAAACGGGCGTGGTGGACGAAAAGCGCAGCTACGATCCTTTTGGGCAACGTCGTAATGTAAACTGGGCATTGCCGCCGCCCGCATCGTTTACAAGCAAAACGACGAAA
>CAZETM010001059.1:0-3226 GCA_964514885.1 uncultured Polyangium sp. | reverse complement strand
AGCCTTGGCGCGACGAAGGAACTGCTTGACTTTGGAGAAGGCCAGCTCGATCGGATTGAAGTCGGGCGAGTAGGGCGGCAGGTACCAGAGGTGAGCCCCGCGCGCTTCGATCGCGGCCACTGCATCATTTTGCTCAGGCGTCGTTGGGCCATGTCGCCCCATCAAAATGATATGACGAGCGCCTGCATTGACCAGCGTTTTCGCGGCGAGCAGGCCCAGCCCTCCAAAACCTCCCGTAATCAAATAACTGGCGTCAGGCGACACGGGAGTCGGTTGGTCTGGGTCGTACTTCAACACCTGTTTTACCAGACGACCCACGTACCGTTGGCCGCGACGCAGCGCAATCTCTTCTTCGTCCTCGTCCGCCGTCAATTCCGCAGCGATCGAATCGAATTGTTCTGGGCTGTCGGTCGTATCGAGATCAATACGCGCACAGCGCAGCTCGGGACATTCGAGCGCGATGGTTCGTCCCAATCCCCATTGAGCAGCCTCGGCAATTTCAATGTCCCGAGGTTCGTCCGGGATATCCTGTGTGCTGCGAGTCACGAGCCACAATTGGGGCATGTGCCGCGCACCCGTACGCAAGAGCGCCTGCACCAAATGCAAGGCGCCTTCGCACCCCTGGACCTGGGCTGCCAGCAGAGATTGCGTAGTGATGCCTTCGCGAACGCCATTCTGCAATCCCCAGCAATCAACGATATGATCAAGCGGCTGACCCGCAGCCAGCATTTCACCAATGAGGGCGTTCACTTCGTCCGGCGCGCCAGGATCCACATTTCTGCGTTGCGTCTGATGATCCGCACTTGACTGTCTGGCCCAAACACATGCGACGTGTGCCCCGCGAGCGGTCAATTTGGCACCGATTCGTTCGCCCACGCCGCCTTCGTCACATAAAATCAAATAACGTCGAGCCGCTTTCTGGGTCGCGCGAGGTGGCTCGGCTCTTCGCCAGTTCTGCGCATAGAACAAATCCGCATGTGGATCCTGTGCCATGCCAATATGCCTGACCGATCGTGTCTCGAGCCCTTCGATAGCAATCAGCGCATGGCCCGCGTCATCAAACAACACAACGTCGCCAAGCTCATTGGATTGGCCTTTTGCCTTATGCCCGACGCTCCACGCGGCATCATCTGCGCGCTGCCACCATACCAGTCTGCGAATCATCGCGAGCGCGCGAGGGCCTTCATTTCTGTCGTTTTGCGGCCCGATGGCGAGCACGCGCATGGCGGCGTCGAGCAGCGCAGGATGGACGAGGTAATCGGCGGCCTGTGATTTCACCACGTCAGGCAAAGCTACGCGCCCAACGACGTCGGATTCGTTCTCCCAAGCTTCGGAGAGGCCCTGAAATGCGGGACCGAAATGCAGACCGAGCGAAGTGCTGAGCTGATCCATGAATTCACGCGGTATTTGCTCCACGCACTTTTCACGCGCTTCACGGAGAGATTCACCAACGAACTGGGCATGCTCATCATTACGCCTAATCGTGGCCGTGGCATGCAACGTCCAGTCAGGTCCGGCATCCGCGCCCGATGGCTCGGAAGCCTCCGCGCAGCTGGAAAAACTATATTGCCAGCACCCATTCTTCTGGGCCTTCAGCGCCACTTCGATGAGAAATAATTTTCCCGGCGCCAGGATGAGCGGCTCGATGAATGCAATGTCTTCGACGACGACCGGTCCGGCCCCGTCGGAACTTTGGGCTGCGAATAACGCAGCTTCAATGTACGCCGTTCCAGGAACCACGATATGATCACCAATTCGGTGATCCGCGAGATAGGGCAGATCCTCCAGACCCCATTCGGCCTGCCAAACCTGAGCGTCCGCCAAGGCAGAGGACCGAAGCCGTGAACCAATCAATGGATGCCCTCGGTGTCCAGCTCGTCGCCGCTGGGGCGCCCGAGCCCCGACCCAAAACGTTTCGCGCTGCCACGGGTATTTCGGTAGGGAAACCACGCGCCCGCTTAAGGGATATCGAAGGCTCCATGCGGGGGCATACCCGTGCACGTAAGCCGCACCGAGCCCTTCGTGGATGGTGCGTAGCTCATCGGTTTGCCGGCGCATCGAAGCAATCGCTACACCTGCCGTACGTAGCTCGCCGAGGTTTTCTTCGATTGCCGGCAGCAAAATGGGGTGCGGGCTCATTTCAATGAAGAAACGATGCCCCGCTTTGACGAGATCCTGCGCTGCTTGTGAAAATCGAACCGGCTGGCGCAAATTGTGCCACCAATAGGATGCGACCAAGTCACCGCCCTGGACCAAGGTTCCGGTTACGGTCGAACGCATCGGGGTTTTTCCGGCGACTGGGCGAATATCACGGAGCGCTTCGAGCAGGTCGTTACGAAGCGGATTTACTTGGGGGCTATGAGAAGCCACATCGACCTTGACGCGCCGGCAGAAAATGCCTTCCTTTTCCAATTTCGTCAGCACCTCGTCGATGGCGCTCTGCTCACCCGAAATCACCGTCGACCGCGGACCATTGCTCACCGCCACGCCAAGTGTGGATTCGTAGCCCCAAATGGCGCTCTCCGCCTCCGCCATGGTCAATTCGACGAGTGCCATGGCGCCCTGGCCACTAATTCGTTTCAGGAGACGGCTGCGACGACAAATGACCTTTGCGGCATCATCCAAGCTCAATATGCCAGCAAAGTGCGCTGCGGCCACTTCGCCCATGCTATGCCCTACGACGCAATCTGGTTCGACGCCCCACGAGCGCCAGAGCGTCGCCAACCCGACCGCAATGGCAAAGAGCAGCGGTTGCACGACATCAATCTCATGCAACCGCGAATCCGCCTCCTCCGCCGCGAGTTCGCTGCAAATCGAGAAGCCTGCCCCTTTTTGAATTGCGACGTCACAGGCTTCGAAAGCCCCACGAAATGCCGGCTCTTTGGCGAGCAGTTGCCGGCCCATGCCGACCCATTGCGAACCTTGGCCAGGAAAAACGAATACGACCTTGGAGCCGCCCTGTAGCTGCGATTGTGCTCGTATGACTCCTGCGTCTACTTCGCCTCGGGCCATTGCTGACAACGACGCGCCGAGCTCTGCCTTGGTTTGACCGACGATCGCCAATCGGTGCTCATGATGCATACGCCTCGAGCTGGCCGTATAGAGGACGTCGTAGAGAGCACATGTCGTGGAGGGCAACCACTGTGCATATGCCTTCGCGAGGTCATTCAAGGCCTGAGGAGTTTTTGCGGATAATGGCAAGAGACAAAACGATTGCAGTGAACTG
>CAZETM010001058.1:0-3228 GCA_964514885.1 uncultured Polyangium sp. | reverse complement strand
AAGAGGAGACGGTAGCGAGAACGGAGTAACCCTCGGCGAAGCACACGTCATGAATCTTGCGGGCTAGTGAATCGACCTCCGGCGCTTCGCTCAGCGCCCAGTCAACTAGTCGTTCTGGATCCCCGTATCCAGGATTTATCTCTCTGGCTACTGCAGCGCGTGCGAGCGATACCCGAACCTCCACTTGATGTCGCCGAATTGATCCGTATGCCGTGACCTGCCACTCAAAGCGCCGGTTAACCCATTCGCCGTCGCCGCTTTCAGCCACCTCCGGATCTTCAGCGATTGGGAAGCGTGGCACTTGGACAATTCGGTCGTTGCGCGGCGTGTAGGGCACTGCTAGAAGGCATAGAAACGCTGTAAACGTAGCAACGGTCAACGGGAGTAGCTGTATTTCCTCTTGGAACGTCAACCATGGCAGCACGGTTAGTGAGAGCACTAGACCGCACTGATCGAGTCTTCGTAACCCTGTAGAACGATGGACCCCTTGTACCGCTCGCGCAAGGCGTGAAGTGCGATCGACACGACACATGGTCCGCCAGATGAGGAGGAACAAGACCCATATCGTGAAGCCGAGGATGATGAACCACTCCTTCCCCAGGGACAAGATTCGAGCGATAGGCACGCCGTACCACGTCAGTGCGAGCGTTGACGCTGCGAGCGTGGGGATGCCAAGCAGTCCGATGCGCTCCTCGTTAATACGCTCTCCACTCGACCCCGACCGCCAGAGGCGTTCCCAGAAAAGTAGGAACTTGCTAAGAGCACCCTCTAATTTGCGCTTAATCGCGCGTACCCCTTCAGTTATACGTTCGGCGGGCGGACCAAATAATCCTTGGAGAAAATGGACAATCAGCATTACCACCCAGACGATGAGCCGACCAAGCAGTTTGACCGGTAAAAACACAACACGTAACACTCTGGCTGAGGTCCCGGTCATTGGGCTGCGTCCGAGGAGGGCGGTTGCACATGTTGTAAAGGGGTGAGCCAGAGCAACGCGCTAAACGAGCGGTCTGTGCTCAAGAGAGCGACGTGGCGCGTGCTCTCCCCATCGGGCCAATCTTCGGGCGTCGCAATAGTCACTCCCTCGGGAAGAATGTGCACAGGGAGGGACTCTTCGGAGCGAAAATGTTCTAGGAATGGCAGGGAGGGTGCGCACCGCATCGAAATCGCTCGCTGTACCTCGGCTCGTTTCTCGATACCGTCGATCAGAGTGTTTGAGAGCAACTTGGGGTCACCGTCAGACGCGGAGCGGACTGCGCGGATGGCGGCGCCGATGATCTTGTCCATGTCAACACTGTTCGAGGTACTCGCCAAGGCATGGACGAGATTTCCAAAAATCTTATCAATCCCTGCACCATCCGCTGTTTCGGACTGCGAAGGCTCCGCCTCGATTACCACTGACCATGGGTTGATCGGTTCCTCGCCGGGAGTCGGCGGACCGCTCTCGGCTATTTTAAGTAGCGCCGTTGTGGCATCGCCTAGTGTCGAGGCCCACGCCCGTAGGGAGCCGGCCTCGAGGCGATCGTCACCAACTCGCTCGATTAGTCGCTCGAGAATCCAAATTCGCCGCCGGCGGATGTGTTCGCGAACCGAACCGCGAATAAGTGCCTCAGCACTGCGCGTGTACCGTCTGCGCAAGCGCAGCACTCGCCTCCAGGACCATTCCCACCATGCCCAGACTGCCGCGCCAGTTGCCATTGCGAGGATGCGCGCCCAGAGCCGAGAACTGTCGAAAATATCGCTGCCTACTGGTGGGAGGCTGCGGCCGGAGGTCGACGCTAAGAATGAACCAATTGGAGCCAATGCATAGTGGATTACAAAGGCAATGGCCGTGATTAAAACTCCGCGAGCAAGCGAAGATCCTGCGTATGGTAAGCGTCGTGCCACAACTTCGAGACGGTGGTGTGCGGCCGCAAGGTCGATGCCCTCGGCCTCGTCAGTAACCCGTGTCCGTAGCACGGTCGCCGACTCATCTAGCGCGGTTACTACGCCCTCGCACCACTGCTCAAGAGCGGGAATGGACTTCGTCCGTAGTAACAATGATCTCGCTCGTTCATCGATTGCCGCCGCCAAGAGTTCTGCTCGCTGCTCCGAAATCTGTTCTATGTCATCGAGCACGCGTGCTAGGGGTGACCTGCGGGTTGTTATTCCCCCGGCCGTTGCGCAAGTCTGATCCACAACTTCACGAACGTATCCCGCCCAAAGTTCGGGGGGCAAGCGATCGATGTCCCGTTCGAGTCGATGAAGCCGCTCGAGGGGTTCGGTTTCTGCGGATCCTGTCCCTGACGTTGATCCCAGGGCGATCTGTTCGGAATCGTCGAGTTGGGAGCCTGGTATTGCCTGAAGTTTAAGATCGCGCACCTCCCGTCGGCCAACGACATATGCCGGATCCGCCGCGGTGATCGTGGCGAGTTGGCCTATCGCACCAATCAAGCCTTTAAGTACCGCGGCATCTGCCGTTGCGGCAGACTCAACACGCACGGCACCACAGCCGACGCCAAACACTCGATGTTCGCGTGCCTCGAAGAGAGTCGCGAATCCCGTGCCTACAGTAATTGCGTGCACGACATCGGCAGCGCGGTCGGTAATGACCTCTTCTGGGTCAATAGCAGAGACAGCTGAGCCACTTGTGATAATGAGGGTAACGAACTCGCTACGAGAGGCCAATTCGTCCATCAAAAGAGCTTCGCCCGGGCCGACCTCAGTGCCCACACGCATGATCACCCACTGGTGGAGTCGCAACAATGGGAACCGTCGCCGCATCGCCGTCGATACGCGTTCGCTGATCTTAACTAAATCCTGCTGGCGGATATCAGTCACCCCTGGCTCGTCGAGGTCGTCGATCAGGTGGAAGACGTGCCGGTGGTCGACGCCGACCAACGTGTCATTGGCATCGTCTCGATGCGCGACGTGCTCGGCGCGCAACTTCGGGCGGGGCTGCTACCCGAGCTCCGCTCCGCGCCGCCCGACGCCAAGACTTTGCCGCGCTGCACGATGCACATGCTGACCCCGACCGGCCAGCTCGGTGAGCTCGCCAAGCGTTACGTCCCCGACAACTGGGACCACGGCGTTTGGTTGAACGTGCCGAGCATCCTCAAGTTGGCCGAGCTCCAGTCGCCGCCGATGCTGAAGCACACCGCGTTTCTCCTCGATCTGGACGGCTGCCCGGACGCCGACTGGCGGGAGCTGACCAAGCGGTTCATCCAGCCCTTGGCGAACGCCGACCAG
>CAZETM010001057.1:0-3243 GCA_964514885.1 uncultured Polyangium sp. | reverse complement strand
GCTCCAATTCGAGCGGTGGGAGCAACGTTGGTGGCGTCGGAGGCGAGGCAGGCGCGGGCGGGAGCAAGGCAGTCTGCGGCGACGAAATGGTCACGGGAAGCGAAGAGTGCGACGATGGTAACAACAACAACGGCGACGGATGCAGCGCGAATTGTAGAAAAGAGAGCCCATGCGGGAACGGCGTGCAAGATCCGGACGAGCAGTGCGATGATGGCAATACCGACACGGACGACGGTTGCAACGAGAAATGCGTGATTGAATTTTGCGGTGACAATACCACGCAAGCGTCCGAGGCGTGCGATGACGGCAATACCAACAATGGCGACGGTTGCAACTCGACGTGCTCGTCGAGCGGCGATTCCAGCGTATTCGTCGGAATGGCCGGAATGGCCGGCAATATGGATGGCATCGGCACCAGCGCGCGGATCAACGGCACGGTCACGCTGGCGGTTTGGGACGACAAACTGTATCTCGGTAGCGGCCCGGTGATTCGGATCGTCGATATCCCTACGAAAAAGGTCACCACGATTGCCGGAGCAGCAGTCCCGCCTAGCTACGTCGATGCCAACCAGGGGGTGAATGCACGATTCGGCGGTGTCGACGGCATTGCCACCGATGGCCAGACGCTTTGGATCGCCGACAATGGCAATCGTCGCATTCGCGCCATGGATTTGCAGAATGCGCCTTATCCCGTGACCACGGTGGCGGGGTCGGGAAACACTGCGCATAACGATGGTAACGGCATCGGTGCGGACATCCTGGGCATTCGCGGAATGACCTATTACAATGGTCAGGTATACTTCGTGGATGGCGATGCGAACGTGCTGCGGAGTTTCGATACTTCCACGGGCAACGTGACCACCTTGGCTGGAGCGCCTGGTCTTCCGGTGTCATCCGTCGATGGATTCGGCTTGGCAGCGCGCTTCAACAGTCCGCGTCATGTGACCTCCGACGGCGCCGGGCTGCTTTACATCTCGGAGACCAATGGCAACAAGATCCGCGTCTACAATATCGAGACGACCGAGGTTTCGACGATGTTCGGAACGGATATGTGCGGATATGTCGATGGTATGGTCGATCTGGCCATCGTCAACCGACCGCGCGGAATTGCGTGGGACGGTTCGAACGTATATTGGGCGGAATTCAATGCCCACACGATCCGGCAAGGAAACGTCTTGGATTTTTCGGTGAGCACGTTATCGGGGGTGCCCAATGCTTGTGCCCTGACCTGCATGTGCACAATCAACAACAATCCTATCCCGGGCGGTTACAATGAAGGCACCGGGCTGAGTGCGCAATGGAACTTCCCCTGGGACGTCGCTTACGACCACCAAACGAAATCGCTTTTCGTGTCCGATAGCGGCAACTTCGTCATTCGACGAATTCAATGATGAACGGATGGCATCCAAGCGCGTCGATGTGGCACCTCATTGCGTTGCGAAGAAGTCGCCACAGCTCGGTCTGACCCTCGCGGGTTTCCCAAGAAAAACCGACCTTCGCTACTGTTGACACCACGGCGCACGTCGACCGAGGGATCTCGGAACGCGGAAACATCATCTGCGTCGCATCTCTGCTTCCGCAGCTTCTACCATCTCTTCGGCGAGGGTATCGGCTGCCACGGCTTCCAGAGCAATGCGCAGTTTCGGGTTCACGGACGCCTCTGCCGCGACGCGAATTCGCGCCATGTCGTCCGGTTTGCCCCGTGATGCGAGCGCAATGGCCGCGGCAATACGCTCGTCGCTGGGAGACGACGGAGCCTCCAAAACGGACGCGACATCCTCACCTGTGACTTCGGCGTTGCGAAAGCCGACCGATGCTTTCAGCGTTCGCGCTGCCGAATTGCGAAATTGCTCGAAACTGCCTCCTGCACGCGATGGCAAATCAATCGGCCGGCGCGGGGTTTCATGCATTCGCCGAGCTGCTTGCTCGATCCATCGCCCGATGGCGTTGCCGCCCTTTTCCATCTTGTCGTCCGTCAAAATTCGCTCGACCCGCCCATCGTTCAGAAAGATGTCGACGTTGGCGAAAGACGTCTTCATATCGCGAATATCGTTGAAACGCAGCCTCCGCGTCCGTCCTCGCCTGCATACCTCGATGCCGTCCGATCCTATCGTGACCGATCGCTTCGAAAAGAATTCCGCAAACCATGCGGCAAGGAGCCACGGAATCCCCGAAACGATGGGTAGCATCAATGTAGCGACCGGGGGTGTCGGAGAAAGAAGAAAGATCAGGATTGGCAGAAGCAGACCAGCAACCGCGCCGAAGAATGCGTCGCGTCGTCGGTGCCATCGAAATGCAGCTCTTCGCTTGCCTGGTTCCAATCCAAGCGTGCCGAGCAATTTGTTCGCTCTTTCGTTCCCGAGCGCCAATGACAGTTCTTTTCCGTCGCGAAGCTCGAGATGCAGTGTATCTGCTGCGTCCACGATTGCACTTGTGATGTCAGTCGCTGCAATGCGCCTGTATTGCCCAGATGCGCTCTGAAGCAGCAGCGTCGTGCCCTCTACATCGGCGATGACGTCTCCGACGGACCGCTGACGACCAGCCAGTCGGCCAGCCAGCCATATCATCGGGCCTGCCCAAAGCAATGCTATGAGGCCACCGAGATACGATGGCGGACCTCCACCACCTGGATGCGATGCAACTGTGACGCTCCACAGGAGGACCCCAGGAAGAGCGGCGAACGCTGCTGCAAACGTTTGCAGGGTCTTTGCAAGACGAGCGCTTCGCTCCGTTACCGGAATGCGGGCGCTCGTGACGGAGGCAGGTTGGATGCTCGACACGAACACACTATACACGCGGCGACACTTGGCGACTGTTCGAACTTCGCGATGTTCACGACCGGCGACGAGCTGACCCGGCGTGAGCTTACCGACGATGACGAGCCATCCACCAACGCCGGAATGGGACAGCTCCAAGCCCAAGAAGCCCGCCGAACCCGCGCCATGAACGCCTTCGGGCGTAGCGATACGCTCGCCATTACGTTTTGATAACGTTCTCCTACCCCATCCAGGGTCCTTCCCGGTCAACCATTGCAATGCCGAGGCCCTTGCCGGGCCTTCAACTTTGACCATTGCGGCACCGAGCCTGCCTCGGGTAGGCGCGATCATCGTCATGCAATGGGGCGAGCCACCCGGCTGGTGCCAATACGCACGCAATGCATGACGCACGGGCAACCTGGAGGAGGCTCGTCGTGGTTTATGGTCAGCGTGCGGGCACCCTGGACGAGGCTCTGAAAGCGGTATC
>CAZETM010001056.1:0-3243 GCA_964514885.1 uncultured Polyangium sp. | reverse complement strand
ATACGTTGTCGTTGTCCCCCGGAAAACTCGTGCGGGTACCGATCGAGCACGTCCTTGCCCAGACCCACCTTGACCAGCATCTCCACCACCGTCTCGTCCGACTCGCGTGAAGACTTCGCCAAGCGTAGCGCCGCAATGCCTTCACCCACGATCTCGCGCACCGTCATGCGCGGATTCAGCGACGAATACGGGTCTTGAAACACGACCTGCATGCGCCGACGCAATGGACGCATCTCTTTCTCGGACAAACCCGTGATGTCCTGACCGTCGAACACGATGCGTCCCACGGTCGGCTCGACGAGCTTGAGCACCGCACGCCCGAGCGTGGTTTTGCCGCATCCCGACTCGCCCACGAGCCCTAGGGTTTCACCGGGCCGAATGTAAAAACTCACGCCATCGACAGCATGCACGAACGTTGGTGCTCGAAAGAATCCCGTCGAATGCGGAAAGAGCACCGACAACTTTTCTACGACCACCAACGGTTTCGTATGAGCTCGAACGACTGCTTTCGGATCAGCGTCGATCATGCCGCACTCCCAGTCGCCATCCCGCCCGGCTCGTACAAAAAGCACCGCGCCGCGCCTTGTCCGCCAGCGAATGCAACAAGGTTTGGCGCGTCCACTCGACAACGATCCATCACCTTGGAGCAACGTGAAGCGAAGCGACAACCGGTCACGCCTGCACGCAAATCCGGCAGCGCTCCTTCCATCGTCGGCAACGGCGTTCGTCGTTCCCCACGCGCGCGGAAGTTGCTCGTCGGCGGCACGCTTTGCACGAGCGCCTGCGTGTAAGGATGACGAGGATCGGTAAGCACGCGCGATGGTGCGCCTGTCTCGACCACCGTGCCCGCGTAAAGCACGACCAGTTCGTCCGCGATGTCTCCGACAAACGAAAGGTCATGCGTGATGACCAGCAAGCTCATGCCCAGCTCACGCGAAAGGTCTCCAAGCAGCGCCATGATCTGCGCTCGAAGCGCCGTATCGAGCGCGCTCGTTGGCTCGTCCGCGATGAGCAGCCGCGGTCCGGCAGCCAGCGCCATCGCGATCAGCACGCGTTGACGCATGCCCCCACTCAGCTCGTGCGGGTAACTGTCGATGCGCTCTTCAGGTCGAGGAAAGCCTACGCGGTGAAGCAAATCGATGGCCCGACGCCGAGCCGCTGTCCGCGACATGCGATCGTGAAGTTGGATCGCTTCGATGATTTGAGCACCAACGGTGTACACCGGATTGAGCGCCGTCAGCGGCTCTTGGAACACCATGCCGATCTTGCCGCCGCGGATGCGTTGCATGTTCCGCTCGGACAAACCAAGCAGGTTTTCACCTTGAAAAAGGATGGTTCCGCGCTCGATGGTCGCTGCGGGTGAAGGAAGCAGGCGCATGATCGAGAGCGCCGTCGCGGTCTTTCCACAACCCGACTCGCCAACGATCGCGACGGTTTTTCCTGATGGAACATCGAACGACACGCCATTCAGCGCGTGCAGCTTGCCACCTTCCGCAGTCGCGTAGGAGACCGCCAAATCACGCACCGAAAGCAGCGGGGGCTCGGTGGCGGAACTCATCGCACGTAGACCTCGAGACGCGGTCCGCGTCCTTCCGTCACGCCAAGCGATATCGCCGCGCCATACGCATCGGTGTCGTCCGAGATGATGGCGATGCCGTGATCGTCGCCGTTACGTTCGGCCCAACGTTTGACCAGGCGCGTGACCTCGAAACGTATTTGTCCGCCCGACGAACTTCCGATCAAGCCAGCTCGCTCGGGCACGCCTACGCGAGGGATTCGGCCTTCGGAGACGGTATCGGCACGCCAGGGCTCGAGGATTTCGGCGAGGTGAATCGGCACGGGTAACGCGGAAGGAAGAGCGTCGCGCGGTGGTTCGAGAATCAGGAACGCGGCAGAGATGTCGCTGGGTTTGTCCACGGGCACGGCGAAGCGCAAGAACACCGACGAAGAGCCTCGTCCGAGAGCGACGACAGCGGGCAATTGGTTGCCACCACCAGGACCTTCGGAAGAAACAGCAGCGGACGCTTCGGGGAAAAGCACGAGCCTACGGCCATCGGTGGAGCCGACGACGTTGCTCGCGGGCAAACGGCACCGACCCACGACGCAGATCGATCCTTGCGCGCAAGCCCCCTGCTCGCTGCACAAAGGCAACCCGGCAGGCTTGTTGACGCAGCCGAGACCTACGAGAGCCGCGATCACGGCGATGGACGACACGACGGTTCGCACTTCGAAGTGCCGCGACGATAGCAGCAATGAGCTCAGGGCGTAAGCAGCGTAGGCAACCACTTGCCGAGCGTGATTCCCACCATCGCATCGTGAGGCATCGGTTCTTGAACCTTCACGTGCTCGAGCTCGCGGAGAATGCCCGTGTTGGGTGGGTTTTTCTTGGTCAATTCCGTAAATCTTTTGCGAAAACCATCGAATGGACGCTTGGCCCAACTCTGGGTTTGCCACGAAACGACGACGTGCATGTCGGGCCTCGAGCCAGCCAACACATCGGCAAAATCGGGAAGCATGCACGTGTCGATCACGAGCGCCGCGTGAACTGGGTTTTTCGCGGCAATCGCCGTCGCGATTCCACCTTTGGTATTACATCCACCGCCCGAATGCCCGGCCACGATGATGCGACTCGTGTCGATCGTCGCCACGCCCGAAAGCGCCTCACGTGTACGCGCGACGAACCGATCGAGATCGAACGCAGGCCAGCTCGTGACGGCATTGGTGACCGCCGAAGGAACGATGGAACTTGGTGCTGCAACGATCACCGGCGGAATCTTGCCCGTCTCGACGAGGCCCGAAACGATGCGTCGAACGTCGCCCTCGTTGCCGCCTCCCATCCATCGATAACGAATCCCCTCGGTGTTCAAGCCATGGATGAACACGACGAGCGGTCTGGGTTTGGCCGCGTCCGTCGCGACAGACCGATGCACGAAGGTCCGTCCAAGCCACGCTCGTTCGGGATGACCAACGTCCTTGCCGTCCCACGCGTAATCGATCGTTTGCCCATCGAGCGGCGGAGGGGGCGGAGGTTTCTTTTTGCCTTTGGCCTGAGCGTGAGTGACGCAGAAGATCGCGACGAAAACGAGCGTGAGCGCGGTGATGCCCAGACGAACGGTCGGGACGAAACGCGAGGTCACGCAAGCCCTTCCTGTGCAGGTTCTTCCGTCTCGGCTTCGGCCGGCGATTCGGCTGGTGGATTGAGCAAGCAATGGATGACGCCACCTACGGTATAGAGCACGCAGC
>CAZETM010001055.1:0-3249 GCA_964514885.1 uncultured Polyangium sp. | reverse complement strand
TGCGAGCGCAGCCGACCGTCCATTTGATCGAGTTCTTCACGCAACTCGTAAATGGCCTTGTTTACAGCCGACCGTAAAGGCTGCCGTTGCGCCTCGAGCGTTTCCGTTTGCTTGATGTAATCACGAAGCAAGGATGCTCCTTCCTCCAGGGCATCTGCAAGCGAAGTTGTGCCGGGGATTTTCGACGGCAATGTGCGAATCGCGCTCGCCGCACTTTCCGCCAAGTGCGCCGTTTTTTCGTGCCCGAGCCGCAAGACGCGCGACAACGGCGTTTTGGAGAGAATTGCGGCATAGCCGCCTGGCACAATGGAATCAATTTCGCGTCGATGTGGGCGCAGCGCTCCATCGGCTCCACGTTGCGCCTCGTCGCATAGATAATTCGCCACCCGCTGTTTGGCGCGAATGGTCACGTGTGCATTTTCGATGAAATCGCGGTACGGGCCTACGGCCGCGCCCAATGCCGTAATGCGTGGTTCGATGCGCTGCTTCTCGGCAGTGAGCGCATCTTTTTGCTCGGTCGTGAGCAGGTAGTTTGCCGAGCGATGAGCATCGAGCGAAGCGAGGATTTCGAGGCTCCAGCGCTCATGACGAGTGCCGGACGCCGCACGGGAAAGCTTTTCCATGGGGTGAGAGACTACCGGAACGGGCGGAGGGAGGGCAAGCTGGATTTGAGACATGGACGGGCGAGTGCGATCAGTCGTCGTCGCGAACGGATGCGCACAAACGACACACTTGCCGGCCGCGCAGCAAAGGTGTACAGGACCCACGATGAATACGATGTCTCCTGAAGCGCTTGCAGGCGCAAGGCAGGCTCTTCAGCATCTTTTGTCGCTTCCCGAAAATTTGCGGCATGCGACGCTGAACGCGGTCGAGAACTTCGACCCGAGTTCGCCTACCATACATCGGGACGAAATTGCCGCCCTGGCACGACAGTCGAACACAAATCAGGTAGACCTTTGGGCTGCAACGCGACTTGTTCTTTTCACATTAGCGGAACCCCAATGGCAAACCCTGCTCGGTGGTGATGTTGAAGCGGCGCAAGATGTATTCGACAAGATGATGGTATTGGGAGCCGCCTTAGATCGAAAATTCTCTCGCGCTGCAAAAATTGCGCGTGGAATGCCCACTTTCATGCATTGCACCATATCTTGCGACCTCCGGATGGTTTCGGGAGGGCCTCAAGAAACACTTGATCTCGCACCGATCGCTCTCGTCAGAATTGAGCTCGATGAGGAGGAACATGATACAACTTTTCAATGCACCCCACAATCACTCACACGCTTAATCGAAGCTTTGGAGCAGGCGCGAGACACTTTATCGTGGCTCGAACAAAATGCACCGGGTAAAGTCGTCACCCTGAGCTAAATGCCTTATGCCGTCACTAGAGCAAGACAGTTTGTATTATGCAGGCGCATTTGCGCAATCGAACAACACGCTGAGATACTCCTCCCATCGTGAGGCTCTTTCTACCGCGATGACTAAGCCCTTGCGTAGCAAAGGCACTACACCGCGGGTGGATCCGTGCCCTGAACCCCTACGCCATTCGAGAACTGAACTCGATTCCCTTGTCGCTCGCTATGCTAACGCTACCGCTCATGCGGAAATAGCAGCATTCGAGGCATATGTGTCGGAAGTGATCGAATTGTCGAGCAGTAGGGCCATGCTTGTTCGATGGCTGGAAGCATCGGCACCGGAATGGGTGACGAGCCGACGCCCTGCGCTTGCCGCGGTTATCGAATGCGCCGCAAAGGCAGGCGTGAACGATGTGGCCAACATAATGGACGCGGTACTGCAAGACGAGCACGCGCATTCGCTCGTCGCAACAGTTGCCGCGCAACGCTCACGATGGCTCCGAATCTCGAATTCGGATTTACGGCGCAGCTTGGGAAATTCCGTATTGAATTGGATTCGGCGGTGGGAACAATCAACCGATGCCCGCGAATCGGCTGTAGCAGCTATCCCCTCATTGCCTCCATTATTGCATGATGGCGCCACTGCGCCGCTGAGCCAATGGCTCATTCGAGGACAACTCGATGTCGCTTGGGGTGCAGCAAATGCAGTGCTCGACTGGGGAACCAATACTTATCCGATGAACGAAGAATCCACGAATGCTTTGTTCGATGCGACGTTGGAACGCTGGTCGGCTGAGCAGAAGATTTCGTCGCCCAACGCTCCTAACCGCGATCTTTGCAGCTTACTCCTATGGTCCATCGGTGGTATCACCACCACTGCCAACGCTAACCGTGCAGCAGAAGTCTTTGTGCAAGCATTTCGCAGGCAACGCGGCCTCGAAGGCGCGGGCACCGTTCGTGCCGGACGAACGCTCGCCAAACGACTCAAAGCTGCATGGCTCGAGGCAATGGATCACGCATTTGGTCCAGAAGACCGGCACAACTTCTATCGATACACCGCTTTGCTCATTGCCTAAATCGGAGTCCCCGTGGCCCTGCACAAGATTCATGACCATGAAGTCTGCGCGCAGCTTCGCCCTGGAGATGTGGTTTTCTCGTACTTACCCCTCGCCAAATATCCACTACACGCTGCCGTGTTCGTTGGCGAAAAGTGCGAAGTTTCGGCAACCTCCTGCCGCATTCAAGCCAATGGCGTACCGCATAGCCCCAACGCAGCCCCCTCCATCTTGAATCTCGCTATCTGGGGTGAGCCTGACGAATATCACGTCGATATCGTCGGACAGCGATTGGATCTCGACCCGCTCAAGGTCCAAGAAGTAGCGCTATTGTCCCAAACACATCTACGAGAATTGTCCCGAATCGGCACGACATGCGAATTTCACAAGAATAAGAAGAAAGTTCGCGACGATCTCAAAATCGATGGGAATCCCATACTTGTGCAGAGCAATTGTGCACAATACGTAGAATGGCTTTATGAGTGCGCTGGCATCGATCTCGTCGGGCCAGACGTGCGCCCTGACCAAAGAGCCGATTATGTCCATCCCTCTACGCAGATTCATGCCTTCTGGCGAGGCACATACCCGCTGACTATCGCGTGGGACGAGCGTCTGCGAACCTATCCCGCCTGCACCTTCGGTAACCGCTCTACGACTGATTGACGCAGCCGGCGCGTAAACTGCGCACAACCCTCGCGACCTCTCACGCCCCACCCACCACAACCGACCCCACCCCCGCGAAACCTCGCCACGCACTGGACAAACCTGACCACGCACGCCCGAACGCTCGCGCTTCAATCGCCATCCCTGACGCCCGCCCCCCGACCCTTCGCCACCCCACC
>CAZETM010001054.1:0-3252 GCA_964514885.1 uncultured Polyangium sp. | reverse complement strand
GGCCCCGGGTACAGGATTTTCACCTCCGGTCTGTTGATCATGCCGTTCGCAACCCCCAGCCCCTCTCCGCATTGCGGCGAGGGGAGAATCGGAGCCTCGCCCACCAAAGATGAAAACGACGAGCTGCGGGTGCATCCTGTGCGAGCCGGTTGTTTAACCCCGTTTCCCCTCTGATGGGTGGCACCTCGGTGGAGAGTCTGGGACATGGCTCGATGGATCCACCATTGTTGCAGGGCGAGCCCCCAGCTCGTCTGAGCACGGATAGCAGGATGTTTTCGTTTTCGCGAGCCTCCAACCACTGTCGACCAAGGCTGGAATGGACAAGCTGTATCCCATCGCTGCCAGTATCGACGTGCATCGCGACCCACTCGTTGTCTCGATCCGCAAGGTCGATCCGCGCGGCAAAGAGAAGGTCGAAACGCGCACCTTCGAGTCGTTTCACGACGCGCTCGTCGAAATGGTCGCGTGGCTTGATGAAGAAGACATCCCGATCGTGGGACTCGAAAGCACCGGTGTGTACTGGAAGCCGGCTGTTCGCGCGTTGCAGAGCTTGTCGCCGAAGCGCACCGTTTGGCTGGTCAACCCCCTGGAAGTGAAACAGGTTCCCGGGCGAAAGACCGACGTCAACGACAGTCAGTGGCTCTCCAAGCTGGTGATGCACGGACTCGTGTCACCGAGCTTCTTGCCGCCGGCGCAAGTTGAAGAATTGCGCAAACTGACTCGGTTTCGACGCACGTTCACGATATCGGCCGAGCAGCGCAAGCGAAAGGCCCAACGCCATTTGCAAGCTCTCACCGAACTCAGCCTACACGTTACCGTGAACGAGCGGGCTGCCGCATGAGCAGAACAGAGCTGGGACGCACCCGCCCCTGGAAGGAGTTTTCATAGCAGGGGAGAACCGGCCTCACCCCCGGCCCCTCTCCGCATTGCGGAGAGGGGAGAATCGGCCTCATTCGTCCCCTCTCCATTTGGAGAGGGGGTTGGGGGGTGAGGCAACAACCTTCCCCAGCAGCAACCATTTTCATGATAGCTTGCGTCCGCCATGGGTGGTCGAACGGTCCAGGTCCGCGTCGGTGGACAAAACTATCGCGTCGTCACGTCGGCGACCGATGACGAACTCCAACGCGCCGCGCTCGTCGTCGAACAAAAACTTGCCGAAGTCTCACCGCCAGGTCGCATGGCCAATCCCCATGCCCTCCTGCTCGCTGCCCTCCAACTCGCCAACGAACTCGAAGAAGCACACGCCAAGCACGCCCAGTTGGTTGCCCAAACTCGTACCGCCTTCTCACGCCTGCGCGAACGCATCGACGCTACCCTCGGAACCACTGAAGCCCCGGACGACGAGGATCATTGATGAGCCCCAACAGCCCGCTCCGATATCTCGAAGCCGAGGTCGGAGCGCTCGAGCAGCAGGGGCTCCTCCGCAGTCATCGGACTCCTCCACCGGATGCGCTCGTCATGTGCTCCAATGACTACCTCGGCTACGCCGCCGAGCCTTGGCCCGACAACGCCACCAATAGGAAACCTGCCTCCGGTGCCGGAGCGTCACGTCTGGTCAGCGGCGAACATCCCGACCACACACTCGCTGAGCAAGCAATCGCCAGGTGGCTCGACACCGAAGCCGCCCTGATCTTTTCGTCCGGCTACGCCGCCAACGTCGGCACCATCTCCGCACTCGCTCGCCCAGGCGACCTTGTCGTCTCCGATTCGCTCAACCACGCATCCATCATCGATGGCTGTCGCCTCTCCGGAGCCACCATCCTCGTCGTTCCTCATAACGATCCCGACGCCGTCGCCCGTGCCCTCGACAACGCTCCGCACGCTGCGCATCGCTGGGTCGTCACCGAATCCTACTTCAGCATGGATGGCGATGTCCCCGACCTGACTCGCCTCCGCACCATCTGCAACGACCACGACGCTGCCCTCATCGTCGACGAAGCTCATGCTGTCGGAACCCTCGGACCCGCCGGCCGAGGTATCGCCGCTTCTGTCGGCGTAACACCCGATGTCCTTGTCGGAACCCTCGGCAAAGCTCTCGGCCTCCAAGGCGCCTTTGTCGCTGGGCCTCGCCTCCTTCGCACTTGGCTCTGGAACCGTGCCCGCAGCTTCGTTTTTTCCACCGGCATCAGCCCCACCCTCGCAAACGCCATCGCCCATCGCGTCACTCGAGTCGCCCAGGATGATCCTGCTCGCAAACGTCTCGAAGAAGTCGCCACCTACCTGCGCGCCGAACTCACTCGGATCGTCGGACCCGCACTGCTTCCCTCGATAGGTCCCATATTGCCTTGCATCGTTGGCGCTCCTGAAATAACCGTCCAGATTTCCAACCGCCTTCGTGAACGAGGCGTCTTGGTCCAGGCCATCCGTCCTCCGACCGTACCCAAAGGAACATCACGCTTACGCATTACTGCACACGCGCAACTGACCCATGAAGACATCGAGCGATTTTTAATCGTCTTTCGTGATGCATGGTCACACTCCACAGCATCAACCGCATAACCTACGATGCAATCATGACTCGAATCGTCGTCCTTGGAACTGGCACAGAGATCGGCAAGACTCACGCCGCCGTTGCCATCACTGCCGCCCTGTCCGACATGGGCGTCTCCGTCGTTGCCCTCAAGCCGATCGAGTCCGGTGTCCCACTCGACCCTCGTGACGCTTCAACCGACGCCGGCTCCCTCGCTGCCTTCAGCTCCATTCCCGTTCGACCTCAACCCTACGCGTTCCGTGACCCCGTCTCCCCACACCTCGCTGCACGACGCGCCGGTATCTCCATCGACTTTGCCGTCATCACGAATTGGGTCAACGCGCATGTTGCACAAGTCGTACTCATCGAGACTGCAGGCGCGATGCTGTCACCCATTGGCAAAGGCCTGACCAATCTGGACCTCACCCGAGCGCTCCAGCCAGACCGTATCCTGCTCGTCGCGCCAGATCGCCTAGGCGTGCTTCACGATGTCACCGCAGCGCTTCACGCCATGTGCACCCTCGCGCCCGAATTGCCTACACCGACGATCTTGCTTCAAACGCCCGCATCGCCAGATAGCTCGACGGGTACCAATGCAGACGAAATCGCCTGGCTCGACATTGCGCCGAAGCCTCACGTGTTCGCACGCGCCAAACCCACCCACGACGTCATTCGAGAAGCCGCGCGAAACGTGATCGCCGAACTCGTCCCCCGCTAACCCTCTTCTCTTCTCCCCCTCTCCACATGTGGAGAGGGGGCCGGGGGGTGAGGCTAGCGTCGTG
>CAZETM010001053.1:0-3256 GCA_964514885.1 uncultured Polyangium sp. | reverse complement strand
GGTGACGCGGGCGCGTTCTGGGGGGCGCTGGGGGGCACGTTGGGGCCTGGTACGCGCGCGGCGTATGGCGAGCTTCTGTCGAGCCATTCTTGACCCATGGCGGTGATTTCGTATTTGTGGCGCGAGTCGGTGCCCTTGTTCTCGATGTGCCCCTTGTCGAGAAGCCATTTGATCACTTTCTCGCACTTCTTTTTATTGCCCCTTACGATTTCGACGATCTTGTTCTTGCTAATGCCGGAAGTCTTCCGAACGACGATGAGGATTCTTTTCATTCTGTCCGGGAATTCGCCTTGGGCAAACGGCTCCACTTTCTCGTCTGCTTGCTCTTCGGCCTGTTCTTCGGTCATGAACGTGATCCGCATCGGACCTTTGCCGTCCTCGCCGTCTCGCTTTAATTGAATGAAAAAGGGCTCTGCAAAATCGTCAGCGTTCGGCGCCATTTTGGTATTTTCCACGCGCTTCGGTGCTCGGTTGTCATCCCCGTTCGTCACGGTAAAAATGGCCCCTAGTGCGTCGCGAATGCCTGATGTGCCGCGAGGCTCAGCGGACTGGCTTTTTCCTGCGTGGCCGGTGTGGTGTAGAATGATGAAATAGCGTCCGGTCCGAACTGCGATCCTATTGAGAAGGTCGACGAAACGACGAAACTTAGAATCGTTTTCATCTTCGCCGGGGGCCGCAGGACGCAAAGCGTCGATCGCGATAATGTCGAAACCTTTAGTCTCTTGCTCAATAATGGCCTCGGCGTTGGGATCATTCAAATACAGCCCGGGGTGCTCGCCATAATGGAGCCCGTCGCCGATGTCCCTGTAATCGATGCCTGCTGTCTCGCATAACTCGCTTTGGCGTTTCTTGTGAATTCGACGATTCAGCTCGTAATCGAGAATGAGCACGCGATAGCGGCGCTTGATCGGGCAAGCTGGATTGTCGAATAATGTGCGTCCCGTGGCGAGTTGCAGTGCAAGCCAAATCATGAGCCATGATTTGGCCGTGCCGCTGTAGCCGATGATTCCCATGGGGCGCTCGCCGTGCCATATTCCAAGGGCTGGGCATATTGAATTATCCGGCGGATCCTCGGACTCGATTAGCTCGCAGATTGAAATGGTGCGGAGTCGTCGCGGCGCTTCATTTGCTGCGGGTTGCGATTCCTGTTGACGCTCGGTGCCCGACCATTGCGCGTTTATCTCGGATTCGTCTTGATTGACCGATGCTCGAGGTGGGTTCGTTTCGGCCGACTGCTCTGCGTCCCATCTGTCGTAATCGTCGCGATCGGCGATTTTGGCGTACTCGACGTTTTCCTCGTATATCTCGCCGATGAAGTTTCGCGGTAATGGCGGCAAACCTTCGGGGGGCATATTCGCACCGCGAAGCGTGAGACCGGGCTTCAGCTCGATTGCAGTGGCTAGCGGGCGAACGTGCGCACGGAAAAACCACGTGCTTCGATCTTCGGTGTTTTCGTTCGGGGCGCGGGTTTTGTTCAATGCCGCGATCGTGTCCACGTGCGGAGCGAACGGCGCTGATATTTCCACCGCGACAACGAAGGACGGCGCTCCATTCGTGCTCATGACCGTTTGCCCTTTCGCGACCGCGGCAAAGCTCCGTTCATCGAAAGCTCATGAAGTTCGGCCGGTGAAAGATCGTTCACGTCAACCGGCGGAGCTACAGCGGGCGCGCGAGGGGGGCGCGCGCGAGCTCCGTTCTGAGCTTCGATGTATGCGTGCACGTCGCTTGCCAGTGCGCGCACCTTCTTACCCACTTTGAACGAAGGGAACGCGCCTTGACCGGCTAGGCGCAGAAATGCCGTTTGGCCCATAGGCGCGCTTTTTCCGTCGTAGTAGCGCGGGCCTTCCTTGCCCTTCATGCGTTCGGCAACTGCATCGAGTACGAGCGTCGCGAGCCAATCTGCGAACGGGGCCAGGGCCTCTCGAACATCGGGGGGGACGTCACGCGGGGGCATGGTCGGTCCCCTTCGGTGCCAGTGCCGCGGCGTCGACGGGCGCAACCTTGTCCAGTTGCGTGCTCACGAAAGCGAGCGTCGCACGTCGAACAGGGAGACCAGCGACAACCCTTGCGAGTGTGTTGCGCGGTGTCTCTAGGAGTCGATTCGTTTCTTGCTCGCCGTGCGCTTCGATGAAATCGGAGATGCGGCGTCGAAACGTTTCGTCGGCTTTGATTTGGGAGGCTTTGGGCTGGTTGACAATGGGCATGCCTAGGTGTCCCATCTGGGCCTAGGATGCTGCAATCATTACTTTTCAGCTAACGATTCGATTTTTATGATGTAATGGTTACCCGTTGGCTAATGATTAGGCCACGGGTAATGATTAGGCCATGGCTAATGATTACACCGGACGGGAACGCTTTTTTGCGGGTAGCTTTTCTTTCTTCGGCTCGGGTAGTGGGCGCTCCGGGAACCTGGTTTGATCGCGCTGCGTCCACTTTGGCCCGAAATCGGCCATGAGTGCGTCTTCGCGTTCCTTGTCGGTCGTGCCGAGTTTGGCAGAATCGAACGCACCGACCCTGACGGCAATTTGAGCAGCTACACGTTTCCAATCGTTTGCATAGGCGCCGCGGCCATTCTTTATGGATTTGATGCACTCGGCAACGTAGACATTATCGAGTTTCGCAAATGCAGGATCGCAGTCCACGAACATCGTATTCATGTTGAGGAGGCCCCAATGCACCAAGTCCGGGCGAAATTCGCCGTCCTTGACGTACATGGTCAGAATGTTGCGGAATCGAGCCAAGAAAAACAGCTTCGCTTCGTCCTTCCCGTGCGGAACGCCGCCTTTCGCATCGCTCAAGGCCAATCGCATAGCTTCCATTTCGTCGAGGAGCTTTCGATCGCCGGTTCCTAATGCAACGGCGATGTGCACAAGTAGCCGCTGAGCCGTCCAAATATCGGCAAATCCGACTGCGCGATGAAATGGGAAGACGTTGGGCGGATCGAGGTCTGGCAAGGGTCTTGGCCATGCCCACGCCGAAAGCAACGCGGGTGTGTATTGTTCAGCGGCGGGGCGCTGGTGACGTTCCAAGAACGCGGCCCATGATGGCACGGTGTCATTCGGTGCAGGCGCATCCTGTCGCGGTGCGTCATCATCCGAGGGGGGCGCGTTGGGTTCGGTGCTCATGACGTGTGACAGTGTGCGATCGTGTAGGTGTGGGCCAAGTTTTTTGGAAGTGAGACCAAGACCAAGACCATGGTCCCGGTCCCGGTCTCAGTTGCCAGTACAGAACCGAGACCGAGACCCACCCCTTTAGG
>CAZETM010001052.1:0-3259 GCA_964514885.1 uncultured Polyangium sp. | reverse complement strand
CGCAAAGAATGCCTTGCGGTATTGAGCAACCGGGACACGATCAGCTACGACGAACCGCGGATGGAATGGCGAGCGTATTCGGGGTGACGGGCGGCAGTAGCGTCACGGCGCTCGCGCTGACCGGCGCCGATGCACACGTGTGTTCGCCTGTTAGGGAAAATCGAACGCAAGAAGCGTCAACGACTACGAAGTGACGAACAGCGTGTTCTGGATGCGCGCGAGAGCATAACCTCCCACGGATGACGCGTGGCGATGTAGACGCGTCAAATGGAGAAATTCTGCCTTTGTTTGCCTTAGGCGCCTACCATGGCAAGTTGTACGACGTCATTCTGCAGCGAGACCGACCAACATGCGTTCAACCGACGGCAATCCAACAGGCGAATTTGCGCCCAGCGCTTTCACGGACACCCTTGGCGCATCCGACGATGCCGTAGGTGCGGCCAACGCTTTCCTGGACACCGTTGCCGCGTCCGACGATGCCACGCGGGATTCGCCCAATGCTCCGAACACCGCGCTCGCGGCTGGTGCGCTCATCAAGCATTACGAAATCATTCGCAAGCTCGGTCAGGGCGGGATGGGCATGGTGGTGTTGGCTCGCGACCTTCGCCTGGGGCGCCGTGTCGCCATCAAGTTTCTGCTCGACCATGCAGGCCCAGCCGCAGAAAGGTTCCTTGCCGAGGCGCGCATGACGGCGTTATGCCGACATGAGAATATCGTCGTCATCTACGATGTCGACGAAATCGATGGCCGACCCTATATGGCGCTCGAATACGTCGAGGGTCGGACGCTGCGCGACGTGATTACCGGTAGAATGAGCAATAGCCCGGCCGCCGCTGTGGAGCTGATGCTGCCCGTGGCAAGAGCGCTCGCGTGCGCCCATGAAATGGGGATCGTGCATCGTGATCTGAAGCCGGAGAACATCCTCCTGACCGATACGGGTCACGTCAAGGTCCTCGACTTCGGTATTGCCAAACAGGTGAACGTCGAAGCTACCCAAACGACGATCGTCGAAGGCAAGACGATTCCGGTGGGAAATGTGCAGCTCACGCAGGACGGCGTGATCGCTGGAACGATGCCTTATATGTCACCGGAGCAATGGTTGGGCCTTCCAATCGATGGCCGCACGGACATTTGGGCAGTGGGCTTGATTCTCTTCGAACTGGCCACAGGCGCGCATCCGCTCGAACCGCTCACCGCCTCGCGCTTGTTCTGCGTCGCCATTCTCGACGAGCCCATGCCTAGCGCGCGGGAAAAGCTGTCCTCGGCACCTGCGCTTGCAGAGATCATCGATCGCTGTTTACACAAACGCAGAGAAGAACGGATGGGCTCCGCCAAGGCCCTCGTGGAGGCGCTGGAGCAACTCAGCGCCGACAAGCGAAGCGCAAGCGTGCTTTCCGAGGGAGCGAGCCCTTTCACGGGGCTTTCAGCATTTCAAGAATCGGATGCAGCACGGTTTTTCGGTCGGGACGACGATATCGCTTCGGTGGTCGGACGGCTCCGCCAGCAGCAGCTCGTGACCATTGCGGGCGCATCGGGAGCTGGGAAATCGTCATTCGTGCGTGCGGGCGTGATTCCAGCGATGAAACGCGCGGGTGGCGTTCTGGAGACATTCATCGTTCGTCCAGGTAGACGGCCGCTTGCGGCACTGGCAGACGTGCTCGCCTTCCTGACCGACACGTCGGCCGGGGCAAACGAAGCAGACCCTGCGGCCATAACCAATACGTTGCGCGCGGAGCCGGGGTATTTGGGCGCGCGCTTGCGGGCACGCTGCCGAAGACGAGGCGCCGACCATCGGGCTCTCTTGGTCGTCGATCAATTGGAAGAGCTCTATACACAAGGAATCGATTCCGCTGAACGAGCGGCCTTTTGTGCGTGCATCGAAGGCGTTGCGGACGATGCCTCGTCGCCGCTGCGGGTCGTCATGACGATGCGAGCGGACTTTCTGGATCGCGTATCCGAGGATCGCGCATTTTTGGCATCAATGACGCGAGGTCTTTTCTTTTTGCCGCCCATCACGCCGCTCGGGCTACGGGATGCCCTGGAGAAACCGCTCGCGGCCGTCGGATATCGATTCGAAGACGAGGCGTTATGCAATGAAATGCTCGGTGCGCTTGCTGATACGAAGAGCCCTCTGCCGGTCATGCAATTTACGGCAAACCAATTGTGGGAAGCTCGAGATCGGGAAGGAAAGCAGCTTACGCGGGCGGCGTATCAAGCGTTGGGCGGGGTGGCGGGCGCGCTTTCGACGCATGCGGATGCGGTTCTTTTGGGAATGAGCATTCCGGAGCAACGTATGGCACAGGCCATCATGATGCGCCTGGTGACCCCCGAACGGACGCGTGCCGTCGTGTCTTTGGACGAACTTTTTGCGCTGTCGGACAATCGAGAGGGGATTGAGCAGGTCGTGCAACTATTGGCCGATGGGCGGCTCCTATCGATTGAGACCGGCGGCGACCGGGAGGGAAAGACGGCCGAGTTGACGCACGAGTCGCTGATAGAGCGATGGTCGCGGCTGGGGCAATGGCTGGACGAGAACGAAAAAGACGCGGTGTTTTTGGAAGAATTGCGTAATGCCGCAACGCAATGGGCGAAGAACGATCGGGGTGAAGGTTTCTTGTGGCGCGATCGGGCAGCGACGGAGGCCGGGTATTGGCTGGAGCGGAATAAGGGGGAGGCCGCAAAGGAAGGAGCCCTGGGCATTGGCAAGCGTGAGTTTTTGTATTTGGAGGCGGTGGTCGAGTTATCGCATCGAACGAAACGACGGCAAAGGCGAGCGATAGGTGCGGTTATTGCGTTTCTGAGCCTGATCGTGGTCGTGATCTCGGTGCTTGCCCTCAAGGCGAACCACGAGGCACGGCGGGCGGATGCCAAAACCGAAGAGGCCGAGAAGAGCGCTGAAAACGCACAGAAGAGCGCTAAAGATGCCAACAAGAACGCCGAGGAGGCCGGTAAGAAGGCTACCGATGCACGGAATGCCGGCCGTATGGCGAGCGCGCGCGAGCACCTGTCCGATCCGACCCTGGTCCTCAGCCTGGTGCGCGAGATGGAACCTGCGGGTGAGCTTCCGCCGCGGTGGCGCGAGCTTGCCCTTTGGGCCAAGTATCAGGGAATCGCGAGCGCGATTCTTCACCATCAGGCTGGCGTCTGGACTGCGGCGTTTAGCCCTGACGGCACGCGCATCGTGACCGCTTCCTCGGACATAATCGCCCGGGTGTGGAACGCCGATGGCACCGGAAAGCCTCTGCTGCTCGAGGGGCAC
>CAZETM010001051.1:0-3265 GCA_964514885.1 uncultured Polyangium sp. | reverse complement strand
TCGCTTCCGCATTGGGAAAACGCTTCGGCAATCAAGTGGAAGCCGTGGCCAAGCTGGAAAAATCGCTCCAGGTCGACAAACCCCGGGCGCTCATTCAAATGGCCACCGGGTCGGGCAAGACCTATATGGCCGTCAGCTCGGTCTACCGGCTGATCAAATATGGCGGCGCGCGTCGAGTGCTCTTTTTGGTCGACCGCGGCAACCTAGGCGAACAAGCTGAAAACGAATTCCGTAATTTCGTCACGCCCGACGACCATCGTAAACTGCCCGAACTGTACGGGATTCAGCGGCTGACGTCGAATACGATTGGCGCATCGACCAAGATTGCCATTTGCACCATTCAGCGCCTTTATTCGATGCTCAAGGGCGAGCCCGATCTGGATCCCGAGCTGGACGAAAGCGGCAGCGAGCAATTGCCGCCGGGATTGACGAACCTCGAGCCGCTGCCCGTGGTGTACAATCAGGCATACCCTCCCGAATTTTTCGACGTCATCTTCATCGATGAATGCCATCGCTCGATTTATTCGCTCTGGAGCCAGGTGCTCGAATATTTCGACGCGTATCTCGTGGGCCTCACCGCCACGCCGGCCAATCATACGTATGCGTTTTTTCAGCAAAACGTGGTGATGGAGTATTCGCACGAGCGCGCGGTGGCCGATGGCGTCAACGTGCAGTTTCACAAATACAACATTCGCACGAAAATCACCGAAACAGGCTCGGTCATCGAAGCGGCGCCGGATACCTACGTGAAAGTGCGCAACCGTTCGGGGGAACGGTGGAAAAAGGTGGACGAAGACATCAGCTATCGAGGCAAGGATCTGGATAACAGCGTCGTCGCGTCCGATCAGATTCGCCTGGTCGTGCGGACGTTCAAAGAGCGTTTGTCCACGGAGATCTTCCCAGGCCGGACCATCGTGCCGAAAACGCTCATTTTTGCCAAAGACGACGACCATGCCGAGCGGATTGTGGAGATCGTGCGCGAGGAATTCGGCGAGGGTAACGAATTTTCCCGCAAGATCACCTACAAGGCGACGGACAAGAAGCCCTCGGTGCTCATTCAGGAATTTCGGACGGGTTATCATCCGCGTATTGCGGTCACCGTGGACATGATTGCGACGGGCACGGACATTCGGGCCGTGGAAATCGTCATGTTTTTGCGCGCAGTGAAGAGCCGCGTCTTGTACGAGCAAATGAAAGGGCGCGGCGTTCGGATCATCGACCAGAACGAGCTGCAGAGCGTGACGCCGGGCGCCTACGCGAAAACTCATTTTATCGTCATCGATTGCGTAGGCATCACGAATACGGACTTGCAAGATACGCTGCCGATCGAGCGCAAGCCGAAAGTTGCCTTGGACAAGCTGCTGCATCTGATTGCGGCGGGAAGCACGGATCCGGATGTGCTTTCGTCCATTGCTGGGCGTCTTTCGCGGCTCGATCGGGAATGCGGGCCGGCGCAGTGGCAAGAGGTCGAGGTGTTATCGGGCGGAGTTTCCTTGTCGCAAATGGCGAGCGCGATTCTGTTGGCGCTCGATCCGGACGAGCAGGTAAACAAAGCGCGCAAAAAACACGGGCTCGCGGAGGACGTGGAGCCGACGGAGAAGCAAATCGAAGCGGCGGCGGACGAATTGGCGACGGCGGCGGTGGCGCCATTGGCGCAGCGGCCGGAGTTGCGGAAAAAATTGCAGGAGTTGCGGGCTTCGTATGATCAAATCATCGATCATTTGAGCCGTGACGAGCTTTTGGTGGACAAGACGGGGTTTGCGCCGGACGACAAAGATGCGGCGGAGGCGTTGGTATCGTCCTTCGAGCAATTCTTGGCGGAGAACAAGGAGCAGCTCGACGCGTTGCAATTCTTTTATTCGGTGCCGCATCGGGAGCGGTTGCGATACAAGGACATCAAGGCGCTGGCGGCGGCGATCAAGGCGCCTCCGCGGTCGTGGACGCCGGAGCGGCTATGGCAAGCGTATGAGCGGCTGGCCAAAGACAAAGTGAAAAAGCCGTCGGGGCAGCGGCTGTTGACGGATATGGTGTCGCTGGTTCGGTTTGCATTGCATCAGCGCAGCGAATTGCGTCCGTTTGCGGAGGACGTGCGGGAGCGATTCCACCATTGGATGGCGCAGCAGGCGAACCGGGGGCGAGCGTTTACGGCGCAGCAGGTGCGGTGGCTGGAGATGATGCGGGATCACGTGGCGACGAGCTTGGAAGTGGACGTGGATGATTTCGATTATACGCCCTTCGTGGAAGCGGGCGGGTTAGGAACGGCGACGCAGGTGTTTGGTAAGGAGTTGCGGGTGATTTTGAAGGAGCTGAATGAGGTACTGGCGGCATGAGTGAAAATGACCTGCCGCGAGGGTGGACAACTGCAACGCTTCCAGATCTCGTTGGCCCACAAGGACTGATGACCGATGGCGACTGGGTTGAGACGGAAGATCAGGACCCCAACGGCAACGTCCGGCTCACGCAACTCGCAGACATTGGCGACGGTGTATTTCGGGATCGATCCAATCGCTTCATGACGAACGAGCGGGCAAAGGAACTGAATTGTACGTTTCTTGAGCCACTTGACGTGATGATTGCGCGGATGCCCGATCCATTGGGCCGCGCATGTCTTTTTCCCGGGGCCTCGATGCCGTGCGTTACAGTCGTCGACGTTTGCATTGTTAGACCTGCCAAAACGGTCTCGCCAAAGTGGCTTGCTAACTTTATCAATGCACCCGTAATTCGTGTTGCGGTCTCCGACCTTCAAAGCGGCTCCACACGCAAACGAATATCGAAAGCAAATCTCTCAACCATCCCCATTCGCGTTCCACCGGTCGAGGAACAAGTAAGGATCACCGAAAGCATTGATTCCTACTTCACCCGTCTCGACTCCGCCATTGCGACCCTCGAACGCGTCCAGCGCAATCTGAAGCGATATCGCGCGTCGGTGCTCAAGGCGGCGGTGGAGGGGCGCCTCGTGCCCACGGAAGCGGAGTTGGCGCGGGCGGAAGGACGCGATTACGAGCCCGCGTCGAAGCTGCTGGAGCGTATCCTGGTGGAGCGTCGACGGCGCTGGGAGGAGGCCGAGCTGGCGAAGATGAAAGCGGCCGGGAAGGCGCCGAAGGACGACAAGTGGAAAGCGAAATACGAAGAGCCCGCGGCGCCCGAGACGAGTGACCTGCCGGAATTGCCGGAGGGGTGGTGTTGGGCGACGCTGGCGCAGTTGCTTACGCTAGATGTTCATCCCAGAAATCCGTGTGAGTTCACTCGATCTTCATCAGCATCC
>CAZETM010001050.1:0-3267 GCA_964514885.1 uncultured Polyangium sp. | reverse complement strand
GGGTCACTGCCGCAACTGGCAAGAAGAAGAAGCGGAGCCGTGAGGAGAGAGCTGAGGAGAAAGCTGAGGAGAAAGCTTGTGCGTCGTTTCATGGTGGGCGGATGGTACAGGTTTTTTGCTCCGCCTCACAAGAGCGTCATTTACTTTCACATGCCTTTTTTGTAACTTCGTGCCGATAGTCGAACATGCGCTGGAGTTTTTTGCGCACCATGGGGCCCCCGAAGAGTTGCCCGAGAGCGCCAAGGGGTAATTCGTATTCGATACGATCGATCAGAATGCAACCGCCGCTTCCGTCCGGCTCCATCGAATGCGTATGGAGCCAAGAAGCAAAAGGCCCTTTCACTTGACGATCCTGAAACATGCGGTTTTTTTCATATTGCGTGTGCTCGGCAATGAGCGTCGTTTTCAGCGGGCCGACGAAGACTTCGACCACTGCACGTGTACCGACCTCGAGCCCCGGGGTTTTGGAGACAATTCGAGCTTTTTCCCACGGTGGCGTCAGGCTTGCGAGCGCATCGTCTCGTTCGTGAAACGCAAAGACTCGTTCGGGCGAGGCTGCGATTCGGGTCTGCTTCTCGAAGGTCGGCATAACGGCACTGTAGGTCAATGCTGGATGACGGCAAGGTGGCAAAAATTTAGCACCCGTAGCATTTGGCACGTCGTTGTGCGCTTGAAAGCTGGGAAAGTGGTCCTTCGTGCGCGCAACCAAACGCGCCAAAATAACTCTTGTCGTTTCGTTTGAAGAACTTCTAGACTTCGCCCGGGCTGATGCTCGAAGGCGGAGTTGTCGACGATCGTTTTGAGGTGCAAGCTTGTGCTGGCATTGGCGGCATGGGCACGGTGTATCGCGCGCTCGATCGAACGACGGGTGGGTTGGTCGCGCTCAAAGTGCTGCGCGACTTTGGTGAAGGCACGACGAAGCGATTCACACACGAAGCGCATGTTTTGGCGGCTCTCGAGCATCCGCACATCGTCGGGTACGTCGCGCATGGTTTCGCATCTTCGGGCGAACCGTACATCGCGATGGAGTGGCTCGAAGGCGAAGAGCTGGACGAGCGGTTGCGTCGCGAACGCTTGGGCGTTGCGGCATCGATCGAGCTTGGACTGCGTCTCGCGCGCGCTTTGGGCGCTGCGCACGCGCAAGGTGTCGTGCATCGAGACATCAAGCCGAGCAACATTTTTCTCGTTCACCGCGAAGTGGAAAAAGTTAAAATTCTCGATTTCGGTCTCGCGCGATTGGGGGGAAAAACCGTATTGACCCAAACGGGCAGTGTGCTCGGCACGCCCGGTTATATGGCGCCCGAGCAAGCTCGTGGAGAACGCGGGCGAGTGGACGCTCGAGCGGACGTGTTTTCGCTTGGTTGTGTTTTGTACGAATGCATTACGGGTCAGGCCGCATTTGTTGGCGGTCACGTAATGGCGGTGCTGGCCAAAGTGTTATTCGAGGAAGCGCCGAGACCTCGAGAGCTATGCCCAGAACTACCGGACGATTTGGATTCGCTGCTGGTGCGAATGTTATCGAAAAACACCGCCATTCGTCCTGCTAATGGGCAGGAAGTCGCTGAGGCGCTGGAGCGGGTCGTATTTCAGGAGCGCGGTGCGGGGGACATCGAGGACGCACCGGTGTCGCTCATGACGACCGACGAAAGCCGTCTAGTGTCGCTGATTGCCGTGCTGCCCATTGCGATGCCCGTATACGCCGAAGGCGTGACGCTGCAAATGAAGCAGCAAGACGTATTCGAGGTGGTGGTGCGAACGGTAAAACCATTTCAAGCGACTGTGGAGCCGCTTGCGGGTGGGGGCGTGATGGCGCTTTTCGACGGCGTGGGAAATGCCGGCGATCAGCTCACGGTGGCGGCTCGTTGTGCATTGCGAATCAAGGAGCTTGCGCATTCGGAGATCGTGGCGCTTTATACCGGACGAAGTTCGCGAAATGGTCGATTGGCCGTGGGAGAAATCATCGATCGAACGGCGGCGCTCGGGCAAACTACTTCGGAAATGAGCGGTACCAATTGGCTCACGTCCGGAATTCTCATCGATCCCACGACGCGATCGCTATTGGGGGATCGGTTCGTGATTACGGAAGAGGCCGAGCATTGGCTGCTCAGGCGGGAACGGGCTCACGAAGATTTATCGCGAAGTGTGTTGGGAAAGCCGGTTGTGTGCGTAGGTCGGGAGCGAGATTTGCGCTCGTTGCTCGATTTCGTCGACGAAGGATTCGACGATAGTTCGGCGCGGGCCATTTTGTTGTCGGCGCCCCCGGGCATGGGAAAGTCGCGATTGCGTCTCGAGCTGTTGGATCGGCTGCGCGAGAACGGGCGTGAATATACATTGATTTCCGGCCGAGGAGATTGGCTCGGTCTGGGCTCTGCATTTGGGCTGCTTGGTGGGGCGTTGCGGGCCACGTGCGGTGTGGATTTGACCCGGCCCGAGGACGAGCAGCGGCAAAAGCTTTTCGATGCGTGCAAGTCTTGCGGTGGCGGGGCGCAATTGCGAGTGGCTGCGTTTTTGGGTGAAATGCTCGGCGTGCGATTTTCCGACGAAGATGACCCGCGGCTTCGTGCGGCACGACAGAGCGCGTCGATCATGGCGGACGGCATTCAGGAGGCTTTCGTCGATTTCATTCGGTCCAAAATGGCACGGTCGCCGGTGGTCGTCGTGCTCGAAGACCTGCATTGGGGCGATACTCCTTCGATGCGCCTGGTCGATGCAGCGCTTCGCGAGCTAGCGGATCTGCCCTTGTTGGTGCTCGGTCTAGGCCGCCCGGACGTGCACGAAGTGTTTCCTGGATTGTGGCAAGATCGAATGTTGCAAGCGGTGCAGTTGGGGAGGTTGTCTCGAAAAGCGTCGGAAAGCTTGGCGCATGCGATCTTGGGTGATTCTGTCGATTCGTCGCGGATCGAGGCCATCGTCG
Organism: uncultured Polyangium sp.; assembly: GCA_964514885.1. GTDB lineage: Bacteria > Myxococcota_A > Polyangia > Polyangiales > Polyangiaceae > Polyangium. The sequence goes on along the minus strand of CAZETM010001050.1, from coordinate 353 downwards.
AGCGGGCGGATGGTAATGCATTTTTCATTGAGGAGCTGTCGCGTGCGGTGGCTGAAGGGCGCGCGGAGGTTTTACCAGACACGATTGCGGGAATGGTCGAAGCGAGGATCATGGCGCTTCCTTCTTCGTCCCGGCTCCTTTTGCGTGCGGCCAGCATTTTCGGGCGCAAATTCAGGCCCGACGGGGTGGCGGCGCTGATTCACCAAGCGCTTTCGAGCACTTCGCTGAGTGCGTTGCTCGGCGAGCTGGTCGATCGCGAATTCTTGTCGCGAAAACCGGGTAATCGATCGTCGACGGATGAAGAAATCACGTTTCGCCAAGCATTGATTCAGCAGGCAGCTTACGCCATGTTG
>CAZETM010001049.1:0-3270 GCA_964514885.1 uncultured Polyangium sp. | reverse complement strand
CTCAGGGTGAAGCTGCTCCCGAATGGCAAGATTCGCGGGCTGATGCAGAATGATTAGCTAATTCACCATTGCCTCACCACTTCCCCGCGATCCCGGAATCGGCGTCGCTGTCGAATTCGGCATTCCAAGCGTTTCTTTCGACGCCGGCAATATCACCGCAAACGTCGTCCCCTTCCCCTCGTACGATTCCACCTCGATACGCCCGCCAGCAGCTTGCGCAATGCCTTGGCTTATCGCAAGCCCCAAACCCGTGCCTTTTTCTTTCGTCGAGAAAAACGGCAAAAATAAATTCTTGAGCACTTTCTGCGATATCCCAGGCCCCGTATCGGCCACGATGATCTCTACGAATGGATCGTTCTGCGCACCCATTCCCGGCAGCGCCGATCCCGACCCCGGACGAATCCGCGTCTTGATCGTAATCCCGCCTCGACCCGCCATCGCTTGCGCCGCATTGCGATACAAATTCATGATCACCTGACGAAGCTGCTCCGGATCCACCGCGACCCGCGGCAATCCCGAATCGAGCTGCACGTCGACCGTCAAATCACGACTCGATCGCTCCGTCGATAACACCTGCAACGTTCGACGTAACACCGCATTCACATCCGTAGGCACCACCGCCCCTTGGTTTGTCCGGGCCAGATCCAGCACCGATCCTACGACGCGATCCAGCCGCTCGACCTCTTCCAATATGATCCCCAAAAATTCGTGCGCCGCCGGATCCATCTCTTTGGCGTCTGGCCCAGGATCAGCCAATAACTGCGCCGCTCCTTTGATGGCTCCAAGCGGATTACGTATCTCATGCGCGAGGCCCGCGGCCATTTGCCCCAGCACCGCCAGCCGATCGCGCTCTTTCATGTGTTGATAAAGTCGCGAATTTTGAATGACCACGCCAACCTGCGTCGCCAACGTGTCGAATAACGCGATTTCTTCAGGGGAAAACGCATCTCGCACCCGATCGTCCGCAACGATGACGAGGCCAATGATTTCGTTCTTGTCCGCGCGCACCGGGAGCAATACGCCACCATCGGCCAAACCACCCAGCACCGCCGCAGCGCTCAGAATCGCATCCGCATAATCCGTGCGCTCGCCTCGCCCTTTGCGCTCGACCGCGTCGCGTTTCACGACTTCGAGCGACAAAGGACCTTGTGCCAATCGATCAAGCAGCGGACGAGCCGTCGCCATCTCGATATGCGCCAACGTTCCCGCCCCCAACGAGGCCAAGCGATCGAATCCCGTTCGGTCCTGATCGCGCAGATACAATGCCGCCTTGGTGACTCGCCGTGATTGTTCCAGGGCCGCCGTCACGATGCGCCCAAGCTCGTCGAGTTCGAGCACGTGCACGAGCTTGCGTCGTGCATCCACGACAGATCGTTCGAGGTCAAAGCGATCGCGGAAGAAAACTTTTTGCGTTTGTTCAGCCACTCGTTCACGGAGCGGATCGAAGAGCACCAGGATCACGATCGCCGCCAAAACGGCATTCAGATACATCGTGTTGAAGCCACCGACGAATGTTACGAGCACGTAGAATATCGCGGCGATCAAAATCGCGACCAGCGTGGCGACGAGCAAGCGCGCGAGCATCTCGTAGAAGTCGAGCAGTCGTTCGTGTCGCAGAGCTTGTGCCAGGACAAACAGGAAGACGACGCTGAGCGCGGCTCCAACGGGCGGAGGTGTGGCCCCGAGAAACCAAGCGAAATCCGCGACGCTTGCGAGACCCGCGAGCGCTCCGATGACCACGAGCAGACGCACGCGCCGTTGCGTCGTACGCGATCCACTCTGCGCGCCACGCTGCCAAAGCTCGACGAGCCCCGCGGTCAGAAACGCGAACACGTACAAGAAGACGGCGATTCGGACGAGCGGATGGTTTTGTAGCGGGCTCAAAAGCAGCAGCGCGAGCACGAGGGCGAGCATCACCGCGAGCCGCGGCAAACGACTTGGCCGCTCCGTTTCGTGCGGGATCATCGCCGCAAACAAGCTCAAGGCGAACTGCGGCAAGAGCAGCGTGAGCACGCCGGTAAACCGCTCGAAAATACGCGACTCGAACAGGCTCGCGAGGGACTGGGACAGGTACCAAAGGCCGATGTCCCCAGCAAATGCGGCGAAAAGCAAGTGCACCGTGCGCACGCGTCCGCGAAGTAGCATCGACACGGCGATGACCAGCGAAAGCGCGCCACACACCAGGGTCGTTCGAGTTCGAAGGTCGGTGCCGATTTCCACGGGCCGAGCCTATCGCGACAGAGCCGGATGAGCGACGTTCCGCGTGTTTCGAGCAACCAACGCAGACCAACCGGCAATGTGTGCATTGGTTCACACATATTTTTTTTGCGTTTTCCAACACGTTACGGAAGATTGTCGTGTGGCCTTTTCTTCACACGGTTCTGCCCCGGACGAATCAGCCGACGAACACGTCGCCAACACTGTGACATCTGACGAGGCGCGGTTGGTCTCGACGCACGGTACCCTCGAGAACGAAACGGCGCTGCAGGAAGCGTTCACAGCGCGAGCACATGCGGAGCAAGCGCTAGCGGAGAGTGAAGAGCGGCTTCGGTTGGCGTTCGACGCATCCGAGGATGGTTTTTGGGATTGGAACCCGCAGACCAATGCCGGCATCTTGTCGCCGCGTGTATTCCAGATGATTGGCTACGACCCGGATGAGGTTCCGACGTCGATGGAGCAGTGGGCGTCGCTCATTCATCCGGAAGACCGCGTGGCTGGCTGGCGATTGCGCGATGAGCATTATGCTGAGCGCAGCCCGAACTTCGAAGCGGTTTGTCGGGTACGCCACAAGGAAGGTCATTGGGTTCATGTTCGTAGTCGGGCGAAAATCGTCAAGCGCGACGCGGAACGACGCCCGCTCCGGGTGATTGGCACATTGACCGATATTTCAAGTCAGAAAGCGCTGGAAGCGGAGCTCGAGAAATTGGCCATGGTCGCTCGCGAAACGACGAATGCGGTCAGCATTTCGGATCGCAATGGTCGGATCGAATGGGTCAACGATGCCGGATTGCGCATGTTAGGCGTGAGCGCAGAACATGTCGTCGGACAGAACCTAACGGATCTGGTAGCCGCATTTCTGACCGATGAGAATGTACTACAAAATGTATTAACGAGTTTGAGTCGTGGTGATTCGGTCGATACGAAAGGTTGGATCGCTCGGGCAGACGGACAGAGAGTGTGCCTCAATTTCGAGATAAAACCGATTCGCAACTCGAATGGCGAGACAACTGCATATTTGAACGTCGCGCAAGACATCACCGAACAGGTGAG
>CAZETM010001048.1:0-3272 GCA_964514885.1 uncultured Polyangium sp. | reverse complement strand
GCTCGAGATTGCGCCGCGCGATGTGGTCAACGCAGCCTCGAAGGTGGCGTGACCATGGCCATCCTAACAGCCGACCAGCTCGACATCGAGAGCTATCACAACAGCCCCGAACTGAGCGCATCCAAGCTCTCGGACTATGCGCGCCGCGGGCCACGCTACTTTGCGATGCGCCACGTCCAGCGCACTGCGCGCCGCGACCCGCCATCGGCCGCGCTCGTGTTCGGCCAGGCGTTCGAGGACTTGGTTTACGGGATGCCGATTCACGGGCGATTCAGCGTCAAGCCATCGGGAATGTCGTTCGCAAAAGTAGACGGCAAGGCCTGGAAGATCGCGGCGGAGGCGAGCGGCAAGCCCATCATCTCCCAGGACGATTACGACGCCATGACGGCGATGCGCGATTCGTTGCGCGAGAACGCAACTGCGATGGACATGATCGCCGCGTGTCGCCCGCAGACCACGTTCCGGTGCGACTACGCGGGCACGCCTGGGCTGCAATCGCGACCCGATTGGGAGAGCGCGGGCGGGTGCCTGGAGTCTGGGTACCAGCCGTTCAGCCTCGACCTAAAATCAACGATCAGTCTCGGTAAGCTGGCGAGCGGGCGAGGCGTGGCCGAATACCACTATCACGCCCAGGCCGCTTTGGTCGCCGAGACGATGGTACGCAACGGGATGCCGTACCCGAGGACGTTCCTGCTCGCGGTTGAGAAGGTCGCGCCTTACCGTTCGCAGGTAATCGAAATCACGCGCGACTGGCTCACGGTCGGGTGGGCGTGGTGCGGGCGACAGCTCGACAAGCTTGCGGGTCACTACGAAAGTGGCAGTTGGCCGCGTGTCGAGCGCGAGATGGTGCAACTTCCGCCCGTGCCAGCGTGGGTTGCGATGGCGGGCATGGATGACAACGAGGATGAGGAGGCGGCATGAGTTCGACGAACGTGGCAGTGGTAGACGGCAGGCTTGGACGCGACAGCGAGCTGAAGTTCTCGCAGAGCGGGTTCGCATTTCTATCGTTCTCGATTGCTGTGTCGAGCCAGCGAAAGAACGGTGAAAAGTGGGAAGATCATACGGATTGGATCGACTGTAAGGTCATCGGGAAGCGCGCCGAGGGGTTGGCCAAGATCCTCGTGAAGGGCGCGTTTTGCGTCGTGTCCGGTCGCCTGCAACAGGAGACGTGGGAGGCGAAGGAGGGCGGCAAGCGGTCGAAGATCGTGCTGTTCGCGGAGAACGTGTCGCTCGGTCCGAAACCTGCGGGCGCGGGCTCGCTTGAGCAGAGTGTGGCGCGCGACGATGGCGACAGCGGGCCAGGCGCGACCAACGACGACGACATCCCGTTCGCCAGAGTCGGGGATGTCGGCTAGGTGCGCGCCAATGCAGAACAGTAAGGGGGAATAAATGAAGATCGACAAAGGCGAGGACGACCTCGAGGCTGCGATTCGAGGTGCGAAGTGATCACCACGCGCGACCAACTCGACGCGTACATTCTGGGGACGGCATGACCGAGGCAGTCAAGCGTATCCAGTGCAGGCTGTGTGGCATTCGAGAGAAGCGTGTCCGCTGCGATATTTGCGGAAAAAACATGACTATTGATGATGCCAGGATCTGGTGGCTGGCTATCCCGAACGAGTCCGTTCCGCGATACTGGGTCGCTCACAACTGGCATCAGTGCCGCGATGCCCCGCGCGTGATGAAAGAGGCAGCCAACGGGATGTCTGCATTGCTATGTGATGACTCGGCGGTGGCCTTCGTCCGTGAACTCTCGCTGAAAGCGAGAGAGTACAGATTCAGCGGCGAGCAGGTTGCGAAAATAGTCATGCGAATATGGCCGGCATTTGGCGGTGGCGATGACCAGCGTTGACGGCCTCGAATACATCGGCACCGAGAAGGGCAAGCGCAAGTATCGCGCTCGCCTCGTCGTCACCGATGGCAAGACGGGCAAGAAGCAGCCGTGGCCAGGTTCGCGGCCCGGGCGTGAGACATTTATCTAGAACACGGCGTTCTTGAGGACGCGGAAAGGCAGCAGATGGAAAAGCAAGCTGTTGGCTGCAAACCGAAGGGCGGGGTAATCATGACGACTCGAGACCAAATGGATGAAAAAATCGAAGCGCTGTCCGCCCAGCTCCGCGCAGCCGACGCACGCGTGTTGAAGCTCGAGCGCAGCAACGCCGCATTAGCTCGTCAGCACGCTAACCTTTTGGAGCGATTAGCCGTGCAGGATGGCGATGGTAAGGTTACTAAGGTGGCGAGGGGGAAGATGGAAGACGATGAACTACGCATGGTCAAAGACCAACTCGCTGACGCTGTGCGTCAGGTCAACGAATCCGAGCGCACGTTACAGCGATACGAATCTGTAATTGAAACGATCGCGCAACTCGTGTGGCCCGATCTGCGCAAACACGTGGTCTCGAACGGAAAGCTCTCCGCCTGTGGATTGCTCGAAAGGCTGCGCCACCTGGAGCGTGAATACAATCGGCCACTCGAGCACCGTGAGGCTTCCGATGTCTGACCAACAGCGCGAACTTGAGGACGTGGCCGTGGACATCATCGGCTATCGCGATAGCAAGGGGTTCCATGCGGCGACATGGGACACGTTGCCGATCAAACTTGGCTGCATCTATTGCGAGATCGAGGAGCTGTCAGGCGCACTTGAAGCGTACTCCGCAAACCGCCAGTCACCCTATGCATCCCTGCGCGAAGTAAGCCTCGAGTGTGCCGATGTGGCGATGTACACGCTTACCATCCTGTGTGACATGTTCGACCGCCAGTGGACGTTGCGCGGCTGCTACCACGGCGGATCGCGTGCGTTGTCTACGCCCTCTGAGCTGACGAAGCCGCTCCGGGCAGAAACCCGCGGGGCCTTCGAGCACTGGCGCAAAGGCAACCGGAAAGACGTGATGATTCACCTCGAGTTACTACTAGCGGCGCTGGTCGATTTGCGAGTACGGGTGATCGGCCTGCGCTCGACGCTGGCGGCAGACATCCGAGGCAAGATCGCGAACTCAGCGAACCGGCCAGTGTTGCACGGTGGGAAGGATCCGCGATCGTGAGTGACGGCATCACGATCCGCGCCGATGGCGACACCATCACGGTGACGACGACGGTGGGCGAGCGAGTGGCCCGCGTACGCGTCACACGCGAGTACGCGAACGCTCTTGCCGCCCGGCTGATGGTTGCGGCTGCACACGAGCACGAGCCGGAGACCGACGATGAGGAACGCTATGTCGACGCGTGAGAAGCCCATCCTGTTCTCAGGCCCGATGGTCCGGGCCATCCTCGAC
>CAZETM010001047.1:0-3274 GCA_964514885.1 uncultured Polyangium sp. | reverse complement strand
GCAGGCCAATGCTGATGGCATCGCGGGGGGCATCGCGATTGGAAGTCCGCCTAACGTGGAAGCCCCTTCGAACGCGCTCATCCGCGCCTGCCTGATTGAGCAAAACCAAGGGGCGGGTGTGACAGTCGCGTTCTCCGAGGCGACGCTCGAGTCAACCGTTGTGCGCGACACGAAAGCGCAGGCAGACGGCTCGTTCGGAGACGGTATCGTGGTGCAGCAAGGCACCGTCACGATCAAGAGCGTCGAAGCCACCAAGAACGCACGCGCCGGGGTCTCGAATTTTGGTGGGCTCGTGGTCCTCACGGATGACGTCGTCACCTGCAACGGCTTCGATCTCAATTATGAGACGATCAACAACATCTCGGGGTCGTTCGACGGCAGCGCTGGGCACCAGTGCAGCAAGGAGTCGGGGTCGGAGTGCGCCGCGCTTGGTACCTGCAACGCCGACAGTGCTGGCCTCGCGCCGCCGACGGCGCTTCCGCCCCCGGATGACGTGAAGCTGTAATGCCCAGTTATCACATGGGGGCGAGCAGCACTGGCACGGCGAGCGCCCCCGGCACAGCGAACGTGATACTTCCCTGGCCCACTAGGGTCACCCCGCTCCCCGTTGTGGGTGTATCCTGCCCCATCATCCAGTTCTGCTGAAGCGACATCTTGTTCGCGTCGCTCCCCTCCAGCGAGAGCGACATGATCCTCCCCGTCGCCGGCCCATCGATGAGCAAACTCTGTCGCGCGTTGTCCCTCAAGGTCAGCGCTTCGATCGTCACATCGGAGTTTTCGAGCCAGTTCAAGCCATCGCCGACGTCCTTCAACCCGGCGCTCACGCCCCCTTCGTAAACGGGTAACGTCTTGTTTACCGTCCCCTCGACGACGGATTTGCAAAGAATGACGCCTCGCGAACTCCCCGCCACGCCGATGCCGACGCCGGAGTTGCCGGTAAAGGTCCCGTTGTGCAGCGTCAAGCAGGCCGCCATGTTGAGACAGGCGGAGTTCTCCTTGACGTTCTGAATCCAGAGCCCCCGCTTGTTGCCGCTGATCTCGACGGTGTCGTCCGGGGTCTTATCGTCACCCAGCGTTCCTGTCGAGCCGTCGATGAGAACACCATAAGCCGCGCTACCGAGCACTCGAAGCCTGATCGCGGTCACGGTCGAGCAGCTCGTTATCGCCACGCCACCGCCGTCTTTGCTGCTCTGCAGCGTGTCCCCGGAGAGGCTGTCAATGACGTCGACGTCCTCGAGGCTAACGGTCGCCCCGCTGGCCGAGATCCCGATTAAGTGGTTACCGCGGATCAAGCTGCCTTTCGTGGTCAGCTTCGGGCGCTGGGGGCAGGCGCAAGACGTATCGCAAGCCATGCCCGAGGCCGAGTTCGGGCCCTCGACCCACACGCCGGCGGCATGCGCGCCGGAGACAAGACAACGGTCGATCGTCACGTCGGCGTCTTCGGCAAAGACACCGACGCGCCCCGCGCCATCGATCGTCGACGTCACGATCGTCGCCGAAGAACCCACGCCGAGGGCGATCCCGTCGCGGAGCACGTCCGGGTCGCCAGTGACACGCACCGATTCAATACGCACCGATGTGGCCCCCTGAAGCTCGATGCCTTGCGAGCCCACCGCGATCCCTCGGACCACAGCCCCGGACCCGGCACCGAGGACGATAGCGTCGACGTTCACCGATTCCGCCGAACAGCCGAGTAAGCTCACGCCCCCAGGCAAGCTGACCGCCGTGTATTGCCCCGGGGCGAGCGAAAGACAGGCACCGGCCGTCGCTGTCATGGCCTTATCCTGGAGATCCGCGTCGCTCTTGATCGCGATGACCTGCGCGCACGTCACGCCCTCCGCGCATGCGCCGCCGCCGCCCACCTCGCCCGCAGGGACTCCCACGCAGACGCCGCCAACCTGCGGACAGGGCGGCGTGGGTTCTGGGTCTGTGCACCCTCCAAGCGATACCATTGCCACTGCCCCGACGACACCCACGAGCCGATTCACCATAAGCAAATTCATTCCGTGCTCCTTACCTTCGATACCGAACTGATCTGCATTCGATTTATCAAGCCACAACGCGCCCTAACGAAGCAGGAACGGCTCGACAACCGCCAGCAGCGCCACAATACGCCCGCGTAGCGCATCGTCCACGAACCTCTTCTCCAGAAGGGACGACAACGCCGCCTTCGCCACCGCCGCCTTCTCTCCCAGCGCCCCGTTCTCCAGCGCAGCCGCCGTGGTGCTCGTCCACACCTTCATCAGCGTCTCGACAACGTTGTCCAGATAAACGCGGCCTGCGCGCTCTGCGATATTGAACGCCTTCAGACAAGCATCCATCGCCTCGTCCACCCGGCCGAGCCCGAGCGCCGCCGCACCCAGGTTCCTGTACATCTCGGCAAGATCCGAATCGGCGTGGATCTGCTCGGCAATCCGTATCGCACGACGCGCATGCTCGTATGCCGCCGCGTATTCGTTCATATCGATCTCGACCTCGGCCACGTTGCTGTAGGTGACCGCGATCTGATGCAGATCCCCCGCCTTTTCCTTGACCCGCAAAGACTCGAGGTACGTCGCACGAGCCCGGGCATAATCATGTCGAGCGTAATCACCGCACGCTAGCACGGCAGCGGCCCCGTTGAGCGCTCGCCCCAGGAGATCGAAATCGCCCGCCTCGGTCGCGAGCCGCGCCGCCTGGCGGTACGCGCGCTCAGCCTCCTCCCACTGTCCGCGCGAGAAGAGCACCGGCGCCACCCCGAGGAGCGCGCGCCCCTCGGCCTTCTGCGAGCGCGCGCCCTGCTGCGGGAGCGACCGGCTGATAGAAAGGCCCGCCATACCCGCCTGAAACGCCGCGTCAAGGTTGCGCTCTCGGCGATGCAAGAAGCTCAGCAACGCATACATCGCTGGCACATCGCCCGTCATACCCGCGTCATTTGCGGCAGCGATCGCGCGCTCCACAAGCGCCCGCGCCTTGACTGTCTCACCCCGCAGCTTGAACGACAGAGCATGGCGAAAGTCCGCACGAGCCTTCCACGCCGGAGCGTCCGGATCACCGACAGGAACGCTGCCACGAGCTTTTTTATAGGCGTCCTCCGCCTCATCGAGGAGCCCCAGCCTCCGCTGCACATCGCCAAGATCGAGCAAGAGACGGGCCCGATCCTGCCACCTTATCGCAGGCGTCTTTTGATCGTCCGCCGCGTCTTCATCCAGCTCGTCATAAAGCTCGCACGCCCGGAGCAGGTGGCGCTTCGCCTCCGCGTTCTGACCAAGCGCGCTTTCATGGGCAGCAGCCC
>CAZETM010001046.1:0-3279 GCA_964514885.1 uncultured Polyangium sp. | reverse complement strand
CAGCGGCTCCTCCCGACACGCTTCACGATCCTAAGTGGGACCCGCCCGAGGGGCTGGAACAGGCCATTGCGCCGACCTCGAATGCGACGGCGTGCACGCTGGGATCGCAATGTCCCACGGGTTATTGCGTGGACGGCTATTGTTGCGACGCCAAATGCGACAACAAATGCATGGCGTGCAGCGCGGCCAAAAAAGGAAGCGGCAGCGACGGCATTTGCGGGTCGATCAAATACGACACCGATCCGGACAACGACTGCCCGAACGGCGCGTGCGATGGGAAGAACCAATGCAAGAACTACAACGGTGTTGCATGCACTTCGACGTCGAATTGCCTGTCGAATTATTGCGTCGACGGGTTTTGCTGCAACAACATTTGCATGGGCGCGTGTCAGGCGTGTAGCTCGCTCAAGAAGGGAAGCGGCAACAATGGCTCTTGCGGCAACATCGCCGTGAATGCCGATCCCGACAATGAATGCACGGGCAGCCAATGTAATGGCAGCGGCGCTTGCCAGACCGCGCAAACAACTGCAGCGAATGGAGCGGCGTGTACGTCATCGGCGCAATGTTCGTCCGGGTATTGCGCGGATGGAGTGTGTTGCAATAGCTGGTGCCTCGGCACGTGCCAAGCTTGTTCGGCCGTGAAAAAAGGCAGCGGCTCGGATGGAACATGCGGTCCCATAGCGAACGACAAGGATCCCGACGATGAATGTTGGGGCGGCGCGTGTAATGGCAGCGGCGTGTGCAAGCAATACAATGGCGTGCCGTGCGCGGACAAGGCGCAATGTTTGTCCAACTATTGCGTCGATGGATTCTGTTGCAACAACATATGCACCGGGATGTGCTACGCCTGTTCCAATGCGAAGAAGGGCCAAGGTTACGACGGCGTGTGCGGGCCGATGGCTGCGGGCAAAGACTTTGAGGACGAATGCAATCCGGGTGAGTGTAATGGCTCGGGAGTTTGCAGTCAGCCGCAGACGCCGCAAGCCAATGGAACGAGGTGCGTATCGGGAGGGCAATGCGCATCGGGCAATTGCGTAGATGACTTTTGCTGCGATACGGCGTGCACCAGCTCCTGTCAGGCATGCAGCGCGGTCAAAAAAGGCAGCGGATCCAATGGCACGTGTGGCCCGATTGCATCCGAAACGAATCCCGACAACGAATGCAATGGCGGACGGTGTGACGGCTCTGGCGCTTGTCGGTTTTACAATGGAGCACCTTGCTCGACAACGAGTCAATGCTTCAGCACGTATTGCGCCGACGGCTTCTGCTGCGGAAACATTTGTAACGGCATTTGCCAAGCGTGTTCCAGCGCCAAGAAGGGCAGCGGATACGACGGCGTTTGCGCGAACATCGCAACCAATACCGACCCGGACAATGAATGCGCGCTCACCTGCAATGGCTCGGGAGCCTGCAAGGGGCAACCTGGAGACGTATGTACCCAAAACAGCGATTGCATATCAGCATCGTGTACGAACGGAACGTGCTCGCCACCGAGCTGCAATGGAATGCCTGCGACCTGCAGCGCGTCGAACAACGAGGATTGTTGTGGTTCTCTGCTGGTTCCAGGCGGCACGTTCAATCGTAGCAACCAGGCGGAGTCCCCCGCGACGGTCAGCGATTTCCGATTGGATCGATTCGAGGTGACGGTGGGGCGATTCCGCAAATTCGTCGAGGCTTATCCCGGGAGCAAACCCGTGTCGGGAGCAGGATCGCATCCCCTCAACCCGGGTACCGGCTGGAATAGCGCGTGGGATGTGAATTTGCCGGCGGATCAGGCTGCCTTGAAGGCGGACGTGAAGTGCAGCTCGTACCAGACGTGGACGGATACGGCCGGAGCGAGGGAGCAAATGCCAATGAATTGCATCTCCTGGTACGTGTCATTTGCGTTTTGCGCATGGGATGGCGGTCGAATCCCGACGGAGACCGAGTGGAATTACGCGGCGGCGGGAGGAAGCGAGCAGCGTGTGTATCCTTGGTCGAATCCACCGAACTCGTGGACGATCGATTCGTCGTATACGGTGTACGACTGTAAGAGCGACGGGTCAGCCGCAGGATCGTGCGCACTCACCGACATTCTGCGGGTAGGGTCGAAACCGAACGGAAATGCCAAATGGGGTCATGCCGACTTGACGGGCAGCGTGTCGGAATGGACCCTCGACTGGTACTACTGGCAACATTTCAATCCGTGCAATGATTGCGTGGCTAGCGGAGGCAACGTAAAGTCATCCCGAGGCGGCAGTTGGGCCTCTTGTTGCAACCACCTGTACACCTTCGACCGCGCCGCGACCGGCTACCCGGAGACCCGGAGCAGCATTTACGGTGCTCGATGCGCGAGGAAAGTGCAATGAGCGTAACGCACTGCGCTGCGGGGTCTTGCGGACGCGGACGTATACAGGCGCGGGCGTGAGTGATTCGAACAACTCTACGAGCGCAGCCTCGTGGTGCGATGCGAACAAAGCGTGGTAGAGTGGCGACAGCCGTGCCAACGACCGGAAGCATACAACTCGCGCAATCAATCGGTGATGGCTTTAACGCAAACAAACCAGGATGGAAACAATGGCCAGAAAACAAACGGCGCGGGTGGTATGGCACAAGAGGGGACTTGTGGCGATCGTCGGGCTACTCGTAGCCTGTGGTTCGCCACCGCCCCGATCGAGAGCGACTCCTGTTTCAGAAGGATGAACGCATGCAAAAACCGTTGCTCGCAATCCGACATGGGGCTTATCTGTCACCTGTGCTGCCACAACCAAGCACGCAAATGTGACGGCGGTGGGGACTACAGCTTCTATGGGTGCATGGATAACTAGGAGAAACATGCGGCAAGACAGATTTCTTGTTGCTGGAGCCGTGGTGCTCTTCGTCGTATTTATCGGGAGTGTCATCGCATTGCAGCCGATAGGTCAGCGATTGCCTTCTCGGGATAACGCCGGAGAAATGACGTGCTCTGAATATGTCGAGGTCTGCGATGATGGATGTAAAATGCGCGACTCAGGCGCCGGTTGCTACGAGTGCTGCGCACAAGCAAAGACCGGATGTGATGCGAGCGGAAATTACACCGAGCACCTCAAAAAATGCCTGATTGCCAAATCCTCCGCTCTCTAATAGTTACGGCATCCGTACGCGTCCGCAAAGCCCACCAAGGTCGACCCACCACGCATCATCACGCTCCCTCGCACTCGCGCCGCCCATCTGAACCACAACAACTCACCAAACCCCTTGCATCTGGACGCCATCTCCCCGATGCTCCGCCGCCGTGTCCACCGAAACCCTCGATCTCAG
>CAZETM010001045.1:0-3280 GCA_964514885.1 uncultured Polyangium sp. | reverse complement strand
ACCCCAGCCAAGTCGACTCACGGTGTAACCACGCCGTCATCAATCCCCTCCGAAGTCGACCCGCAGTGTAACCTTGCCGTCATCAATCCCCTCCGAAGTTGACTCGCGGTGTAACCTTGCCAGCATCAATCCCCTCCCAGGTCGACTCGCGGAGTACTTTGGCAGCGCTCGCTCCTGAACCAAGTCGATGCCCAGTCAATTCGCGCGGGCATCAACTCTCATGGAAACCGACTCCTGGTCGATTCGACGGGGGATCACCGGCGACGAATGCCGTACACGAAACACATGTGGCTCACCTCTTCTGCTTGACGAACACAGTTCCGCACAGGTACGTTCCGAACGTCCTACGTGGTGCAAGAAAGGAAGAATGATGATGGACACATACTTATCTGGGCTACTGTCGAACGTTTACGTATTCACTTCGGGCCGACGCGTGCTCAGCATGCAGCAAGTCAAGGTCGCCGCAACGACGGACAACTTCGCCACCTTGGCGACGCATGCCGACGTGTGCATCGCGCATGACCGGCAGACGCTGGTGGTGGAAGCGTCTTGGAATGCGCAAAGTGCCAGCAGCGAGGGCAATCCCGAGTTGCGGCAGCTCGATCGTTCGCTTGATCCATTGGTCACGTCATTGCGCGATACCATCGATAGCCAGGTTCGGGCTTCGAGCCCCGGAGATCCCCTAATCGATAAAGGCCTGCAATTGATGCAAACGCTTTTTCCGCGGGGGTCTGCCGCCATTACGAGAGCGAGTTATCCGGACGAAGCAGCCGATGTCGAACGAATTCTCGATGAAATCGCCAAACCCGATTGGACCGAGGTCGTCAATGTTTTTGGTTTGGCCCGGATCACGGCGCGGATGCAAACCATCATCGTCAAGTATCGCGTTTTGCTCGAAGCGCCCGTGCAGGACGGCGTGAAGTATGCGGATGTGAAAGCGATGCGCTCGAAAGGGCAAAGCCTGATGCTGCAAGCAATGGCGATGGTCTTGGGCAAATACCCCTCGGACAGCGAAGCGGATCGTCATGGACGCGGTTTGTTGCTCGGGCCGATCTTGCGCCAGAACGAAGCCATTGGCCAATATCTGAAAAGCCGTCGTAATGTGCCCGATGTCAATCCCGACACGGGCGTGGAACAGCCGATGACGCCCAATCCTTGAATTGACGTCCATCATTTCGGAGTCAACGGCAGGCGAGCGGGCGCAGTGATGACCCTTCGCCGAACGCCATTGGGCTCCGCAGCGAAAAAGTTCCCTCATGGCGGACCCGTGTGCTAGCGTCGCCCGCTATGACGGGACCGGCACAAACCACAGAGAACATCTTTGCGCGCGAGCTGCCAGGGCGCCTCGAAGGGTTCGTCAACAATTGGAAAGGATTTCAGGGCACCGAGCGCGCGGGCGCTCAGGCATTCCTGTTCCAATTGCTCGAAATCTACGAAGTGAGCTATACGCCGGGAACCATCTTCGAGCAGCATCCGATCAAGGTGCCGGTGCGAGGCATAACGCGGGAAGGAGCGCAAGCCAATCTTTTTGGCGGCGACAAACCACAATACACGGCCGAAAGCATGGACATGTTCCTGCCCAAGGTGTGCGTCTGGGAAATGAAGGCTCCCAGTGAGAAAAAGCTGGAAGTGCATCATGAACAGCTTCTTCGTTATTGGGCCCGGGTCCGCACGCGCTACATGGTGCTTTCTAACTTCCACGAATTTTGGATTTACGATACGAACGATGACGATGGGCAGCTTGCGCCCAAACTTCGTTTTCCGCTCCAAGAATTGCCGGCACACCGGGATGCCTTGCTATTCTTGCGCGGTGACCAGCCCGATTTCGTAGGGCGATCCGAGCGCGTCACGGCGGAAGTCGCCCAGATGCTGGGGCGGGTCGTGTGCGAACAAGTCCTTTCGGCGGAAAACCAGGAGGAAGAACGTCTACGCGTGTCGAAGCTGGTCTTGCAATGTGTCTTTGCCATGTTTGCCGAAGATACGGACCTGGTGCCTCCGAGAATGTTTTCCGACGTTATGAAACGCGCCGTCGACGCCGGAAAGCTCGAACCGGTGCTCGCGCTTTTCGCCGATTTCGGCAATCGAGCGCAGGCGGAAAAAGTCAATGCATTCGCGCCGTACATCAATGGTCCTCTCTTTGATCGAGCCGCGCCGCGCTTGGTTCTTTCCGCCGGGCAGCTTCAAGATTTGTGGTCGGCGGCCAAGGATTATGATTGGTCCGGCGTGCGCCCGGAAATCTTCGGTTCAATCTTCGAGCAAGCTCTGGACCCTGCCACGCGACATGAGCTGGGAGCGCACTTCACGCGAGAAGCCGATATCGCGCGGGTGGTAATGCCAACGGTCATCGAACCGTGGCGCGCACGCATTCGCGCGCTTAGAACTCCCAAGGATGCCGAGCAAGCCATTGCGGCAATGAAGCAATACCACGTGCTGGATCCCGCCTGCGGATGCGGGAATTTCTTGTACGTGGTCTATCGTGAAATGAAGCGGCTGGAAGCGGCGCTTGCGGACAAATGGTATGCGTTGCAAAAAAAGGTGGCCAAACGAAAAGCTGATTTCAAGCCCGCTCCGCTGCGACCCTATTTCACACTCGCGCAGGTTCACGGGATCGAAATCGACCCGTTTGCGGCATTCTTGGCTCGCGTGGTGCTGTGGATTGGCGAGCACTTGGCCATTCGCGAGCTGGGTCTCGACGAGCAAACGTTGCCCCTAAAAAACCTGGATGAAACCATTCGCAACACGGATGCTTTGTTGACCGAATGGCCTCGTCCCGAGGGAGAATTGGCCGTCGTGGGGAATCCGCCTTATCTGGGCGTCCGCAAATTGCGCCGCGAGCTAGGGGACGAGTATGTGGAAGAGCTGTTCAAGTTGCATCCGAAAAACCGCGCGGCCGATTATGTTACCTACTGGTTCACCCATGCGCTGAACACCTTGCGGAGCGGCGAGCGGGCGGGTTTCGTGTGCACGAATTCGATTGCGCAAAACGAAAGCCGCGAAGCCAGCATCGATCAGATCCTGGAACGAGGCGGAACGATTACGGACGCTTGGAAATCGTATCCGTGGCCAGGGGAAGCGGCGGTGCACATTGGAATCGTGAATTGGGTCATGGCGCCTTATGATGGAACCCTCACGCTGGATGGCAAAGATGTGACTCGGTTGTCGCCGTCGTTGACCGAATCCACAGACACGACCATTGCGGGGACATTGGAGGCGAACGAAAGCCTCTGTTTCATGGGCGTGACGCCTGGAAATGCGGAGTTCGTGCTGACGGAGGAACAGC
>CAZETM010001044.1:0-3284 GCA_964514885.1 uncultured Polyangium sp. | reverse complement strand
TGGATATGGTTCCCGTTTTTGCTTCTCTTTGCCATGCGCATCATGGCCTTCGTCTTTGCGGTGGATTGACGACGACGTTTTACTCGGCCGAAGACAAAAACGAAGCGCTCGATTTTAACCTGTCGGCAAGTTTGCAACTCGGCGCTGAATTTAGTATCGCTGGTCCTTTTTCGATTCGTGCAGATGTTTTTACACTTTTGCCTTTGACGCAACGAACAGCATTCGACCCATCCAGCACTCTTGCCGCTGGATCGGTCGCCATGGGCGTATGGTTTTTTGAATGAGGGAAGTGGTCAGTCTCATCAATTCGCCGGCGCTATGGTCACGATTCCGTCGGCCGTGAGTTCTGCCACCTTGCGAGGTTTTCCTTCGAGATCCACTTCCACTTTTCCGGTCCCGATGACCCGTGCCCGAATGCGCTCGGGCCCAGGATCCGACCAACGCGCCACGTTCATCGGCTCCTGCCAAAGCTCTTTGCCGTGCAAGTCATAACGCATGGCCAGAATAGCGACGTTCGGTCGCGAACTCGTTCCTTCTTTTTTCGAGCCAACGCCGAGGACGATGAAAGAATCGTCAGTATCCACGGCAATCGTGAGCGCTGTAGCTTTCGAGGGTATCCAGGGGAGCGTGATTCCGTCGCGATCCCACATCCGCATGCCATTTTCGGCAATCATTCCAATTTGTGCGGTCTTGTCGCCCGATGCCGCAATAAGATGACCCGCTCGAGGCACATAGGCGGCTGAAATGAATGCGCAGTCCGCCGTGTCCATGATCTCGAAATCCGCATTGATGCTGCCATCGTGATGCCAAGACCGTAATGCGGCGAGTTTTGCCGTGGAATCGCAGAACGCAATCCCCACCGATGACTCTTTACCGCGTACGATCGCCACGTCGCGCACGCCGGGGACGATACCTGCCAGCGGCATTTCTTTGGTCCACGCCCGCGTGCCATTGGCGTCGATGACCATGACGTAAGGTTTGCTGTGCTCACGTTTGCCGGATAAAAAGATGGCCATTCGATCCGCAGGTAACGTCTCGAATTGCGCGGCGAGAGGCGAAGGCACGTTTTCCTTGTAAAACCCGAGCACGGCGTCTCGTTGCCGCATGAGCAAAGGCTCGTCGTCGAGCTTGTCCACGAGTTTTCGGTGAGCTTCCGCGGGAGGAATCGAATCATCCCCTGGCTCGGGTACTCGCTGTTCGGCCTTGGGTGGCGCGATGCTGGTTACAGGAGCGATGAATGGGCCTGCATCCGGTTTGCCGGGAACGCCTGCGTCGGTCACGGAAGACTCATTACGCTTGCATGCGGGGATTGCCGCCATGCAACACACCATCAAAAATGCACACGTCACGAAGTTCATCGGGGCGCATTGTAATTGATGAAGCGACAGAGGGGAAGGGCCTCGTTCCGGTTGTGCCGATGACACCGCACTCTTGACGGATAAGACACCTTCCAAAACGCAGG
Source organism: uncultured Polyangium sp. (assembly GCA_964514885.1). GTDB lineage: Bacteria > Myxococcota_A > Polyangia > Polyangiales > Polyangiaceae > Polyangium. Next base: position 1,822 of record CAZETM010001044.1, on the reverse strand, counting down.
TGATTGCGCTACAACGCTGGCCAAAGCCGTGACATCCTTCGATCCTCCAGAGTTCACCGATCTCGTTCGTCTGTGCGCGGGAAAGAAAATCGTGGCTCTCGCGGGGGCTGGATTGAGCACGGAAAGCGGTATTCCCGATTATCGCGGCCCCGAGACCGCACGCCGGGCGCGCAATCCCATGCAGGCTCGACAATTTCACGTCGACTCACGGGCGCGAGCGCGGTATTGGGCTCGAAGCATGAATGGCTGGCCCCGAATCGCCGCGGCCAAGCCAAACATAGGGCATCACGCCCTCGCGACGCTCGAACGAAAAGGACTGCTCGCCGGGGTCATCACGCAGAATGTCGACGGTCTACATCAGGCTGCTGGATCGAGCCGCGTCGTCGAGCTGCACGGAGCGCTCAGTCGCGTGCGTTGTTTGGGATGCGGCAACATCGAGCCTCGTGCGAGCCTTCAAGAGCGTCTTTGTGCGGACAATCCCGACTGGATCGGGCACTCGGCGCCCATTGCACCGGATGGTGACGCCGATCTCGAAAGCAAGCTATTCGACGATTTTCGCGTGCCGGTTTGTCTTGACTGCGACGGCATTCTCAAACCCGATGTCGTGTTTTTCGGTGAAAACGTAATGCCCCACGTCAAGGACGACGCATTTTCTCTTTTCGACGAAGGAGAAGTATTGCTCGTCGTCGGTTCGTCGCTCACGGTGTTTTCGGGTTTTCGTTTCGTTCGCCGTGCTCATGAGCGTGGCATTCCCGTGGCTATCGTAAACCTCGGCCCAACCCGCGGAGACGAGCTTGCGGCGTTGCGTTTGGACGCGCGCCTCGGGGATCTCTTGCCTCGGTTGTGCGAGGGGCTCGGGGCATAGGCGCAGGTGGCATGACACAAATCGATCAATCACGGCGATTCGCCAATGCCTCGGCCGCTCGTCGCACGGCTTCTGCACGCGATTGCATTCGTGGCGCCACCGCTGCAAGCAATTCCGCCGTAAGCTCTGGATCCGCAATCCGTGGCGAACCGGCATGAAAGGGCGGCTGGGGATCGTATTCCATGATGAGCTGAATACGTTGCGCAACCCGGGCTCCTGCGATCTCGGCGCAAATACGCAATGCCATATCGATTCCAGCAGTGACACCAGCGCCGGTAATGACGGCGCCATCGAATACGACGCGCTCGGAGACCGGCTCCGCGCCGAATGCACGCAAAAACTCCAGCGAAGTCCAATGCGTCGTCGCTCGCTTGCCCCGCAACAATCCGGCTGCTCCGAGCACGAGCGAGCCTGTGCATACGGACGTCATATATCGAGTGCGCGTGGACGCTTTACGCAGAAAATCAAGCGTCTCGTCGTCGCGCAATAACGCGTTCACACCGAGGCTGCCGCCAGGAACGCATACGAGGTCGAAATTCGGCGCAGTGGCATACGTAGTGGTCGGCAATATCGTGAGGCCGTGCTCGGTTCTCACCGGGTCTGCATTTCGCGCGATGAGGTGAACCTCGGCGTCCGGTAGCCGCGCGAGCACCTCGTAAGGGCCGGTGAGATCGAGCTGCGTGAGGTCGGGGAAGAGGAGAAAGCCTGCACGGAAGGTCATGCGCTGAAGCATGGATCAAGCGAGGCTGTTTGCCCAGGAAAACGAGGAGCGTAAACGTGTCAAATCGTTCTGGTTCGCCGCGTGGATGGCGGCGGAGGGATCGAACGTGTCGAAGTAGGTGCCGGGGGAATGCTCGACCGACCAGAATTCGATTCTCTCGCCGCAGGAATGATGCGTGCCGATGGCGGTCCCCCAGGGTAACCGTGAGTGGACGGAGGCGGCACGGGAATCACTCG
>CAZETM010001043.1:0-3287 GCA_964514885.1 uncultured Polyangium sp. | reverse complement strand
GCTCGTTGAGCTACGGACCTCGGCAATGACGCTGCCGGTGGGACGGGATCCTCAGGCTGTCGTATCGGCGTTGTGCAGTCTTCCCGATGCGCCGGTATCGGCCATTGAAGCGTTTTTCGCGCGGCAATCCCGCGTCGCCGATGCCCTTTGGTCGCTGTTCGACGATCCTGCGCTGCTGCCTCCGCTTTCCCCGTCGGCGCTGCTGCATCACCTCGCGCGAGCACCCAAATACGCGTCGCTTTTGCCGCTGCTGGGTCGACCGCTGGGATCGGTGTTGAAATCGTATGGGCTCGAGCATTTCGAGCCGCTGCGACATTACTTGGACGGATTGTGTCAAATCACGGTGCAATGTGACGCCGCGAGTGCGGAAGCTCCTTTTGCAATGGCGACGATGGACTATTATTTCCGCGGAACGGGACATGTGCGAGGGGGCATTGGCGAGTTAGCATCGGCGCTGGTGAAGGCCATTGAAAAAAGTGGCGGCGAGGTGCGATTTTCGAGTCGCGTGAAGTCACTGGCGCGTGACGGATCGAATTGGAAAGCGGCAACGCGCAAAGGCGAGGTTGTGGCGCGAAACGTCGTGGCGAATCTTTTGCCGCGGGATTTGCGGGCATTGCTGGGTGAAAACGAGGGCGTTTTACCTCGTCTCGAAACGCTCGCTACCGAAGTCGATTCTGGTTGGGGCGCGGTGATGCTTTATCTGGTCGCGAAAGTTCCCGAGGAGGCCCCAGCCAAACCGATTCATTTGGAGTTGGTTGGTGATGGATCAGGGCCATTCACGGACGGCAATCATGTATTCGTCTCGATCAGCGGTCCCGAGGATCAAGGTCGATGTCCACCTGAGCAGCGGACGCTGACGTGTTCGACGCACGTATCGCTTGCGTCGCTGCGCGGACGTTCTTCCGACGAGCAAGGGAAGGTCATTGCAGGAATTCAGTCACGCATTCGCGAGGTATTGGCGTTGCGGGCACCGGAATGGTTTGAATCGGTCGTTTTTGAGCTGACTGCATCTCCGCGCACGTTCGAGCGTTTTACAGGACGCACTGACGGAGCCGTGGGAGGCATTCCACGACGAGCAGGCCTCGGGCATTATCTTTCGGCTTGGCCGAAATCGGTTTTACCGGGCGTATGGATGGTGGGGGATTCGGTATTTCCAGGGCAGAGCACGCTGGCCACGGCGATTGGCGGAACGAGGGTCGCAGCGGCGATTCTGCGAAACATCAAGCCGACTTGAAAACGAACGGGTACGAAATGTAGATGACTCCAGGTCCAGGATGCGGCGGGAATTTCCATTTCAATGCGCCCGCGACAATACATTGACCTACGGAGGGATCTTTCAACGTCGAATCCTGAACCACGACGGCAGTCACGTCGCCGGTCTTTTCTATCGTGAACTTGAGAAGAACGCGCCCTTCGAGACTCGGATCGCGCTGCAATGCGGTCTCGTAACACTTCTTCACTTCGTTGATATGTGCGCGAATGACGCGGCGGATCGTTTCTTTATCAATCGAATTGCCGACATAGGTCGGTCCCGAAACGCCGCCCATGAGTGGATCCGAGTTCGGCGCTGCGCCAGCAAGACCCAACCCACCAGATCCGTATACATTTCCGGTCGCTGCGGAGCCTTCAACAAAGGAGGCCATGGCTTGATTCTCGGGTTCGTCGGCGCCTTGTAATGGCTTCGTGTTCACGGGCTGCGCCTTGTCCGCAACGGGTTGCGGCGACTCCGTGAAGCTTGGAGGCGGAGCCAACGAAACCACCGGCGTGCTCACGTCCTTGGCGGGCGTTTGCGAAGCGCATCCGGCAATCGCCCAAGTAGCACAGATCAACGAACGGAACAGCAACTGAAACTTCATCGAGCACTCCTTGCAACAGGCTGCCACAAGCCAGGGGCAAATTGCAAGCGCATGCGTTTTGCCCACGAACAATTTGTTTCTGCCTGCAAGGTCGTGATACCGTCGCGTTCGTGTTGCCCGACAAATCGACTTCGCCAGACGATGCAGGCCTCGAAGCGCGAGCGAAACGCGCGCAAACATTGGCAAGCTCGAGTGCAAAACAAAGCGCGCTCGGCAAACGCGAAGCGGCCCTGGCATTCTTGCAGCAGGCGGTGGACATCTATCGCACGCTATCGAAGGAGCGTCCCGAAACGTTTCTGGCGAATCTGGCTACGAGTCTGCACGACTTGAGCACGATTCAACGTGATGCGGGACAACGCGAAGCGGCGCTCGTGACGGCGATGGAGTCTGTGGATCTGCATCACGTGCTGGCCAAGACGCACCCGGAAAACTATTTGCCGCGGCTTGCCATTAGCCTGAATCAGCTTTCGTTACGACTACGAGAGCTTGGGCGGCATCAAGAAGCCTTGCCCTTGGCGCAAGCTGCGCTCGATTGGATTTGGCCTTATTACGAACGATTTCCCGAAACGCATGGCAAACACGTGGGAGCGATGTTTTCGCTGCTTGGCGCATTGCATGAAGATCTGGGATCGCGGCTGGATTCGAAGGTAGCCGAGCGGCTCGAGCAGTACGTGACCAAAGGCTCGGGGCGCGAGAAGAAGCAAGAGGCAAAGATCAACAAGGTGCGCAAAGGTAAGCGGGCTTCATCGAAGCGCTGAAAGCTTGTGGAAAATTTCCGTAGACAGTCAGGTGCTCGGTATGCGATGGTCGCGCGCTCAGGATACGGAGACAACCCATGACGGAAGCAAAGAAAATGCAAGATACCGCCGCAGTCCAGCAGATGCTCGGACAATCAGACGCCTACCGTGAAATGCTCGAGCGCGAAGCGGCGATGAAAGAGGAAATCCTCGCGAGACACGCGTCCGAAGAAGGTCGCATTGGATCGCAAGTCGCAGCGATGGTCGAAACAGCATACCTAGCCGCTGCTGCCGATGGTCGCTTTACGGATGCGGAATGCGCGATGTTGTCGGCTCAAGTTGCCGCTATGACGGACAATCGATTTTCGCAAGAGGAAATCGAGCAAATGACGAATGCCGCGCGCGAGCAGGCAGGTGAAGGCCTGGAGGCGCGAGCGCAAGCGATTGCGGGATGCTTGGAAGACCGCGATTTGCGTCGTTGTGCGCTGTTGGCTGCGTCGGCAATTGCGTGGGAAGACGGCGGCGTGGGCGCGAAAGAGGGCGTTGCATTGCAGGGTTTGGCGCGCGCGTTCGGGTTTTCCACCGACGAGCTGCATAAGATCATGGGCGAGGCGCGGGGCTAGTCCCTTTGCTCAACCCAAGCCTCCCCGGACCCGTCGCTGGAGGAGTAACGGCGGATCCGGGGAAGTTTGGA
>CAZETM010001042.1:0-3290 GCA_964514885.1 uncultured Polyangium sp. | reverse complement strand
CCCGTCGACTCGGCAACCGTCGTATTGACGCCCGGCGAACGAGCCGATGTGCTGGTGGAGCCTCGAGGAGCTGCGGGAACCACGTTGCCCGTTCGCTGGGTGCCCTACGATCGCGGCTACGGCACGACGTTCAATCGGCCCGAAGAAGAACTGTTTCGCATTCAATTCTCCAGCGATCCCGCCGTGACCGCGGCGCCTCTACCAACCTTGTCGCGAACCATCACGCCCATCTATACGTCTGGCGCGACAAACGTTTCGCTCGAGCTGACCTCGAATGATCAAAACGGTACGCTGGTGATGGGGATCAACGGGATTGCCTCGTGGGAAGCGATGCCGTTACCCGCAAAAGTAGGCGAAACGCAGGTGTTCGTCGTGAAAAACACGATGGACTTTGCTCACCCGTTTCACTTGCACGGTTTCTTCTTTCAAGTGCTTGGCGAAACGGGCGAGCCCGTTCATCCGATGGAGTGGAAAGACACGCTCGACATCCCCGTCATGGCCACGCAAAGGTTTGTGGTGACGTACGACAATCGGCCTGGAATGTGGATGTTCCATTGTCACATCCTCGATCACGCCGACGCGGGAATGATGGGAATGCTCGATCTACAAGGCAGCACCAAACACTGAAGCTCAAGGACGCCGCGCTGGCGTTGTCTCGATCCGACGCAGCAACTCGACAGCTCGCGGATCACCCGGGGCAAGCTCGGCAAACTTACGCGCATGGTGGCGCGCTTCTTCGACGACTCCACGACGCAACGTCAACAGCGCGAGGTTGTAACGAGCATTCGCGAGCTTGGGATCGGCTCGCAACGCCGCCAGATACCCTTCCCGCGCGCGGTTGTAATCGTTTTTCTTGTCCGCGATGAGCGCCAAGTCGTAACGCGCATCTGCATCGTTCGCAGACGCCGCCACGAGCGGTTCGAGAACCTTGATCGCTCCGTCCAAATCACCCGCGACAATCGATAGCGCAGCCACGAGCAGCGCAGGATCGCGGCCTCCTCCCAGGTCCACCGATCGTCGTGCTGAGGCTATCGCATCTTGATTGCGCCCTTGAGCCTCGAGCGCCACGGCGAGCGCGTAATGAAGCTGCGGATCCTGGCTTTTTTCGAGCGCCGTGCGGATTGTCTGCTCGGCTTCGGCTGCCTTGTCACTCGCGACGAGCGCATTCGCCAGCGTTGCTTGCCCTTTAGGATCGGCGGGACAAACGCTCACCACGAGCCGCGCATCGATCAAGGCGCCTTCAGCGTCGCGATTTTTTCGTTTGAGTTCCGAGCGCTTGGACAAACACACGCAGCTCGTTGGGTTTGTCGCGAGGCACTGATCGAGGACCGAACTCGCTTCGCGCCCACGCACCTTCATGAGCTCGTCCAACGCGCGATCGACGTTTCCATCGCGGCCCAGAGTGACCCACCACATACGCTCGATAGAACCGAGCCACGAGGAAGACGCACCGAGCTGCGCCACACCGAGGCCTAGGGTCGCGACAGCAGCGATGACGCGAGTGGAATGCTGACTTGGCGACAAGCGCTTACCGAGCGCAGCCCAAACGACCAGACCAAGGCCAGCCCAAAGCGGGACAGCCACGAAGAGCACACCGCGTCCGAGAGGCGCGAGTGGGCCGCGAAAATAGGCTGCAAACGCGACGGAAGCGATGATGGACAAGACGACGAGCACAGCGGCCGCGGATGCCTCGCGCGTGGCGAAACGTGCGCGCAAGCGAACGGCCGCGAACGCGACGAGCACGAGTGCAGCCGTGGAGAGCGCCGCAGCCAAACTCGAAGAGGCGGACGCGGCAGGCTCAGGCGGCAGGAAAGCAGGAGCGAGCGCCAGGCAGAACAGGTGCCCGGCGCGCTCGAGGACATCGGCGATTGATTGAGGGTTCATGTCAGTGCGACGAAAGCGTGAGCATCGTACGCACTTGGTAATGGAGAGGGAGGCGCGAGGACAATACCAAAAGCGTCAGTTGGTCACGATGAACCAAGCGTTGACGAAATCGTTGTTCGCGAGCGAAACATTGTTGGACCTGTTCTTCACGCAGTAGCCGACTCTGTAGGTGCCAGCTTGAGCGACCACCGTGGTAGCGGCCGCGGCATACGGAAGACGAACACTGACTTGAGCATCGGTGAACGCGGCGGGGTAGAAGCTGTCAATCAGCGCCAGATTGACATTGGGTCCAATGCACAAGCTGAACGAAACGGGATTGGCGACTCCGGGGCTGACCGCAGCCGTGCCAAGCGAGGCGACACCCGAGCCCGTAATGCGTTGGTTTGCCGTGACGGTCACGGTGGCAAATCCGCCGATGAATACCCACGGAGCGGTGTTTCCACCCGCAGCGACTTGACCTGCCAATGCGGAGATGCTCGAGGTCGACACGACGCCCGTTGGGCCTGTTGGGCCTGTTGGGCCTGTTGGGCCGGTGATGCTCATGCCTGGGTCGCCTTGGAGACCTTGCGGACCCATGGGACCGTCTGGCCCTGCCGGACCAACGAGCCCGGTGGAGCTGCCGATCCAGGTACCCGTCGCATCGATGACGGGGACACCGCCCACCTCGATGCTGGTCGGGTGAATGTCGCCCACTGCATCGAATGCGACACCCGCGTTCATTGCATACGGAACGCTTTGGATCGGAGCGCGTGGCTCCATTTCCTTCTCGACGCCCAGATCGGGGCTGATCGTGATTCCGATATACCGAACCGATCCATCGAACGTATTGGCGTCGAACGCGATGCGCGGGTTGGTCGGATCCATGTCGGCGAGTTCTCGACCGAGCGTGGTGGAGAAGTACCCTTCGTCGAACGTGACGTCGAAGTCGTTCGTCCATACGGGCAACGCCGGGTTCATCGGGTCGGCGTCCTTCAACTCCGCATAGATGGAAAAGCGGACTTTGAGCGTGCCATTGATGGGCATGCCGTTGTTGTCATAAAGGCGCCCTTGCTGCGTGATGGTCTGAGGCACCGCAGCCTGGGCATCCGGCATGGCAACGAGCAACGCGCCCGCCGCAATCGAAGCCGAAATCAGATGCTTGATCGTGTTTATCATGCTCATGGCAAGCTCTCCGTCGCTCCGACAATTCCACCCTGCATACGATAGTTTTGAGATGTCGATTTCGTTTGATGCGGGCTCGGCTGACCGATCGTGTAGTTCATCGTGTAGCCCGCACTCTTCATGCGCTGGCCGCCGCTTACGGTCTCCGTTGCAGGAGGTCCGTAGTTCATCGGGCCGCCGCCACCACCAGCACCGCCGGCTCCACCAGCACCGCCGGCTCCACCAGCGCCGCCGACTCCACCAGC
>CAZETM010001041.1:0-3294 GCA_964514885.1 uncultured Polyangium sp. | reverse complement strand
CAGACTTTCTGGTGCGCTATTTGGCCCAGCAGGCTGGACTGAGCGTCAATTTGCTGGTCTCGCCCAAGGCGCGTCCGGATCCGAGCAAAGTCAATGTGATCGCCTGCGCAGATGCCTTCGGCGCCGGCGACTTCTTCTTGCGCGACCTGAACGATGGCCGCTCACGTGTGCAAGGCTGTATGACCTGGGCGCCGAAGATGGGCGAGGTGGTGCGTGATTCCAAGGGCAAGGCGCGCCTCCTGATGACCAACCGGAACCTCTTGCTCGTGGCAGACGTCCTGATTGTCAACAAAGGGTTTGCTGCAGAGAAGCCGGATGTGGTGCGCGGACTTGTGGAAGGGCTTTTAGACGGCAACAGCCGCGTGCGTGCAGGACTCGCTCCGCATCGCAAGGTGATCGCGCAAGCCTTCAAGTGGAAAGAGGCGGACGTGGACGACGAGATGTCCAGGGTCCATCTGGCCAACATGCCTGAGAATCTCGCCTTCTTCGATGGCACGATCGACTCGGCCGGCAGCTTCTCCTACATTTACGAATTGTCTGTGATGGCCTACGGTCCCACGTTCATTCCCCGTCCGGTAGCCTACGAGCGGTACATGGCTCTGGATGGCCTGAAGGCGATCCAGAAGGCTGGTTTGTTCGCCTCCGAGGTGGCGCAAATCAAGCCCGTGAAGAGTGCAGACTCCACACCGTTGGAGACCCCCATTCTCGCACGCGATGTCCGTTTTCTCTATGAGCCCAACTCGTCCAGGCTCGACATGAACAGCAAGAAGAATTTAGAGGACTTGGCGTATCTGGCCAAAATGCTCCAAGTCAGCCCGGGCTCCACGCTCTTGTTACGCGGCCACGTTGACAATTCGCGCATCCGCGAGTTCGAAGCGACGGGCGGGGCGAATCTCGTGCAGCGCATGGGGATGAAGGCCGTCCAGCTCAGCAAAGAGCGTGCCGAAGGCGTACGCGACCAGTTGGTGAAGAATAACGGGGTCGACGCCTCGCGCATCGAAGTGGTGGGCTGCGGCTGGCGCGAACCCCAAGGCACAGACATGGACAAAAACCGCCGCGTTGAAGTCCAGTGGTTCACACTGGAGTAGCGGGGAAGGGAATACTGGAAATGGCGACAAGCCCGCGCAGGTTTCGGAGCGGAACGCCTTCGCGTTCCGGCCGGCTCTGGGAGCGGCACGCGTCTGGCCGCCGTAGCCTTGGCGTAGGCGCGTCTGCGTGCCTTCTCCTGGGCGTATAGGCGTCCCCGCCTGTACACACCGCAAATCAAAACAACAAAACAATATCTGTCGGCTCTTGCCGCCAGTGCACAGGCGAGGACGCCTATGCGCCCAGGATGCGCTCTGCTGCACAGCACGCTATACGTCCAGGCAAACGACGATCCATACGAAAGAAGTTACTCCTTCGTTTATTCCCGCTCACTTCTTCAGGAGGATTCCAATCTCTGCGATTGAGGCAAAGGGTTGTCCGCCCCACTCGTTGAGTCCTGTGAGCATCACATAATTCGCCTTGACTGGTTTGTCAAAGCCGATCCGCTGCTCTTGAGGCGTCCTGCGCAGTTTGCCCTCTGTAATCGGAACCCACTTGGTTCCGTCCGCACTGACGCTGACGCTAAACTTCTTGATGAAGCCGTTCTCGCAGCCGTCACTGCGATTCTTCAAGAACAGCCCGGCGACTTCCATTTCCGCAGGGAGTTTCAGTGAAATGAAGTGGGGGTACTGCCCCGCCTTATCTCCGCACGTCGTATGCCAGAAGGTCTTTTCATCGCCGTCCAGCGCACGCTCGGGCGTATCCCCTCCGTTGGCGCAGTCCACGCCTGCGATGGTCAGCTTCTTGGAATCAAACTTGGGCAAGTCGAACCCCTTTTGCGGCACAGCTGTCTTCTCCTCAAGGCCCGCAAGGACCCAGCAGGAGCCGCAGCGGCAGTGGCTGAACCCGCAGGTGCCCTTCACCGCAGGTTCCGGGTAATCAAAGAGCTCCTCGACCGCAGCAGCGAATTTTTTGTACTCGGGCTCGTTCTTGCTTTTCCACGTGTTGCTCTGCCCCCAGCCGCCGGCCTCCACGGCGAGCGGCGCCATCAGGATGCGGCTCTCGGAGGGACGCGCCCCATTGACCAGCGCGCAGATGGGCTGTTCGGAGAGCTCCTTGCCAAATTTGACCTTGATCATTTCGCGTAAGCTTTTTTCCGCACCGGAATTAATGGTGTAGTATTCCATGCGATTGTGACTGAAGGTGCCGTAGCACTGCGCATTGACATCGAGCCAGTTGACGATCCGCTGGAAGTCCTGTTTGGTCAATGAAAGCTTCTTTCCTTTGTGCTTTTCCATGAAGGTCGTGATGAACTTGCCTCCCAGCGCATAATAGTCATACGGACGGCTGATGTTCTTCTCTTCGCCATGGGAGCTTCCCTTGTTACCGATCGTCTTGGTGTAGACGAGCAGATCCAAGTAGGACGATGGCCAGTCGTGTCCAGGCTGGGGAATCAGGTTGATGCCCTTCGGGGGCTTGTCCGTCAAACCATGGCAGGAGATGCAACCGCGGTCGAGCACCGGCTGCACCATCTTGAGGAAGCTGACGCCCTCGCCGTCATCCTGGCCCGGCACGGGGGTGAGCTCGCGCGGCGCGCGTGTAAAGAGATCCTTGTTCGGCTTCAGCGCCATACCCACAGGCTCGTGGCAACCGACACACCCGCGCCGTTCGCCCGCATGCAGATAAGAGAAGCTGCGTTCCGTCAGCACAGCTCTGAAATCTTCGTCGAGGCACTGGATCTGCAGCGGCACGCCAGCAGGCACGCGCACCGAGACCGAGCCGTCGGGCTCCACCGGCACGGTCCCCAGGATGCGCTTGGGCGCGCCATTGGGGACATCCCGGCTGATCTTGTCACTGCTGGGGATCGGCTTGACATAGACTTCGTTGAAGCGCAGATATTTGATGGTTCCGGGCTTGATCTTCTTCTCGGGGTCGTTGCGCGTGAGGTTGACATTCTGTATCATGTAGACGCCGGTCTCTGTCTCTTTGCCCTTCAGCGCTTTGTAAGGCGGCAACTGGTCAGGCAAGATGGAAGGCAGCTTGCGCGCGACCAGCGGAAGGCGCCCGCCGCCAGTGTGGCCCGCCAATTCGACCAGAATGTCGATGGCGTCGAAGCGCATGCGCTCGGCGATCATGTCGTCGCTGTCGCGGGACACGTCGCGCCAATGCTCGCACAACCCAGCCAGGCGCCGCGTCGTCTCGTCCGGCCGGGACGTGGTCGAATAGCAGAACACTTGGAACCGGTCGCGGTCGTGCGCTGCGAGCACG
>CAZETM010001040.1:0-3294 GCA_964514885.1 uncultured Polyangium sp. | reverse complement strand
AGTCCATGCGTGATGACCTCGCGCGTTTCGCTCGTCGTTCGTTCGTCCAGACGCCTGCTGACCATGCTCTCGCTCGCCGTGCTGCTCGCAGCGAGTCACGGATGCAAACAAGAGCTAGCTGCGCCGCTGCCCGAGAAGCCCGCGGTGCTCGATGCGCTGCCGATTCCTGCGGATCTCATCGCCGACATGTTCGTCCCCAACCCCGATGCAGCTTGGGCGAAAGCACGCGTCGCAGTTGGAGGTCCAGCGATGTTCCTTCCGGCCACGACGGGAGCGCTCGCGTCGACGCTTCTCGGACTTCCGCTCACCGTTGCAGGCGAGATCGATGGGAACGTTCCGGTCGTCGGAGCGATTCTCGATGCGCCCGAAGGAGGCAAAGTGCGTGCGGCTGTTGGGCTGCATCTGCGCTCGCCGGACAACTTCATCAACGTGCTCACCAAAGGCGAACATGCACGTCACACCACGCGTCTCGATGACGTGACGAAGATGACGGTGATCGAGCCGAAAGGTGGTGGAACGGGAGCTGTCGCGCTGGGCGTGCTCGGGAACTATTTGGTTGCAGCACCAACGATTGCCGAGCTGCTCGCGGTGGGTCCGTATGTCGTACGAAACCTACCGACTGCGAAGATGCCTTCGAACGACATGAGCTTCGAGCTTCCGCAGTCGGCGCTCAAAGGCCCCGTGTCGAAAAACGTGCGGTCGAAGTGGGAGAGCGTGAAGCCTCGTCCGCGAACGGACGGAAGTGCGTCGGCGTCGCTTCCAAGCCCGATCCAAGGTCTCGTGGATGGAGTGCTCGCGGTCATTGGCGAGCTGAGTCGCGCCAAGTTGACCGTCGACTTCGATGAGCGCGCAGCGCATGTGCGACTCGTTGGTGCACCAAACAAGGACGCTGCGGCAGGCGGATACATCGCGCGTTTGACCGTTGGTGATCCAACGAAATTGCTCGTGCTGCCTGGCGATAGCGACGTAGCGTTGTTCATCCACGACGCTCCTGAAGTGCGAACGGCTGACGCGAAGGGATATGCATCGGCACTCGCGACGGCCATTGGCAAGGACGTTTCCGAAGACGATCGAGCGGCCATCGAACGTGCGCTCGAGGCTTTGGCGAAGTCTCGAGGCAACACGTTTGCCGCTGGGCTTGCTCTGACGCCGACGGGACCTGCTGCGTACGTGCGCAGTTCGGTCGCCGATCGCGACATGTTCGGAAAGGCGCTCGAAGACGTCTTCAAGCTCGCCGAGCGTAAGCCTGTGGAGCGATGGCTTGGCGATCTCTCGCTTGGAGTGACCACGAGCAAAGCGGTGATCGAGGATCTCGCTGGGGACGTTCGTCGTGTACGCATCGAGCGGCTCGAGGCAAAGGCGAGTGACGACAAAAAGGCTGCGAAACCAGCTCCGAAAAAGAAAGCCGAGCCATTGGCGGCAAAGCCTGACGCGGCACCGGGGACGCCTTCGTTGATTGATGTCTTGTACCTGTTCGGCGCGGAAGATCTGGTGCTTGCGGCTGGATACGATGCGAAAGCGGCTCTTCGTGCGGCGCTCGATGCATCGGCGAAGGACAACCTTTCGGCGCGTGCGGAAGCGGCGAGTGCGATTGGAGCGTTGGGAGGCAAGGCGACCTTCGTGCTTTATTCGGACCCGCTGCGACTTTTGGCGCGTCAAGCGGGAAAGCCTTCGCCTGGTGCGGGGGCTCCGGTGGTATTTGCGTTGGGCAAGGGCGGGGAGGGGTTTGGCGCGGAAGACCCGTGGATGCGCCTCGACATCGCCAATCTCGTGATTCAGGAACTCATTAAACGCCGTGGAGCGTTGTAACGACGTCGGTTTTCGGTCAGAAACTTGACTCGGGTGGGGCGCTGGCGCTCCGTGTGGTATTGGGAGGTTCGTGGTCTGATGCTCCGAAAACGCTTTTTGTTGCCGCTGTTTGCGCTTGGGCTCGGGCTTTATTCCTGTGCTCAAAATCCTTCGGTGGCTGGGCCGTCTTCGTCCGCGGAGAAACTGCAGAAGGCTTCGCTTCCTGCGCCGTCTCAATCCACGTCGCCTCCTCCCGCGGTATCAGCGTCTGCAATTGCGCAAGCCCCGCCGGCTGAGCCATGCGGGATGCCTACGAGCCTACCGAAGGCGGATTGGCCGAAGAAGCTGGAACCGACGACGCCGACCGAGCCATCGGCGTTCGTTTCTGGCTCCGCAACGATTGCAGTTTTTCCGGACACACAGTATTACGCCAGTTGTCGTTCGCCGCATTTGCGCAAGCAGGTGGAATGGGTGACGTCCCAGCGAGCGGGGCGAGATATCCGTGCCGTCGTGACGCTCGGGGATTTGACCGATCACAACACGAAAGCGGAATGGGATTTTTTCAAAGAATCACTGAAACCGCTTGATCCGACGTTGCCATTTTTGCTCAATCTGGGCAATCATGATTATGGTGACGGGGGAACGGCGAACAATCGAAGTACGCTTTTGGGGGAATACTTCGACGCGAGCTTTGTCGAGAAGTCGAAATCGCTCGTGGAGACGATGGAGCCGAACAAGCTCGAGAATGCGTTTTACTCCATTGATTTGGGCAAAGTCTCCGTGGGCGTCTTGGTTCTCGAATGGAGCCCGCGAACGAAGACGGTGGAATGGGCGAACAAGGTATTGGCGAAGCACCCCAAGCATCGCATCATGATGGCGACGCATGCGTATTTGTATTCGGACAGCACGCGCTACGATTACAAGAAAAAGGGCGGCGCGCAGGAATGGAATCCGCTTGCTTACCCGACGAACAAGGGAAACGAAGCGGTTGCGGGAAATCATGACGGCGAGATGCTTTGGGACAAGCTATTGAAGAAATACCCCGGCGTATTTCTCACGATCAATGGCCACGTGCTCAACAATGGCACCGGGCTTTTGGCCAGCAAAGGCGACAAGGGCAATACGGTGCACCAGATGCTGGTCAATTATCAGATGCTCGACGAAGGCGGCCTGGGCTATCTGCGGCTGCTCGAATTCTTGCCCGACGGAAAAACCATGCGCGTGAAGACGTATTCACCGTCGCTCAACGCGTATGCAACGGCGAAGGATCAAGATTTCAGCCTGACCATCGATCCGCCGTTGTGGAAGTAGCCACTATATATTGATACTTTGCGGGATACGCTCCGGCAAAAAGAACGGATACGGGGCAAACCGCGCTCGATTTCGTTCCTCGATCGTCTTGCCGATGCCGACCAGTTCTTGCTGGAATCGTTCCAGCGCGCCAAGGATCGCCGGGTCTCGGAACCACCTCGACGGGTAAGCGCCAAGCTTCGTATGATATACGCC
>CAZETM010001039.1:0-3311 GCA_964514885.1 uncultured Polyangium sp. | reverse complement strand
TAGGGGGTGAGGCCCGCGAAAAATCAAACCACTGCGTCGGGTTTGTCTGAAGAAACGATGCGAAAGCATCCATCAGATTTTGCGCGGCAGCATCGAGTTCAGCGGGCGTTGGTTTGCGCGATAGATGCACCGGCGGATGCAAGATCGCTTCGTACTGCATGAAGCCCAGGCGCCTGGTGAACATCGGAAGCAGTGGTGCTCCGCTCGATGCGGCAAGGCGCAGCGGTCCTTCGGGCACGCGCCAGGGTTTGCCCAAGAGCGTCACGGAACGAGTGCGCATGGTGCTTGGCGATCGATCGACTTGCATGGCGACGACTGCGTTGCTGCGCAGGTGTGTGAGCAGTGGCAGCGCATCGAAGGGCGAGTCACCGATGTGGACGACCTTCACGCCAGCTCGAGCTCGCATTTCGTCTTGCAGGGCGCGTGCTTGGCTGTCGCGTTCGCGAGCCATCACGGTGACGACTTGTTGGTTGCGGTTGCGCTTGAGCATCGCGCCGGCGATGTCCCAACCTCCCGTGTGTGCGGTGGCGACGATGATGCCTTTGCCTTCCGCGATGCACGCTTCGTAGTGCTTGCTGCCGATCACACGTGGAGCGACGACGTATCCTCGGTCGGCGCCGACGAGCATGGCTTCGGTGAGGCAGTGGGCGTAGTTGGCGAAGACGGCGGCGACGTCGCGGGCTTCTTGGGCGGGCGGGCGTGGGCCGAGCACAAGTTCGAGGCTGGCCTGGACGCGACGGCGCATGACGGGCAGTGCGGCGCCGAAAGCGAGGCCGAAGACGGGCGGGCTATATTTTACGAACGCTTCGGGACCGTGTTTGATCCCGGCGAGCATGCATTGTCGCCAAAAAGCCGAATCGAAGCGTAAATGTTCGGCAATCGAGCGCAAGGTGTTGGGCATTTTCATTGGCTGGCCCTGTAACTACGATGATCCAACATTAGGGCAAGATGCCTTGAAAGGTAATGATCGTGCCGCCTTGGGGCATTGGGCCCGCGGCCATGCCGGTGACTTGGGCGGTTCCGTTTCGTGGACGATGGAGCCAAGGGACGAGAAATCCGGTGGCGGATCCCATGATGGCGCCGACCAAAACATCGGAGAGGTAATGCTTATCGGCGGCAATGCGTAAATATCCTGTGGCGGCGGCGAGGGTTAGTCCCGTGCCCCAGATCCAAGGAGCCGAGCGGTAACCTTTTAATGACGCGACGGTGCCTGCGGAAACGGCCGAGACGAACCCGAGCATGGTATGGCCCGAATAAAACGATAAATTGTTGTCACCTGGGGAGCTGGTGCGTGTTTTATCGGCGGGGTCGAGGTCATTGACAAAAGGTCTTTCTCGGGCGACGATGAATTTGACGAGCTGGTTGATATTGGCTCCGACGACGATGGACTGCATGATGACGGTAGCGTCTTCGCCCCATTCGCGAAAGCTTCCATTCGATGCATACACGGCGGCGCCATCGAGTGCGAATGCGGCCAGGGGCGCGAGGGCAAACCCGGTGACATAGCTGGCGATGTTCGGGTTTTGGGTATTGTCCCAGCGCAGGGCATTCTTGGCGGCGAGGTCTCCGGCGGGAGGTTCGCACCAGCGACAGTTGGCAGGGGCGATTTTACCTTTGAGGAATTCGGTGGTGAGCCAAATGGCGCCGCCGACGCCGGTGATGGTGAGGTCGACGGGGAAATTGACCTGCATACGGGGCCTGGCGGGCTCGGTAGCGGCAGCCGTGGTGGGAAAGACCGAGATACCGAGGGCGATCGAGAGGGCAAGACGAAGGTGCATGAGTGCACGGTAGCTGAATATGGTGGGGAGGTTCAAAGGAATTGGGCTGACGCGCCGACCCGTGGTTGCAAAAAGCGAAGGATCTCGAGCGATCGAGGCAACCGGAGGGTGCTGGAAGGCAACGATCTACGGTTCACCGAGCCACCATGAGGGTGGCGGAAGGCAACGATCTACGTTCACCGAGCCACCATGAGGGTGGCGGAAGGCAATCGTGTTGGGGCGACGCGGCACCGGGTGGTGGCATTGGGGGACGTTGCATGGGTCGCGGAGGCGGGTGGAGGGTGGCGGGCGAAACGTAATTTCGTGGTGCGCACCATTGGGAGGTGGCGTTGGTGGTCAAGGATTTCGTCAAAAGAGCCTTTGGGAGGTGCGACGGCTCAAAGCAATGAGCGATCCGAGCCGGTCGTAGCCTCTTGCGCGAGATGCTTACGTATTGCGCGAGCGATGAGAGGGGCCTCGCGTTCGATGAACGGGAGCGCCTTTTCCTTGTCCTCCCGGTACATTTCCGCATAGGTCGCGCGGTTGGCCATCACGGTGGCGCCTTTGCGCAGTTCGAGCTTCTCCAGCATGAACTCGGCCCTGCCCCGTAGGTTCTCGGGACATTGATCCGTGACGAGAAGCTGCAGGTCAGGCCAGGAAATCTCGAACCAACCATCTTCGACATCCAACGGATCAATCAATTGTTTGGAAGTCGCATGCTGCTTTTTGCTGTTGAACCACCCGGCGCAATAGCGGAAGTTGTCCCACTCGTAGGCTTTGGCCCGGTCTTCATCAATGGAGATGAAATGGTCCACGGTCCCGTCATGGTTGAGCCACATTGCCGTGAATGCACACCGCAAATGGTATGCTTTCGCCAGGTCGATCTTGATCTTACGCCAATAGTCTTCGGGCCGTACTTTTTTGCTGCCCGGCGATACCGGATTCGCGGCCAGCCATCGTTGTCCAGGCGTCCGCACTTTTTCTTCGTATCGCGCGCGCAATTCGTCCGACATGGGGGCGAGGTGGATCTTGATCACGGCGCGCTATGTTTCTCGCGATGGTAGCGCCATCGCGGAAGCAAAGGATGTTGATCGCCCAGGACACGGCTCAATTCTGTATCGATTGCGTCGGCCGTATTGAGGTTTTGCGGGAGCTTGTCGAGTTTTCCGGCCATCCAGTCGTAGGCAGCGTTGATGGCTGTTTCGGCTTCTGGCGATGTCCCCCGCGACAAATCGAAAACGTCGGACGTAAGCCATGCATTGGCATCGCCATACTTGACCCAGGGCAATTCATCGAGGACCACGCGACCGTCCTTCAGTTCAAAATTGAACAGGCGGTCTTTTTCGGGATCGACGTGCGTTTCGAGCGACGCGAGCACCAAGGGCGCATGGGTGGTCATGATGATTTGCGGCCGAATACCATCGCCCAGGCCGGTGAGGACATCGAGCAGCGCCGGAACGATGTGCCGTTGCCATTTGGGATGCAAATGCGTTTCGGGTTCTTCGGCGAGGACCACGAGGCGATCGGCGGGCTTGCGGCCGGTCATTTGAGCGG
>CAZETM010001038.1:0-3311 GCA_964514885.1 uncultured Polyangium sp. | reverse complement strand
CCATGGCCGCCAATCAGGCTTCTCCTCCCATTACGATTGCCGCTTTTCCTGCTCCCGGCTCCCCCAAAGCCAACCCTGCAGGACTCACTCCCGTTGCTTCCGCTTCTCCGATTCCCGGTCTCACCGCGATAGGCCCCGTGGATCAACGCAAAACCCGCGACTGGGCACTCGTCCTGCAAGCCATGGGCATTTGGCATAGTCCGCGATACGTCGTCGGCGGATGGGTGCTGCTCGTTCGAGACACCGATTACGTCCGCGCTTCTTCGGCGATCGATCGTTACGAAGTAGAAAATCGCGATTGGCCTCCGCCGCGCGTCAAAGAACGTCCTCGCCATGCTCCGTCCGTGGTCGTTCCGCTTCTTTTTGCTGCGCTCGCAATCTTTTTTCTCGTTACGGGTCCAGTTTCGACAAACTCCATTTGGTTTCAACGTGGCCGCGCCGAGAGTGATCTCGTGCTCAGCTCCGAGCCTTGGCGTGCTCTGACGGCGCTCACGCTTCACGCCGACAAGTCTCACGTTCTTGGCAACGTCATTTCTGGAACGATCTTCGGTGCTGCGGTCCAACGCAGGCTGGGCTCTGGTGGAGCTGCGCTCGCCATTCTCACGTCGGGCGTGCTTGGAAACGTAGCCAATGCGATTGCGCATCACGCGATGGGCGAAGGCGTTCATCGTTCGATTGGTGCATCGACGGCGGTGTTCGGCGCGATCGGCATTCTGGCTGCGACGCAAGTGGCGCTCGATCACCAACATGCACAGGGGCGCAAGCGAGGATGGATGGACATCGTCGCGCCGATCGTGGGAGGTCTGGCGTTGTTAGGAGCGCTTGGAGCGAGTCCTCAATCGGACTTGGGCGCGCATCTCTTTGGGCTTTTGGGCGGGATTGTGGTGGGTTTGTCCGTATCGCTCGTGTTGCGAAAAACCCGTCCGCTGTCTCGATCGTGGCTGCAAGCTTTGCTTGGCGTGGTGACCTTGGCGATCGTCTTCGGCGTCTGGCGATTTGCCGTGCCGTATCGAATCATCTGGCCGTTTTGACCCGCTCTCAGTCCGCAGGCCAGATCCCGATCGAGCCACCCACCCACGTGAAGTTCTTGTTCTGATCGACGCCGAGCATCTTGCCGCGCGACAGACGCACCAAGTTCAGCGCGAGCTGCGGAACAGGCTCATCCGGTGCACGCAAGAACATCATTCGCACTTCGCCCTTCACGCCGCCGCCATCGGGCATTTCGAGCGCCGGCGCGTAGGTGATCTTTTCCTGCAAGATCCATCCCGGCTTTTGCTCTTCCGGAATCGCTTTGATGTCTTCGATCGTCGGATCGATTTTCACGCCCGAGCCAGCGAACGAAAAAAGTGGTTTGAGCACATAGTTTTCGAGGTCGTGCGGGATCTCGGTGATTTCTGACAGGTAACGCGCCTTCGGCACCGCCGGATGATCGATCGAAGGCAGCGTGTACTTCGACCACGTCCAGTACCAGTTCGGGTGCGAGCACCAACTGATGTCGAGTTCGTCGGTGTAGCGGAAAGGCAACTCGATCTTGCGCGCCTCGAGCTCATCGAAGACGACGCGGTTGTAGATGCGCCGAACCTGCACGAGCTTACCGTCGACTTTGCGCAGCAGTTTGCGTCCGTCACGAATGAGTGTCGTCGGACAAACCGGATCGATTCCGACAAACTCTTTGGTGGCCAAAAAATCTGGATACGTTTTTTGGTTTGGCGGATCGATGTCGAGCAGGACGACGTTCTTCGGGTCTTCACCGGCGAGGATCGCCTTGCGCAAGCGCGCGACGAACGTTTCACGATCGGAGCCATCGAAGTACATCGACCACTTGCGATCGAGACCTGGCATCGACTTCATCATGTCGCACATCACTTCGGTCTGTACGACCATGAGCGCGTAGAGCGACGGGAACGCCTGCAGCTCGACGACGCGTCCTTCGAGTTCTCCTTCGGCATTACGCACGATGGCGAAGTCGACCTGCACGCAGTTCGGAAGGTGGTCCATTCCTGGCGCATCGAGGTGTGCGGGAATGGCTTTCTTCATCTTCGCGACAGCCTCCGGCTGCGAGATCTGCTGCACGATCTCGGTCGCGGATCGCGCCAGGTACTTACGCAGTCCATCGGGCAAGAACAGCGGCGTTTCGGCCACGCGATACGACACCGTGGTGCCGATGCGCTTCTCGAAGCGACGCATGAACTCGGAGTGGAAGTCGGGAGGGAAACTTGCGTTGAATGCGCGGCGAAAGACGGGTTCCATGCGTTGCCCTTGGTAGCACGACCACGCCCGCGCTGGGACAGTGACACGAGGGTGATGAAAAATCCGTGCGCGGATGCTAGCCTCGCCGCGTGCTTTCCCGACGTTGCCTCGCAACGATGGCCCTGGCCTTCGTTTGTCTTGCCACCACCGCGTGCGCTGACTTGACGCGCCCGAACGAGATCACCATCAAGGCGGAACCCCCGCCTGCTCCCGCTGCGGCCGCTCCGGCTGCTGCACCGGGCGGAGCAGCTCCCGCGGCTGCTGGAGCCGCGCCTGGCGGAGGTGGTTGAGGCAATTGACGAGGCTCCGGTCTGGAGCCTGAAAAGTAGAGATCCTCGACAACGTATCCAGCCGTGCGGCATGCGGGTTTGCCCATGCCGACGTTTTTCCTTGCTGCCAGGGACAAACACGTCGTGACTTTTCCCCCGCCCCTACACGAATCCGCCGATCACGCTCAACTTCGCGAACAAGTTCGCCGCCTCGCGCAAAAGGACATCGCGCCGTTTGCCCACGCGTGGGAAGAGGCGAACGAGTTTCCGCGCGAGCTTTACAAAAAAGCTGGTGAAGCCGGCATTCTCGGCATCGGGTATCCCGAAGCGTACGGCGGAAGTGGTGGCGACATCTCGCACATGCTCGCGGCCGCTGAAGAGACGATCATCGCGGGCACATCCGTGGGTACTGCAGCGGGTCTTGGCAGCCATGCCATCGCGTTGCCTCCCATCTTGAACTTCGGCACTGAAGAACAGAAACGACGCTTTCTGCCGCCTGTTCTAGCTGGAGACAAGATCGCGTCGCTCGCCATCACCGAGCCTGGCGGTGGAAGTGACGTCGCGTCTTTGACCACGCGTGCCGTTCGTGACGGTGATCATTACGTCGTCACGGGCAGCAAGACGTTCATCACTTCGGGTTGTCGAGCGGACTTCGTGACCACCGCCGTGCGCACGGGAGGCCCTGGACATGGTGGCGTCTCGCTCCTCGTCATCGAGCGCGGAACGCCGGGTTTTTCCGTGGGCAAAAAGCTTCAAAAGATGGGCTGGTGGGCATCGGACACCGCGCAGTTG
>CAZETM010001037.1:0-3313 GCA_964514885.1 uncultured Polyangium sp. | reverse complement strand
GAGGCGGAGGAGGCGCCGCTGTAGGCTCGAGCAGCTCGAGTTTGACGCTGGGCGTGTCGTTGCTGGCAACTTCGATCGTTTGAGTTGCAGGCATCCGACCGGGCTTGGTGGCTGTGATCTTGTGCCGTCCCGGGTTGATCACGATGGCCTTGCCAAACGGCGACTTGCCGAGGGGCATGTCGTCGATCATCACGTCGGCATCGGGAACGTTGGTGATGATCTCGACGCGCGAGACGCGCGAGCGCAGCTTTTCGATGTCTTTGTCGACATCCGCTTTGCGCTTTGCATCGACGTTTGCGCCGCCCTGCGAGAGGTATTTCTCGAACGAATCGAGTGCGCTGGCGTAGTCGCTCAGTTGGAACTGAACGTTGCCGATGTTGTAGAGAACGTTGTAATTCGGAGCGAGTTCGTACGCGCGCCGGAACTCGACGAGCGCTGTTCGATAATCTCCTTCATTGAAGAGTTCGAGGCCGCGCTTGAAGCGCCGCGATGCCTCTTCTTTGGACTCCTTCGTCGGTTCGGCGGCTGCGGCAGGAGGTGCCGCTCCAGCCGGCTGTTGCGCGTGAGCCGCGACAGGAAGAAGGGGTAGGCCGATGAGGATGGCGAGGGCAAAGCGTCGGGAGTTCTTCATCACTGATACGGGTTGTTCTGGTCAATGGTGCGGGTTGACTTTTTGGTACCGCCGGTCTTCGTCGGATCTTCGGTTCCCGTCGGAGGAGCCACGATGATGACTTTCGTCTTTTCTTTCGGCTCGCCAGTTGCCGTCGGAGTGGCAGGGGCGGTTCCAGGTGCGGCAGCTTGAGGCACGAGAGCCATCTCGATGTTGCGATCTTTGTCGAAGGTCACATCGCGACTACGCGTGCCAAACCCTGGCGCTTCGACTTGGATGGTATGCGTGGCGGTGTCGCGCGGAAACTTTCCGGCGAACGGGTTTCGATCGAGCGGTTTTCCGTCGAGTAAAACCTTTGCGTTCGGCGGCGTAACGCTGATCGAGATTTCCACTTCGCCCGTGAGTGGTGCCGGCGTTGCGGACGGCGGCGGGGCAGGAGGCGGACGCGTCGCAAACCAAATCCCAGCACCAACAGCAGCCGCGGCAATCAGCGCAATCGCACCGACCACGCCACGCTTCGGGGCCGCAGGAGCCTGAGATCCCGTGTGCATCGCAGCCGTCGATCCAGTGAGTGACGACGGCGATGACGTGGTCGCACGATTGACTTCTGGCAGCGATGCTTTGTTGTCGCCAGTCGTCGCCCCACCACCACCAACTTGCGACATGGGCCCTGAATTGGCGCCGGGATTGTCGAGCTGGGGCAGGCTGATCGCCTGAAATTCGGTGGTCGGAAGAGCCTTGACGACCTTGAGCTGCGTTTCGACGATGCCCTTGATCTTCGAGCGATTCTCTTCGAAGTGTCGCGCGACGAGCTTGCCGACTTCGCGAAGCGACGACTTGTCGTTCATCGAATCGAGCAGCTCTTCGAGTGCTGTCGCGAGATCAACCGCGGTCGAGTATCGATCTTCGCGTCGCAGCGCGAGCGACTTCATCACGATCTTCTCGAGCCCTTCGGGCACTTCGGGATCGATGTCGCGAGGCGAGGGGATGTCGCCGTTGATGAGTCGATGCAGAACCGTCAGGTCGGGAATGCCCTTCCACAAGCGGCGTCCTGTCGCGGCTTCCCAGAGCATCACGCCTGCGGAGAAAATGTCGGCGCGACGATCAACGCGCTCACCACGAGCTTGCTCGGGCGCCATGTACGCGACTTTGCCCTTCACGACGCCGAGCCGCGTTTCGGCCGACGAGTTCATCGCTTTGGCAATGCCGAAGTCGACGACTTTCACCTGGCCGTCGTACGTGACAAACACGTTGTGCGGAGTGACGTCGCGGTGCACGACGTTGAGCGGAGTGCCGTCGAAGTCCGTCAATTCATGCGCGTGATGCAGACCCGACAACAGGTCGACGATGAGCCGCAAATGCATCGAGAGCGTCAGACCGCCGTCGCGTCCGATGCGATGCAACACGCGATTGAGCGGTTGTCCTTCGAGGTACTCCATCGCGATGAAGTACCGATCGCCTTCCTGACCAACTTCGTTCGTTTGCACGACGTTGGGATGGCTGAGACGAGCCGCGAGCCGCGCCTCGTCGAGGAACATGCTCAAGAATTCTGGATCCGTCGCAAGCTGCGGTCGGATCTGTTTGATCACGACGAGCTTGTTGAACCCGGCCGGGCCTTGCACGACCGCCAGATAAACTTCGGCCATGCCGCCGTGACCGAGTTCGGCGATGAGCCTGTATTTGCCGAGGATATTCGCCTCGGGTCCTTTCATTGCGTTGGACCCCTCCATGGTCGACATTTACCTCGCTAAGGCAGCTCGAACGTATTGACTGAGGACTCGCACATCGACGTGCGCACCCGTACCGCGATTGATGCTACCGAGAGTGCACGTTTTGCGCAATCGATGCGAGTTTTTGACGAAACAAAAATCCGAAGGATCTAACAGGCCGCTCAACGAGCCCACGTGAGCCTGTGATCGGCAACTCGGGTTACACACTCGGACCGCCCATCATCTTTGTGATGCTGCATGAGACGCGAGCGCGGAGCAGGGGACGGCAGTGTTCACCACAGCAAGGCAAATCCTGTTGAAAAACCGGCCGATCGGTTCGAAGCTAGCGATCGGCGAGCGCAGCGATTGCGGGGCGGACGCCAGCGAACCCACGGCTGAATGACGATCGGGGTGGCCTTCGAGGCGAGGGATCGTCGAAGCAGCGGATCGTCCGGACAAGCGGAGTGCAAGTGGCAGACAAGACGGAATCGAACGAGCAAAAAGAACGCGATTCTTCGGCCAAACGTGCCGCTGTCACGCGGCGCAAGATCGACGTTTACCTCGATCGGATCATCAACGACGTCGAAGCCATCGCCAAAAGCGATGATGGCCGTGCGCTCACGTCGCCGCCCAACGACGAAGCGAGAGCGCTGCGTTTGCACGCGGCTCTAGCCACGCTCGTCGAGTCGAACCGCAAGGCTGGTCGCTCGACGGAAGCCTCGAATCGGATGCGCGCCATCGGTCAACACGTTGCCGGCACCATCGCCGAGCTCTTGGCAAGCACGCGGCAACAAGCTGCCAGCGGCAGCCAACAAGCCGCGATGGTCAACGACATCACGACGACCATCGAAGAGCTCAACGAAGTCGGCGTGCAAAACGTCGAAAAGGCCGAGGGCATCATCCAGATCGCCGAGCAGTCGGAACAGATCTCGCAAGACGGTCAACGTGATGTCGTGGCCGCGATCGAAGGCATCGACAGGCTTCGTCAACAGGT
>CAZETM010001036.1:0-3325 GCA_964514885.1 uncultured Polyangium sp. | reverse complement strand
ATTCGTGATGCTGCACGAGCTGTCGTCGATGCAGCCGTGATCCTCGGGTACGACCAAGTGCCTGCGACGGTGGCTGAGTTTTACGCGGAAGTGCGTCGAGCAGGCGCGCTTCTAGGAAGTGCCGATGGTAGCGGAAGTCGAGCGAGTGCCGTGCGTATCGCGCGTCCTGGCGAGCTTTGCGGCATCCGTCACGAGATGGTCATCGTCACGGGACTTCGTGCCGGCGCGTATGGTCCGGATGGAGAAGCGGCACTCTTGGGCGAGCGATTGCGCCTTTCTTTGCCGCCGATCGCGCGACCCGCTTCGGCGCGTGAACGTGATCGGGTTCGTCGTTCCGAACTTGCTTGGACCATGGGCGCAGCACGTCAAGTCGTGCTTTCTGTTTCCGCGGCCGATGAAAGCGGCGTGGAGCATCCGCTCATCGCGCGAGCGAAGCGGGCGGGAGTGCCTGAGCGCGTCGAGCCTCAGTCGCGCGTTTCGAGTGCTGCGTCGCGGATAGACAAACGCGGTGCCGAGCTGGTGTCGTTTGCCGCAGGAACGTTGCCTGCGCCGCTCATCGCGGATCGCGTGGCCATCGAGCGCAAGCGTCTCGAGTTTTTCCTGGACCCACGTTCAGCCGCGGGGCCGTTTACGGGACGGATCGAAACGATCGATCCTGAGCTAGCTGAGCACATGCGTGCGTGTATTGGTGGCGGTTTGCCGGGCAAACCGATCGGCGTCACGCACATCGAAAAGGCGGCAGGTTGCGCGTTTGCAGGGTTTGCCCGACGAGTTTGGCGCACACGAAAAATCGAAGACGCGCTCGAAGCAGCCGATCCTCGCGAGCGTGGAGTGCAGGTGCATGCGGCAGCAGCGGCTGCGTTTCAGGCTGCGTGGGAAGCGGGCGGACGGGCGAACATGCGCAGAGCGCTCGAAGCTGCGCGTACGGCTGCAATCAAAGCCGTTGGCGCCGATGAAGAGTCCACACCGCTACGTCGCGAGCTGCTCTTGTCCTCGGTCGACGTCGCGCTTGGGTTTGTCGCCCATGGACTTCGTGAAACAGGGTTTTCCTTCGCGCTTGCAGAACAACCTTTCGGTCCACGCGTCGGTGGGATTTGGGAAGCGTTACGCCTCGACAAACCTAGTGAAGGTGACGACGGTCGTGGAGCAACCTTGCCGGCGGCCGAAGGACCCATCTTCATCGAAGGAAAGATCGACCGCATCGATCGAGCTGACCATGGCAAGTCCGCTCGCGTCGTGGACTACAAGACGGGACAGGTTCCAAGACAAACCGAACAAGGAACGTTGCACCTCCAACTACCTTTGTACGCGGCCGTAACATCGCGTGCGCTGGGCGCTGAAGAAGTGCAAGCGCTGTACATTGGTGCGGACAAACGCGGCGCGATCAAAGCGTCGCCAGCGCGTGAAGGCGATCGCAAGGCAGTCGCGGACAAACGCGTGGAAGCGACAAAAACGGCGAGGCGCGTCATCTTGCAACTTTGGGCTGGACACATCGAACCGCGTCCCGTATCGAGCGCGCTTTGTGCACGATGCGATGCGCGAGATGTTTGTCGTCGTCCCGCAGTCGTACCTGAAGACGATGGCGAGGAGGCGAGCGAATGAGCTTCGTTCTCCCGCCTGAAGACGCGCTTCTTTATGCATTTCGTCGCAACGTCGTCGTCGCCGCAAGCGCAGGCACCGGCAAGACGTACCGCCTGACCGGGCTTTATGTGCTGCTCACGCTCGGTTTGACCTCGATGGGGCAATCCGACGACAAACCTTTGGAGCCGATCTCGCCCGAGAAGATCGTCGCCACCACGTTTTCCCGTGCTGCGGCGCAAGAAATCGCAGCTCGTGTACAAACGGCGCTCGCAGCCATCGCGTCGTGGGGTGACGAAGACAAACCTCCCGAGCTAGCCGAGATGATCAACGCGCGGCGAGCGATCCTGCGCGATCCTCCGGATCTGAAGGAAATCAAACGGCGTGCAGCGGATGCGCTCGGACGAGCGGCTGGAGCGCGGATCGATACGCTGCATGGTTTGGCGCAGCAGATTGTCCGGACGCACGCTCTGGCACTTGGTGTCGATCCCGAAGCCCGCGTCGTCGACGAAGACGAAGCGCAAGCGTTTGCGGATTTGGCTGTCGATGAAATGCTCGGAGCGGCGCTCCAAGCGGACGGAGAACGTGCGGACGCAGCGCGAGCCCTCGTGGCTGCGGCAGGAGGCGTGTGGGGCGCGCGCAGGCAAGTCGCGCGGCTGTGTGATCGCCTCGATGAAGAAGGCCTGTTGCCAGCCGAATTGCTGCTCGCCGAGCACGCCGAAGGTGCGCGTGAGCTGCGTCAGTCGATCGTGGAAATGGTTCGTCTTTGCAAAGACGGTGGCGTGCGTACGAAAGACGCCGCCGACGCGTTGGCAACTGCGCTTGCGAAGTCGGATCCCTCCGTGCTTTTGCCCCCCGGTACTGACGTTTTGCTACGCGAATTCTTCGAAGTATCGCTCCGTGGTAAAACCAGCGATGCCGACAAAGCGTTCGGAGCGTTTCGCGAAAAATTCCCGGGCACCTCGAACGGCGATCGCGCTTCGGGAGTGATTGCGCTGTTGCGTGAAGCGCTGCAATTGAGCACGCGCGAGCGGGCCATCGTCGTGCTGCTCGAAGATGCGCGTGGGCGCTTGGCTGCGATGCGCAGGCGCGAAGGCGTGCTCGGATTCGGCGACATGCTCCGCCTTGCTCGTGACGGATTGCGTGATCATCCCGAGCTGGCAGCCGTCGTTCGAGGCTCCATCGAAGCGCTGCTCGTCGACGAATTCCAAGACACGAGCCGCGCACAACGGGACATCGTGTATTTGCTTCGCGAGCGCGACGAAAGCGGACGTTTGTCCGGGCGCGCTCCTGTGGCGGACGAACTCAAGGGCAGCGGGCTTTTTCTCGTTGGCGATCGCAAGCAATCCATTTACGGATTTCGTGGCGCAGACGTCGCGGTGTTCTCGCGCATCACGGGTGAGCTTTGTGGTCCCAGTGCCCGCGTAGCGCTCGCATTGGCTCCCGAGATCTGCGCTGCCGAAGCGCGCGCGGATCTGGTGGCGTTGCGAGAAAGCCGGCGCAGTGGCGGGAAAATCCTGTCGTTTGTCAATGCGTATTCCGCGCATGATTTTCGTGCGGAAGGCGGCGAGCATCCGCGCGACTTCGAGGTCGTTTACGGCCCCGCCGATCACCTGGTGCCCATCGCTGCAGCGACGGATCAAGGCGAAGTCGTGTTCATCGAAGATGACGGTGGCACACCTCCCGATGCAGAACCGGTGGTTCGAGGCGCCACGCGCTCGATGCGGGAAGCGTTTGTCGCGGCAGC
>CAZETM010001035.1:0-3327 GCA_964514885.1 uncultured Polyangium sp. | reverse complement strand
GGTTAAAACTGCGAGTGGCAGGCTGGATTTCGTGGCCGCGTCCGCCGGTGTAGTGGCCCAGTCCATGATAGCGAGCAGGTGTTTCGTCGCTCTATCCTGCGCTGAAGTTGTCGCTCGCTGCGTGAGGCAATTGCTGCGGTTGAAAGTCCTAAGCACCCGTCGCAGGCTCGGCCGGTGGTAATACGTCCGAGCCGTAGGCTTTGGTAAACTTCCGACGAAGTTCCCCGACCGTGTAATCGATACGTTCGCGCCATTCTTCGTGCATCATCGTGTGGGTGACTTGCACGAAATCGATGACGGAACGGGCAATGTCACGCTCGGTCTTCTTCTTGTCGAGCCGGTGTTCGTAGGTCCATTTGACAAGCGCTTCAACGCCTTCGAGCGAAATTCGCCCATCCGCACCAATGCGGAAGGGAGAAATGGCGCGCGGAGAGAGCAGCGAATACTCAGGATGGTGAAATCCAATGGCCGTTTCCGATTCCGGTGAAAATGCCATCGCCAGAAACCGTGTTCGACAAGGAATCGTCCGTCGAGCAACGCCATGGTGGGGATTGGCGGCAGACTTCATGACGAACTTGAATGCATCGTCCGTCATGATGACATCCGGCGGCGGCGAACGAAGCACAATTTGCTCGTCCTTGCTGTGGAAATCCCCCGAAGACGAAACATCGCGAAGAGCGATATGCCGTTCCCGCAGAATTGACCACAGATACTCATCAATCGAGGCACAACGAATCGTAAGTATTTGGCCATCTGCAGACCATTCAAACTCTGGAGGTCGAACGCCGACCGTCGCTACAGACCACTGAGGATCCCGGAAGATCACGATCTCCTGCGCATCGAAAATGCGACCAAGCGTTTCCGTATTTGAGCTAGATCTTAGGTGACCCCACGGGTTGTACTCAATTTGCTTCCACTGGTCGAGATGTGGCAGTTTGCGTTCCTCACGCATTTTACGGAGATCATCGTCCACTTCCGCCGCCAATGCCAAATATTGCAACTCTTGCGCGGCTAGCGGATTATCCTTGATGGATTCGTAATACCGGGGCAACACGTTTAACAATGCGCGGCGAATGTCCGCTGCCGCATGTGCATGAGCGCCTGGACGAACTTGTTCTCGATTGACAGTCAGAATCGTCGACGCGTCACTTTGGTACCACGAGACCTGCAGATTGAAGAAATCCCACGTCTTCGACAGCCTGGCTTTGCGCCCACGATAGAAAAAATCCGCGTCCCCACTGCGACACGCCGTTACACCAAGTTCAATGCTCGTTGCTGGGTCGAAGAAACGTTTCCGCGGTTCTCTTTTGACTTTCGCGTCTTCGTCATTTTCGTTATCGTCCGCATCCAAAGATAGTTTTTCAGGGTCAATCGAATTGCCGTCCAATTGCAGCCGAGCCAATGTGTGCTTTGCAAATCGCCTCGTCGCGTCACGAACCCTGCTTGCAAGGAATGGAAGATGATCGTCCACGAGCGGATCAAAATCCCTTAACACACGTGCTGTTTCACGGTCCTCGCCGCTGTACCTAACCTGCTTTGGTACAACATCCTCCCGCAAGACGAAAACCATCCGCGTACCAACCTTGGTTTCTGCCTCGTCGCCTTTCAGTGTCCGCACCAAGATTTGTCGCTCATCACTCGGTTTGCCTCCGGGTCGCTGCTTGAATTCAATCTCGATCGTCTCCAGGCTGTCATCGGCGCGTGACCTGATGCTCAAGTTGTTCGTAACAAAGAAGATGCTTTGCAGACCAATGCCAAAATATCCGGCTGGTTTTAGCCATTCGGGCATTTCGCGCAAACGAGCAACGCGACGAGGGTTCTTGCGTGACGAACCTACGCATTGCAAATACGAGATATCCTCTTTGTGAATGCCCGCGCCGTGATCCGTGATGATGACTTCACATACGTTCTCGTCGCCGATCTGTCCGAGTTTCTTTACCTGCACGTCAATCGGATATTTGCTGAGCGCTTCGCGCAATATCGTCAATGCTTGATCATCCCCATCGTCTCGGATCTTGGTCCATTTCTGTTTATCGCTCGCCCATACACGGAGCAGAGTCGCATCCACCGCATTTTGAAGCAGTTCCGCAATACAAGCCGTTTCGTCGGTATATAGGCCTGCCCCTTGCACGAATTCGAGCATCGCGCCTTTGTCGACATCAAAACGAGGCCGCCGACCATCTGCAAACGTATGATAATCGAGCAATCGCGCCTCGATTTTGCCTGCGCTGGGCACTGCGCCGAAATCCGGTTCAGGGCTGATCTCGGACCAGTTTACGCTTTGGTCGCGTAATTCGTCGCGAAGCCAAGAGAACCACTGCTCCGTTGCATCGAAAGCCTCGGGCGTTTTGCATTCAGCGACAACGCGGATTTCGGATGCATCCACAAAAAATTCTTCAATGGATCGGTGTTTGTCTTCGTGTGCTTTCGACGAAGGAGGCAAACCTCCAAACGCTCGCGCCAAAACAGGACAAAACCGGCCGTCATCGAGAAGGTCACCAAGGCGTAACATACAAGCGATAAATCGAGGATGCGCTTCATCCACGCCAAATCCCGACTCGCGCGCTGGAAGCTTTTTCATGTCGCGAAAGTTCAGACCATGCGCTTCGCAAATACGGCCGAGCAATCGCCAAAATCGCCGCGACACGAGCATGGTGCGCGGGGATTGCAAATCCAATAAAGAAGGCGCATCAACGTATTCGCGTGATTGTCCCGCATGTTTTGGACGCGCATACTCCGCCATTACGAGCACAAGGGCACGGCGCACTTCGAATGGCCAGGTAGGTGAAGTTGCGTGGAATTCGCTGCTTTTATCAAGAATTCTGGCAGCGTTTCGAATGTCGTCATCCGAATGATCTTTGAGTTTCGACAGAAATGGCTCGAAATTCTTATCAGCCCACCACTTCTGCATCGTTTCTTCGGAAACGACCATACCCAGATCGTGATGATACGCCGATTCGAGGAGCAGCCATAGATCCGTGGGACTCAGTCGCTCGATCCGTCGGGGACCGAGCACGCGCGCCATTTGGCGCAAAATGGTGTCCGCATGCGACGCATCGTGCAGACTGTAATGCGGAAAAATGAGGGGAATGCTTTGGAGTGCGCGTCCGACGAGCTGCTTGTCAAAAGTCCACTGCGCCCAAAGGGTCGCGTATTGCGGGTCCGTTTCGCAGCGCTTGTGCAGTGCCTTTTCTAGCTCGAGCATAGGCGCGAAGATAAAGCCGAGGTGAATGCAGAAGTCAAGTGCTCCGCGCACGGAGGGTGGCGACCGCCAGCGCTCCGCCATCATGGAAGGTCCTTCGAGCAACGCCTCCAACGGCGTCTCGA
>CAZETM010001034.1:0-3327 GCA_964514885.1 uncultured Polyangium sp. | reverse complement strand
CTCGTTGCCGTTTCCGAAGATGCGTCGAGCGTGAGTTTCGATGCGTCTTGCGTGATGTAACGCTCGCGTTTGCCGGCGCCGATGCACACGTGTGTCCGCAAGTCGAGAAAACTCGTCATCGACGCGCACTTGTGTCGCCAGAAGAACGATCACCGTCAAAGGCAAACGAGACCCTTTGGTGGTCTATGAATGCGAGCCGTAGGCGACGAGGGACTCGACAGGATCTTCAGCGTTTCGTCACTTGATCTGACGAATGACGAAATTTCCGCTATCCGATACGAACAGGGATTTCGTGATCGGATCGAAGACGATCGAGAATGGAAAGTTCCACTTCGCCTGCGTTCCCACGCCTTCGAGATACCCTCCAAGCCAAGGCGTGTTAGCGTCCACGTTCGGGCAGGTACACGTAATTGAGCAATCGTCGACAAAGCCTGACAATGTGCTGAATGTGGGCGTGCTCGGGATGATTTGTCGAATCGTGTGAGCATTGACTTCCACGTAATAGACGCTGCTCCCATCCGACGTGATCCCTCGCGGTCGATGCACACGCACGACAGCGCCACTGCCATCGACGTAGCCACACGATCCATTGCCGCCGACCGTGCTGACTTTGCCGCTCACGACGTCGTAGACGCGGATCTTGCTGCCGTTCGTGTCCGAGATGTAGAGTTGCCCTTGACCATTCGATGCAATGTATCGAGGACTCTGAAAGCGAGCGGCAGAAGCTACACCATCCACCCCCCCTTTCATGTACGCTGTTCCGGCCAATGTTTTCACTTCCAGGGAAATCGGGTCGAAACTTCGTAGCGTAGCGGTATTGCCATCGACGAAGTAGACGAGCCCATTGTATGGGACCATGCCCCGAACGTCGTCCACGGTCGCCGCGGTGCCAATTTCATCCTTCGCACCTGCGGTTCCATCACCGATGATGGTTCCGACCGCATACGGAGCCGATGTGCTCACCGTGCGAATGCGCTTGTTCCCGGGATCCGCAATCCAGATCGTCGTCCCGTCCGTGGCAATGCCCTCGGTGCCGCTGAATCTTGCATTCACGCCGATGCCGTTGTCGGCGTACCCGACGGCACCACCAGCCCCAGCGATCGTCGTCACCAATCTTGTGGGAATGTCGACCTTTCGTACCGCAGCGTTGTGAGCGAAATAGAGCGTATCCTTGTGAATGGCGAGCACAGGGGATCCCCCAATGCGCGCATTCATTCCGACGTCATCCACGAATCCGTTCAAACCAGGCGAGCCGATGAACACGCTGGTATCATTCTCGAGCGTGCACGTCGAGTTGCAACCGTCGCCATTGTCCGTGTTGCCATCGTCGCATGCCTCTACGCCGCTCTGCACGAAGCCGTCTCCACACGACGCTTCCGTGCAAGCATTCGTGCAGGAGTCATTGTCGCTCGTATTCCCATCGTCGCAGGCCTCATTTGCATCGAGCGATCCATCCCCACAAGTCTCTTCCGTCTTGCATTGGCTGGTGCATCCGTCGCCGTTATTGGAATTGCCGTCATCGCATTCTTCTCCTGGTTCTTTGAGGCCATTGCCACACGACGAGGAGCCTCCTCCGCCTCCTCCGCTCGACATGCCCCCTCCGCCGTCGCCCGAGCCTCCTGCGCCCATCCCCCCTGAGCCTCCGGGATCTTGCGTGGTTTGGGGCGGCGTATAGCTGCACCCAGCGACGACTGTTCCGACAACGACGAGCTTCATTACAGCGTGTAAGTTCACAAGCATGCCTCCTGGTTGGCCACGATAAAGCTGACAGTACACGAACGCGAATGTCGTAGCCATCGTGAAAAACGATGATTCGGAGACGGATTGTCCGCGCAGTCGAATCCAGCTGCGCACGCTTCGACGACCGCTTGCAACGACGAGTCAGGATGCGTCGATTGTTGTTGGCGCGAGCAGTGCATTCCGGGTTATCTTCCATCGAGTTGATGTCCCGACCAGACAAGCTCCACGAAGTCTTGACGAAACTGCATCGCGACAAGCCGTACGCCGAGCTTTACCAAACGCTCGTGCGCACACCCACAGGGATGTCTGCGACCAACATCTTGGTCCTTTGGCGATTTCTTGAAATGCTTATGATCCGAACATCGCGGGCGTTACTTATCGTTGCAGTCTCGGCCGCCGTCGCCGGCTTCGTGGCGTGCGGAACGAAGCCGACGGAGCAGGCTGTGGCTCCAATCGCGCCTGTGGTAGCTGTTCCGACTGCGCAGCCGAGTGTGACGGCTTCTGCGAGTGCCGAGCCGACGCCGCCCGCGAAGCTGCCTATCCGATCGTCAACTCCGGGAAAAGTGGAGTGCGACAATGTCGATTGCGATCTCGCCACCGAGGTCTGCTGTGTGTTGCCTTTGCCCGAGGGCGGTACGATCGGCAAATGCGTCGCGAAGCCTGAGGGGGCTGCGTTCGCGACGAACCCGTGTTGCAAAGGGGACGCGTCCTATTGTGGCAACAGTGGAATGACCATTGAGCGGCGCTGCGACGAGGCGAGCGACTGCCCCGATGGCCAGCGCTGCTGCGCCTGGGGCGCACTCGAGGGCGACCTCGAGCGCGATACCTGCGATACGAAGTGTTTCGCCGAGCGGTGCCTATCCGGGGGAACGTGCTCGAGTGGCAATCGGTGCGTCGCGGGAGAAGATGCGCTCGCCGGCCAGTGCAACCTACGTATCAAGCCCCCCAAGTGTGGCAGCGCGACGTGCGGTGCGGCCGAGGTGTGCTGTTGGAACGCGGACGAAAAACGCGCCCACTGCGCCGAGAACTGCGAGGAGGGGGAAGATGTGTTCGCGTGCACCGGTCCCGATCAGTGTGTCCCCTATCAATGCAACACCTATACGGGGCCGGCGAGATACCAGTGCGGTGGAGACGGGTTTATGGCGGCCGTCTTATGCCAGACCATCAAAGACTGCCCGACGCAACTGAACAGTTTGGGCATGGGGCCCAACTCTCCAACGGTCCGCGCATGCAAGCCCGACCCCAAGCTGCCCGCGGGCTTAAAGTGGTGCGACTATGAGTAGCCTCGCACGAACTGGGTGTCTTTCGGGCCCTCGGGCCGAGCCGGCCGCAAGCGAATTGACGCCAACGCCTTACCAACGGAGCTGGTCTCCGTGCGTTGGGGAGCCCGATGGAGCGCACGACGAGCATACGAACGGTCACGTTGGCGGCGCTGGCGGCGAGCGCGCTGGTGGCCTGCGGGCCCACGGGGCTGGACCGCTAGAGCCTCAATCAAGCGCTACCACAACGCAACAAAATATACAAATTCGCTTATTGAATGACGGGCATAGCTTTCCATCGAGGTCATGCCCCGGTCCGTTCATTCTA
>CAZETM010001033.1:0-3342 GCA_964514885.1 uncultured Polyangium sp. | reverse complement strand
CACGGGCCTTCCGCAAGCGATCGTCACGCTCACGGTCTTGGCGATCGATCTCGCGAGCGGTGGAGCAGGGTTTGTCTTGGTAGGCACGACGGTGCTATTCGTGCTGTCGCGTCTGCTGTCCGATCGCGCATCGCGACGCGTGGGCGAGCGGATGCAGGCGATGCAACGAGCCGACACGAACGTCTTCGGATCGCTCGGTGAAATGCTCAGCGCAACCGAAGAACTACGGCTGCTTGGTGCGCGCACGACGGCGCTCGGTGAGTTCGCTTCGTCGGCACATGGCGCTGCGGATGCGCGACGAAACTTCGCTGCGGCCCTGTCGCTCGCGGGGCAAATCAAGAGCGTGCTGACCGCGATGTCGCCACTGGTGATCCTCGTGGCGATGAAGATTTCCGGTCGAACGCACGATGCGGGTGACGTAGCGAAGTTGCTACTCGTGGTGCCGCTTCTGCTGGGACGCTTCGAAGCGATCGATGGGTTGCGCTCGGGGCTGATTGAACGAGGTCCACTGCTCAGTTCGCTGCGTCAGCTTTTGTCGTTGCCGCCGCATCCTACGGAACCGAAAGATCCTGTTCCGCTAGCGGCCCTGAGCAGCAGTGTGGTGAGGGTCGACAACGTTCGTTATCAGCCGGAAGGAACCGATCGCGCGGTGCTCGATGGTTTGTCCTTGGAGATTCCCGCGGGCACCGTCGTGGCCATCTGTGGTGCATCAGGCTCGGGCAAATCCACGTTGCTGCGTTTGTTGTTGCGCCTGGACGAACCGACGAGTGGGAGCATTTCCGTGGGCGGAGTCGACCTGGCACGGATCGCTCCGCGTGACTTGCCGCGTCTGTTCGCAGTGCTCGGTCAAGCGTCGGTGCTGCTGGAGCGAACGGTCGAACAGAACCTCGCATTAGGTCTCGACGGTGCGCCGACGCCGGACGAGATGAAGGCGATGTTGGCGAAGGTTCGTCTGGACGATTTATCGGAAGGCCGTGACGGACGAGGTTTGTCCACGGAAGTGCGCAAGGTTCCGCCGAACTTTTCTGGTGGAGAGCAGCGTCGTTTGATGCTTGCACGAATGCTTTTGCGTGAGGCTCGTGTGCTGGTTCTCGACGAGCCAGAGGCGGGTTTGCCCGCGGCAACAGCGGAAGAGCTGTTGCGTAACGTGGTGGAGTTATCGGCTGGACGCACGACGATCGTGGTTACGCACGCGCCACATCTGGTGCGTTCGTCGTGGAACGTGGTGCTCGACAAGGGCAAGATCGCCGCGACGGGGACGCACGAGGAGCTGGTGCAGAAGTCGGAGATTTACCGTTCGCTGCTGGCTGACGGCTCGCGCAAAGCAGCCGCGCCGCCTGGTCCGTCCGCGGGTCCTGCCGGAATGGCGGCGCCGCCAGGTTTGTCTGGGCCAATGGCGAGGCCGCCCGGCTGATTGTTGCACGTCAAATTGTTTTACGGGACGCACGATTGCGAAGAGATGTTCACTTCGCCATTGCAGATTGCCCACGCACGGCGGCTCGGTACAGGAATACCGAAAGCAGCGTAAACGCTAGGATCCCGGAAGTATTCGACGCACTGAAGCGGGCCAAGATGCCGCTCATGTCGAATTTCGACTCCATTCCAACCCCTGCGACGAATGCAGCACACAAGCCGGCAATGGCCCCGCCAGCAATGTAGCCGGAGCTGAGCAGCGTACCTGGGCTGAAGTCGGCATCGTCGGGATTTCCGCCTCGGCGCGCGTCGACGAGCCAACGGACGATACCTCCCGCGAAAATCGGTACACTCGTCGAAATCGGCAAATACACGCCGACGGCAAACGGGAGGGACGCAATGCCGCAAAGCTCCATCATGAACGAAAGCATCACGCCAATGAGCACCAGGCCCCAGGGAAGCTTGCGCGTGAGAATGCCGTCGATGATCAACGCAAACAAACTCGCTTTGGGCGCGTCGAGCTTTTTCACTTCACGCAGGCGGTAGACGAGCTGCCCGTCTTCGGCGAGGTAACGCGTGGACGCTCCGCCCGCGGCCGAGGCCACTTCGAGCACTTGGTATGATTTTCGATCAGGCCCCAGCATGGAACCCTTTTGGGCTGCAGAATTCGGCGCCGCCTGAGGAGCAGCGAGCTTTTCCGGCTCGTGCGGGACGCGGCCACCAATGCCCGGATCAATGACGAAAGCGACGCGGCCGGAATCGTCTACGAGATACTTGCCTTGCGGAATGGTTGTCCCTGAATCCGCTTGATAAGCAATGCGGTAATCTTTTCCGTCAGGGCCTTTTTCAACGGTTGCCGTAATGGCCGCGACCGGCATGGGCGCTTCGTACGTTTCCGCAGCTCGCGTGGTGTACGACTTATTCAGGAAAAGCAGCGTGGTGCCAATGACGAGCGCACTGGTGACGACGCCTATGAGGAGTCCGATTTGCTGGCGATACGGCGTCGCGCCAATGAGATATCCTGTCTTCAGGTCCTGGCTGGTCGCTCCACCATTCGACGCCGCGATACACACGATGGCAGCAGTCGACAGTGCCATTGCGCGATGATCGACGCCGACCCAACCCATGGCCAAAAAGAGCAAACAGGTAATGAGCAAGGTGGCGACGGTCATGCCCGAAATGGGGTTCGACGACGAGCCAATCTCGCCGCAAATTCGCGACGAGACGGTAACGAAGAAAAACCCGAACATCATGATGAGCAGCGCCGATACGAACGTAATGCCGAGCGTGGGTGCGAGCCAAATCGCCAGGAGCAACGCAAGCGATCCGTAGAGCACGACAGAAAATGGCAAATCCCGCTCCGTACGCGGAACAAGCGCTCCCGCTGCCCTACCCGTTCGAAAACTCTTGATGCCGCTGCGAAATGCTTTAAGGATCGTCGGCAACGCACGGCCCAAGCTGATGAAACCACCTGTCGCCACCGCGCCAGCTCCGATATAGAGCACATAGCGGCTGCGAATTTCATTCGGCGCCATGTCGCGAATCAACGTGGTGGCTGGGAAAATGGGCACATCGATCCGGTCGCCGAAAAATGCAACCAAAGGAATGAGGATCAAGTAGGCAAGCACTCCGCCCGCCATCATGATATTCGCCGTGCGCGGACCGATAATGTATCCGACGCCCAGCATTTCGGGCGACAATTCGCCGCCAATGCTGGCCCCTTTGAACCCCGTAAATCGATAGTCAGGGTTCATCTGGAAAAACTTCAGAGGATCCCCAACGAGTTTGTAGAGAAAACCCAATCCGAATCCAGAAAACACCGTCTTGGCATTCGTCCCGCCCGTCTCACCGACGATGAGCACGTCGGCACATGCAGTGCCCTCGGGATACTTCAGCTTCCCGTGCTCCTCGACAATGAGCCCGTGGCGC
>CAZETM010001032.1:0-3357 GCA_964514885.1 uncultured Polyangium sp. | reverse complement strand
GCATTCGTTGGAGATCGAGACCGTCGAGCGCACTTTGGGTGTAGCTTGCAAGGTCCGGCATGATGATCTGCGTAACCATGTCGGAGATGCGATCAGGGCCTAGGCCCGTGCAAAGGAACGGAAGGCAGACCATCAACTGTTGCGCAGTCGTTTCCGACTTGACCAAGGAATGCGCGGCGCGGACAAGGTCCAACGCAAGGACGTCACCAATTCCTCGGCCGCTGGTACCTTCTCCCGTCTGCCCGAGGCAGGTCGACGGGGGCTCTCGGAAGTGAAGAAGCTCGTATGCGCTTGTCCAGTGAGCGTCACCTTCTTTTTGGCATTCCTTCAAAATGGATCCGAACTCTTCAAACCACTTTTGATAGCGACCCCACGCAGCCTCCATCTGAGTGGCACCGCTGCGGGCAAGAAGCAGCGGATTGATGAACATGGGCGTGTCCATGTTCAGGCAGGGATCAAGGGCGCCGACCCGGGCGAGGTGTGCTGGGGGGACGCCGAAGTGCTTAGAGAAAAGAATGAGCCGCCGTAGCTTCGTCATAACTTTATCGCATTGCTGTGTACGAGCAGAACGTCAGGGTGGGTGCATTTCGGGCACATGGCATGGGAATCGTGATACGCGCGGACTTCAAGACGTCTTCTTGGCGTGCTCTGTTTTCTTCGGTGGAAGTCGTACCACAAGCCGCCCGCTTTCGGCTTGCCGAGCTTTCGCAGCATCGAAGATCCGGTCCAGATTGTAACCCCCTTCCTTCGCAATGGCTTCTCGCACCACCTGGACTTCTTCGACGATAGGATCTTTTTGCGACATGACTTTTACTTTGCACGATGATGTTGACAACCCTGCGCGGACATGCTGACCCGCCTCGATTTTTGACCCTCGCACTCGACCCTCCCCACATTTTTGCCCCACAGACCCCCAACGCGCACAACAAACTTGACCGTTTCCTCCCACCCATGGCACCATCGCTGCCGTGAATTTCAGCCTCACCACGATTCGTCGTGGAACCCATAATCTCTTTACCGAGCGCACCGATGCGCTCAATGCAAGCAAGGCTGGCGCGTACCTCAACGACGAACTCTACGAATTGCACCTCGGCATTGGTGCACTTCCAGAAGTTCTCACGTCGACGCCCTATAAAGTCGAGCTTCGCACAACCGATGGTCGCCACGATCGCCTTGGTCGACTCATCTACTTCATTACGGAAGCCTGTTTCCAGGATCCCAACGCGCCGCCCGAAATGGTCGCCGCGGCTCAGCAAATCCGCGAGGCGTTCATCCCGTCGCTCGACGAATTGACCGACTCATATGCCACCGAAGCCGAACGCGCCATCAAACGAAAACCGCTCATCGCGTCCCTCGCCGATGTATTGAAGACATTCGCGCTCCCGTGGAATGCAAACCAAACGCTTTTCGATGTCGCCACCTCGTTCGTGGATGAAGGCGAAAAGCTCAATGGCCTGCTCAACGACCGAGCCGATGTGCCCAAAGGCGTCCGCGCCCAAGCGCTCACGTTGCGAAACAAAGCCATGTCCGTGCTCAATCGATTGCGCAAAGATCTCAAAAAAGAAGTCGCCCGCGATATGAGCCTGCCCAAAGACCTGGAACAACGCGTCTTCGGTTTCTTCGATACGCTCCACGCCATGGAATCAGCCGGTCGGTCCTCCGAACAAGCCGAGCCGTAATCGCTAGATGCTCCGATAACGGAGTATCTCGCCGCATGTTCATACTCACCTACGAGATCTGCCCCTCACTCGTCTGCAAAGTCATCCCCGCTTTGCTTACCGCCAAGGTGCCCACTCAGCACTTCCAGATTCTTCACGAAGACGCCCAGGCTCGGGTTCTCGTCGCGATGCTCCATCAGTTTGCGGTGCTTCGTATAGTCTCGAGACTCGCCATCATAGCTCGCAACGCTCTTGCCGGTCGCAGTGGATAACAATGGCCGGTTCATTCGCCGCAGTTTCCGCTCGGCCGCTTCCAAACAGCCAGCGATCTTAGCCTTCTTCGCTGCTTCACCCTCATAGAGGAGTGGCAAGAGCCAGCATTCAATCGAGTCAACCGCGATTGCAAAAATGATCTGCTTGGCGCATAACGCGTGGGACTCGGGGCCCATCTCTGCGATGAGCCTGCATTGGACCTTCTCGATAAGTTCCTCGGGCGAAAGAACTTGACCGTCAGCGTCACGACGAGGCACGTCATACCCGGGCTCTTCGGCAACATCGGTATCGATGTGAACGATTACATAGTCGTTGTTTTGAAGCGCCTCGCGATGCTTGCCCTGGCGCAGCGCTCGCAACACCAAGGTCCATCCGCCTGGCGGCGGCCCGCGGCCCATTGAAGTCGCATCGATTGACAGGTCAACGGGATTTGCAACGACTTCCTCGTCGCTTGTGGAGAAATAGCCGCCCAAAATATTTTCGATAACCACGAAATCGGTCATCCCCTCGGAGATGATTGCGAAGCTCGGCATGGCACATTCCTCAGAAGTTTTTGGGCAACCCACCGAGATAACCGCGCACAAACGCTTCAGATAGCTTGAGCGGCTGATCGCCCGCGAGTGGTTTCGGGGCCTTGACCCTCCGCACGCTCGTCGTACCGTCCTTCTTTCGTTCAGTTACAAATAGCCGTTGCTCGTCGTCACCAAGGTCGATGCCATCAAGCACGGCAGGACTGTGCGTGGTGAAGATGACCTGCTTGCCGTGTTTATTGGCCAGTTCGACAAGCTTCTCAACAAGCTTGGTTACCAATTTCGGATTGAGCGATGAATCAACATTGTCGATCGCAAAGAAAACTGGCGTGCTGTCGCTAATGAAGAGCGTTAAATAAAAGAGCAGGAAGAGGAACCCCTCATTGGCGCTGCGTTGGTCAAAAAGAGCCCCCTCCGCGAGATAACGATCACGGATAAGTAAACTCCGTTCTCCAGGAGCGAGGTCTTGCGGGATCTCGAAACGCTCGAACCAGTCGAGCAGTGCCAGGCATTCACCAATCATCTCGAGGCGACGGGCGCCGTCGACGTTGCTGAGCGCCTTCAGATGTGCGAATAGGCCCTCGCCCTTCATCCCGAGCGGTAGTATCTGCGTTTCAGATTGAAAGATCCGCAGCACTGAATTCTCTGGGGCATAAATATGAAAATCTGGGGTCATCGCTAGAGGAGCCCGTAACTCATCCAGTCCTGGTAGCTGCCTCTTGACCTGAGCGAGCAAATTTTCGCGGAGCACGTCGGATTGCACGGGCAATAGTGGCACCCCAATGACGCTTTGCCGCCCCGATCCTTCGTAAGTGGCGCCAACGGCGAGACGTTCGGGGTCGATGTTGACGACCCTCGTGAGCCCCCCATCTGCTTGAAACGAAACGACAATCGCG
>CAZETM010001031.1:0-3365 GCA_964514885.1 uncultured Polyangium sp. | reverse complement strand
CAAGAAGAGATGCTCATCGAAGCCGAGCGCGACATCGAGCGAGCGGGTTGGGGGAAGGATCCAGCGATCGTATTGGCGAAAGAGGGATGGCATCCGGGCATCGTGGGGATCGTGGCCGGTCGAATTGCATCCAAGTATGGCAAGCCGACGATCGTGGCGGCGATCGATGGATCGACGGGACGTGGATCGGTGCGAGGTCCTGCGGGGTTCCCTCTGCACGATGCGTTGTCGTTATGTCGTCGTGAGCTGGTTGGATTTGGTGGTCATCAAGCAGCGGCGGGTGTCGAAGTGCGAGCGGAACGAGTCGATGCATTGCGCGCCATGTTTTGCGAAGCGGCGATCGACATTGGTGGCGCAGCAGGTACGCGTGCGGATGAAATCGATGCGGATGTACGTCTCGATGATCGAGACGAGCCTGCGGTTGTCGTGCGTGATCTCGAACGGGTCGAGCCGTGTGGCCAGGGCAACCGGGCTCCGCGGGTGCTCGTGCGTAATGCGCCCGTGCGTACGTCGCGTTCGATCAAGGGCCACTTGAAGCTCGAGGTATCGCTCGCGCGGCATGTGATTGGCGCGTTTGGTTTCGAGCTTGGAGGGCTGGCCAGCGGGCTCAGCGGTGGACGCGTGGACATCATCGGGCGTCTTCGTCGCGACACGTATCGTGGCGGAAGTGCTGTCGAGTTACGCATCGATCGCGTTGCGCGATCGGGTGCGATGGTAGAGTGAGTCGTGCGTGAGCCGATCATTCGGTTTCGGGATGTGCAGAAGGCGTTCGGCCCGAAGGTCGTGTATCGCGGCCTTTCGCTCGACGTGTATCCCGGAGAGACATTGACCGTCATTGGTGGGTCCGGCGTGGGCAAGAGCGTCTTGCTCAAGCTGCTCATCCGACTGCTTCAAGCAGACGGTGGATCGATCACCTTTCACGGTGACGAAATCACCTCGATGAAAGAGGTAAATGCGCGCCTGCTTCGTCGTCGCATCGCGATGCTTTTTCAAGGCGCGGCGCTCTTCGATTCGATCTCGGTGGGCGGCAACGTCGCGTACGGTTTGCACGAGCATTACCGCGACGAGATGACCGAGGACGAGATTGCGGAGCGCGTTGATTGGGCGCTGTCGCTCGTGGGGTTACCGGGCATCGAAGCGATGCGTCCTTCGGATCTTTCTGGAGGCATGAAGAAGCGTGTGGGGCTTGCGCGAGCGATCGCGGTGCAGCCTGAAGTGTTGCTTTACGACGAGCCGACGACGGGCCTCGATCCGATCAACACCGAGCGCATCAACCATCTGATTCGTGGTCTGAAGAAAGCGCTCGATGTCACCAGCATCGTGGTGACGCACGACATGAAGAGTGCGTTTTCGATTTCCGACCGCATGGCCATGGTGGCGGCTGGCGAAATCATCATGCACGGCACACCGGACGAGTTCACTCGGTCGACGGATCCTCGAGTCGAGCACTTCATCAAGGGAATTGCGCCGGTAAATGAGGACGTCGAGACGCTGTTGCGTGCGTGACGCAGAGCCCATCTTCGCGCATGATGGCGGAGCAGATGAACAGGTCCCGCGACATCAAGGTTGGTCTCTTCGTACTCTCTGGGTTGCTCTTCTCGGCGCTCGTCATTTTCCTCATCGGTGACGAACGACGATTCTTCAGCTCGGCGATACGCATCAACACCACGTTCAGCGATGTGCAGGGACTCAAGCCTGGCGCGCCCATTCGCATGGGCGGCATCGACGTCGGTACCGTCAAGAAAGTTGGCTACAAGAAAGGCTCGGTCGACACGACCGTGTACGTCGAGCTCGAGATCGTCAGAGACGAGGCAGGGCGCATCCGCAAGGACAGCATCGCTCGCGTCGCAGCCAAGGGCCTGCTTGGCGACAAGATGGTCGAAATCACGAAGGGAACGTCGGCAGACATCGTGCCTGCTGGTGGTGAGATTCGTGGTGAAGATCCGACCGATCTCATGGGCATTGCGCAGGGGATGACGACGAAGGCCAATGCCGCGCTCGGCAACATCTCGAAGATGTCCGAGACGCTGGCCGATGAACGTTTGCATTCCGATCTGCGTGGCACCGCGTCTTCGATGAACAAGTTGATGAGCGAGGTTGCGAATGGCGACGGCTATCCGCGCAAGCTGCTCACCGACAAAGACGAAGCCGAGCGGATCTCGCGCACGCTGCAGAACCTCGATCGCGCCAGCTCCGAGCTTGCGCTCACGTTGGGCGAGCTTCGTGGAGTCCTCACGCGGGTGAAGTCGGGACCCGGATTTGCGCA
Organism: uncultured Polyangium sp.; assembly: GCA_964514885.1. Taxonomy (GTDB): domain Bacteria; phylum Myxococcota_A; class Polyangia; order Polyangiales; family Polyangiaceae; genus Polyangium. Next base: position 1,099 of record CAZETM010001031.1, on the reverse strand, counting down.
CGAGATGATCTACGGCGAAGGTCCGAAGAAAGAGATCGCGCAGTTCGGAGCAGCAGCGGGTGAAGTCGCGGCGACGCTCAAAGGCGTTCGTGAAAGCGACAGCTTCGTTCACGACGCGCTGTACGGCGGCAAGGGCAACGGCACCGAGGCGCTTGCGAACGTTACGGCGATGACGGCTGACTTGCGGGTGATTGTCGCGGACATGCGCAAGGGCAAGGGCACGGTGGGTGCGCTCTTGGTCGACCCGTCGATCTACGAGGACGTCAAAGCGATGGTGGGCAACGTCAGTCGCAACGACATTCTGCGTGCGCTCGTGCGGTACTCGATCCGCCAAGACGAGAAGAAGCCCACGGTCGAAGTCACCCCTCCGAAAGATTCTACGCCGCCGAAGTAATTCTCTACGCCTGCGGCTCAACATCCTACGAATCTGAAGTATTTTTTCCGGGGCGAGTTCGTCGATCGTCAACCGTCGACGTCATCCGTCGTGCAGCTACGAAATATGCGGATCTCAGGAATGTTCTAGAGATCGAGCATGGGTCGTGTGTCGGTGGTTGAGGGGCTGGCGATGTGCATCGTCCGGACGAACGGCAAAGTTCGTGATGTATCGAGCAACTCGCTTGCATCGCTCATCAGTTGAACGTATCGAAAACTGAGTGTGGGGCGCTTGGGTTGCCGGCGTTTCGTTGGTGACGGGCCTGTTCGATTGGGTGGCGTTATGGCTCGAAAGTTCGCTGATCGTCTCTCCACGGTAGCTCCGAGCGCGACGCTCGCGATGGCCGCTCAAGCGGCTCGTTTGCGCAGCCAAGGGCACAAGGTGTTTCCTTTCAGTGTGGGCGAGCCAGACTTCGAGACGCCGCGCCACGTGCGCGACGCCGCAGCGCTTGCGATTGCATCCGGAGCTTCGCACTACACCGCGGTGTCGGGCACGCCTGCGCTCAAGCAAGCCATCTGTGCGGCAACTGAGCGCGATCGTGGGTACAGCATCGGGCCCGAACAGATCACCGTTTCGGTTGGTGCGAAGCACGCCCTCTTCAACCTCGCTCTTGCGCTTTACGGTCCAGGCGACGAGGTCATCATTCCGGCGCCGTACTGGGTGAGT
>CAZETM010001030.1:0-3377 GCA_964514885.1 uncultured Polyangium sp. | reverse complement strand
ACCTTGCCGTCAATGAAAGCGGCAGCTCGAACAGCTCCGATCCCGACGCTCCAACGAGCTAATCTGTAAGCGTACTCATGCGGATCGACGCCTGGACTTTTGCAACGGAGGCGTTGTGAAGGTACGAGGGGAGTACGAAGAAGGAAGAACCTCATGTCGCTGGTTGAGATTTTGCCCGGTGTCCAGGCGTTGCCTCGCGCGGATAAGCTTCGGTTGATCCAGTTATTGGCGCAGGAACTGGTGGAATCCGAGGAGCCAATGGCGCTTTTGGCCGGCGAGGAGTACCCCGTGTGGTCCCCGTACGACGCGTTCGAGGCTGCGGACACGCTCCTTGAAGTTCTGCGCGCGGAAGACGGATCGGCCGGATGAGCGGGGCTCGCCTACAGTTCCCGTTCGTTACGCGCGCGCCCCAGTTGGGTGCTGCAGGCCTCGCGCCTATGCTTCCGTTGACGCTCACGGCGACGAAGAGCGTGGCTGTTTCTGGTGGACCAAGTACTCAATGCAATGGCAGCCAAGGATTTCATCGCCATTGACGTCGGAAAAATCGTTTATGCCCACTCTGATGCCTGACCGAGTGTTGATGTGGACGCCAGCCTGCTCCCGCGTCGCCTTTGAATGCCGTTGGAGCTTTTTTGTAACGAATACCTTGCACGAGGGTCGCGATTGGGCATACGCTGCGTGCAATCCACCCACGAGCCCCGCGGTAAGGCCATCAGCCGAAAGAACAGCAGCGCAAGCCGTATCAGGGCAGGAAAAACGCTTCCACCGAACGTACGCGGAAAAAACAGATGCCCCGACGAAGCACACCTGACGCTTTTGCCCTCGAATTTGGTACACGGCTTCGGGAAATACGCCAGGAACGGGGCTTGTCCGTCCGTGAACTTGCTGAGGCAAGCGAGCTATCAACAGGCCACGTTTCCAGCGTCGAGCACGGCCTGGTTGCGATCACAATCCAGTCTGTAAACCGTTTGGCGAGGGGACTGGGCGTGTCGGCTGGTTCATTGTTCCCTGGTTCATTGTTCCCGTCGAGGACAACTCCGTTACCACGTCAATCTCTCGACCCAACGCGACTTCCGGAGCAGCCCATCGTTCTCGAAAAACTCCATCTGCAACATGTGCGAGGTCTTCACGATCTCTGCCTCGAGTTTGTGCCGCCACCCGCGGGTAAGGGTCAATGGATCGTTTTGCTTGGCCGAAATGGGATGGGCAAGACGACGCTGCTCAAAGCATTGTGTTTGATGCTGCGCAATTTGGACATGAAGATTTGGCCCAGAGATTTATGGAGCACGCCGTGGCGTGAGATTGGTCAAACCGTCCCAGCAACCATGACCGTGAATATTGCGGGTTACGGCGAACGGGTGACGACGATTTACGATGGAAATCAAGAGTATCAACAAGAGCCGCCGCATGACCATGCGCGTTTATTTCCCATTTTTGCGTATGGATGTCGTCGAGGCTCGACACTTGGGGGAGAAGCGGAGGCCGTGCGTCTCGACGAAGAGGACGGCCCGGAAATCGCCACCCTATTTGATGAAGGTGCGGGTTTGGTGCATGCCGAAACGTGGCTCAAAGAGCGAGCGTTGGAGGGCTTGCAAGATCCGAAGCATGCCCAACCGATTTATGACGCAATCGTGGGCGCATTGAAACAACTTCTCGATGTCCAAGACATTTCGATCGAAGCCTCTCATGTTTACGTGACGGAAAAAAGCGGTCGAAAAATTCGCTTTGCAGCGATGAGCGACGGATACCTCACGACGGCCGGATGGTTTTTGGATTTGATTGCGCGGTGGATTGCATTGTGTGCGAAAGCCGGATTCAACAATCGCGGCGACTTCTTGAAGCAGATGCGCGGCCTGGTACTCATTGACGAAATCGACTTGCACTTGCATCCGAGCTGGCAAGTCGAAGTTATTCGGCGCACGCGCGAGCTCATGCCAGAGATGTCGTTCATCGTGACGACGCATAATCCGCTCACGTTGGTTGGCGCAAAGCCGGAAGAAATTTTCCGGTTGAAAGAGAAAGAGAAGGATGGCCGCATCATTGCGGAGCGTGGCGAATTGCGACCGATGCTGCTCACAAGCAGTGAAATTTTCATGGAATACTTCGATGTCGAGGGAGTTTTGCCCGAGGCCATTGGACAGAAACTGCAGCGCTACGAATTCTTGTCCCGATATGCCCTGCGGAGCGACGCCGAGCACAATGAGATGCTCATCCTGAAAGACGAGCTTGCCAAAGAAGGAATCGTGCCGAATTGGCGGGAAGTGGAACGCATTATACCCGCGACCCAAATGCCATCTGCGGACGCTCGTGCATCACGCCGGAGGAAAACGCCGTGATTCGCGTGGCCCGTGATCGGATCAACAGTCGTATGATCCAGCAAAAATTAAAGGATGTGCGTCTCAAGAAACTTCCGAAATTGCGCAAACTCGCGAAGGATGGCTTGCAGGGTACCGAAGCCTTTTTAAAGTTACTCGACGGCTATCAAATCGCGAAGGAGCATCTGTGGAACAGCCAATACGGGAAATGTTGCTATTGTGAAAAGGTGGAAGAGCGTTCGGGAAACGATGTCGAGCATTATCGACCCAAAAGCATCTATTGGTGGCTCACGTTCACGTGGACGAACTTGATGTATGCGTGCGAGCAGTGCAATTCGAAGAAAAACGCTCGGTTCGCTCTGCTGTCCGGCGAGCGGTTGAAACCAGGAGCGTCGGCGCCTGGTACTGAAGTGCCGCTGCTCTTGGATCCGAGCGACATACGCCTGAATCCCGTAGAGCACATCGAGTTCAAGTGGAAACCGTATCTCGTTGGCGGACCGCCACGATGGGTCGCCGATCCGAGGAAAGACAATCATGGGAAAGACAGTTCTTTTGGCGCTGAATCCATTGGAGTCTACGGCCTCAACCGCGCTGATCTTTTCGAGCTACGCGATAGGCATGTGCGCCTCTATGTGAAACCCCTAGCGGAGCGATTGAAACGGCTGCTGGGAGAACTGCAAACAGGTGCGCGAAATGCTATCGAAGTGATTCACACATTTTTTGAGATCAGAGCGCATTTGCAGCCAGATCATGATTTCGTCGCACTCACCTACGACGCCTTTCGCCATTTCGGGACCGATAACGATTTGAAGTCCATTGGCTGCTCGTGGCCGCAGCCTTCAGAGATTGGGACCTTAGTCTAGACCTCAGTCAAGCGTTACTTTTGGGGCAAGCTGCTGTTTGGGCTGATTCGCGGTCCGTAACCGCGAACAGTTGCGCACATTCGACCCGTGTATCGATTACCGAGCGCTTTTTTTTCTTGCCTCTCGCCCCTTCGGTCACGTAAACTCGCCGCGGTCTCCACACTCCGGAGGATTCATGGCCGACCGCCACATCGATTAC
>CAZETM010001029.1:0-3378 GCA_964514885.1 uncultured Polyangium sp. | reverse complement strand
ACGCGCGATCGCTCGACGTGGCGGAGTTCGTGCACTTGGCAAACCTCCTGCACCTCTGCAACAAGAAACCTCATCCGATCGTAAAGACAAACGCCGGCTCGACATGGTCGACGAAGAGCCTTGTCCACTGCTCGATGCGAGTGGTCGATGTTCGATCTACGCCTCTCGCCCGTTCGGATGCCGCACATACTTCTGCGAACGAGCCACGCGCTCGAGCAACGTCCGCCAACGCGACATCAACGAGTACGTGCGGAGGATCAAGGACATCGCCGCGCGTCATGTATCAGGCGGCGATCAAGGAAAACCTCTGCGAAGAGCGCTTACGTCCGTTCGACCGCGATGACTCCAGAGATGCGCTGAAGCTGGCGAATGACGCCCTTGAGCTGAGCGAGATCGGCACAGAGGAAGCTGAACGTGTTGGTGGCTCGGCCGTCATCACCAGCACGACAGGTGGCTTCGCTGATGTTGATGCCTTGGTCGTGGAAGGTTTGTCCGACCGTTGCGAGGATGCCGGGACGGTTCGCAGTCATGATGCGGAGCTGCACAGGGCGATTGATCTTCGCTCGTGCATCCCAAGAGATTTCGACACGTCGTTCGGGGTCGGTATCGAGCGCTTTGGAGCAGTTGCGACGATGCACGGTGATGCCTCGACCGCGTGAGATGAAGCCGATGATCTCGTCGCCAGGTAGCGGATTGCAGCACTTCGTGTAGCGGACGAGAACGTCGTCGATCCCGTTGAGTTTGATGCCTGCGTTGTCTCGTCCGGTGACTTTGCGGACGAGCGATTCGATACGGCTTTCCTTCAGATCGGGCGGTGCGATCGATTCTTTCGCGCCGGCCTGTGGTGGAGCGAGGAACGTGATGACGTCGCGCGCGGGGAACTTGCCGTAGCCGATACTAATGAGCAGCTCGTCGAACGCCTGCACGCCGAAATGCTCGTTCAACTTCCTCAGCTCAGCTTCGTTCTTGGTCAAACGAGCCATGCTGATGCCGCTGTGATGCATCTCTTTTTCGAGCAGCTCGCGGCCTAGCTTGAGTGATCGTTCGCGTTGATCGGCGCGCCAGTAACCTCGAATGCGCGCCTTCGCGCGAGTGGTGGTGACGAAGTCGAGCCAGTCCTTGCTCGGATGCTGGTTCGGGTTCGTCATCACTTCGACGACGTCACCGTTACGCAGCTTGTAGCGAAGAGGAACGATCGCGCCGTTGGCTCGCGCGCCCGAGCAGTGATCACCGACTTGGCTGTGGATCGCGTACGCAAAATCGATCGGCGTGGAGCCTCGAGGGAACACGCGCACATCGCCTTTGGGCGTGAAGACGTAAACCTCGTCCTGGAACAGATCGACCTTCACGCTCTCGAGAAATTCCGCCGGATCCTTCATGTCCTTTTGGAATTCCATGAGCTGACGGAGCCATCCGAAACGCGCTGCGTCTTTCGGATCGATGCCGCCCGAGTTGCGCTCCTTGTAACGCCAATGCGCCGCGATGCCTTGCTCAGCGACACGATGCATCTCGTGCGTTCGAATCTGCACCTCGATGCGCTCACGCCCAGGACCGATCACCGTCGTGTGCAGCGACTGGTACATGTTCGGTTTCGGCAACGCGACGTAGTCTTTGAATCGTCCTGGAACAGGCGTCCATTGCGAGTGGATGACGCCGAGAGTCGCGTAACAATCGGCGACGGATTCCACGAGCACGCGGAACGCGATCACGTCGTAGACCTGATCGAATTCACACTGCTGCGCCTGCATCTTGCGCCAGATCGAATAGTAGTGCTTTGCGCGTCCCGTGACGTCCGCGGCCCAGCCTTGCTCGGCAAGCTTTGCGGCGAGGGCTTTCGATACGTCGGTGATGTACTTGTCGCGCTTTTCTTTCGACCCGAGAACCTTTGTCGTCAGGTCGGAATAAGCTTGGGGCTCCAAGTATTTGAAGGCCAGGTCCTCGAGTTCGCTCTTGAAGCGGGCGATACCCAGCCGGTTAGCGAGCGGCGCATAGATGTCCATCGTCTCGCGTGCAATACGATCCTGCGCCTCGGGCTTCATGTGCTCGAGCGTGCGCATGTTGTCCAAGCGATCGCAGAGCTTCACGAGCAGCACGCGAATGTCGCGCGCCATCGCGATCAACATTTTGCGGAAGTTCTCCGCTTGGCGGTCTTCCTTCGACGCAAAGTTGATCTTCGACAGCTTCGTCACGCCATCGACGAGGAACGCGACCTCTTGGCCGAATTCTCGTTCGATGTCGCTAAGCGTTGCCAGCGTGTCTTCGACGACGTCGTGCAGCAAACCCGCGATGACGCTTGCCGCATCGAGTCGTAAATCGATGATGACCCCAGCAACGGAGATGGGGTGAGAGAAGTACGGGTCGCCGCTTTTACGGGTTTGTCCCTCGTGTGCTTTGGCGGCAAACTCGTACGCACGGGCGATGAGCTCGACGTCGGCCCCCGGATGGTATTCCTGGACCCGTCGAATAAGCTCTTGCGACGTCAGCATACGATTTTCGGCTAATGCTCCAGCATCACCCAGTTCCGTCACGCTAACATCCGCTGTTTCGCGCGGCAATTCTGTCACCATAATGCCCGCTCGTTCCTGCACTCCCCCCAACATCCATGTGATGGATTATACATTTTTAGCAGCATGATGCCCATCGGAGTCTACGTTCATTTCCCGTGGTGCCTTAAAAAGTGCCCGTACTGTGACTTCGTCTCCTTTGCACAGGAGCCAGCCGAGATCGCGCACGAGAAGTACGCGAACGCGGTGATTACCGAGCTCGAACTTCGAGCCGAAGCGCTCGCAGACCGTGCGCTCGTGACGGTGTTTTTTGGCGGGGGCACTCCTTCGCTATGGGCTCCGTCAGCGCTTGGTCGAGTCCTCGATGCGATCAAACGACACGCAAAGCAAATCACCGACGATCTCGAAGTGACGGTCGAATGCAATCCGACGTCGCTCGATGAAGACAAAGCTCGATCGCTCGTGGATGTGGGCGTGAATCGGCTGAGTGTGGGGGTGCAAGGGACGGATCGAGAACGCCTCGAGTTCCTGGGGCGGTTGCACAATCCTGCAGGAGGTCTCGAGGCTGTCGTTGCCGCAGTGCGTGCCGGTGTGCCGCGTGTGAGTGCCGATCTGATCTACGGAGTGGCCCTGCCCGATGGAGGACCATCGGCGCGATATCTCTCGGGCGGACCAGTGCGTGAGCAGTCGCCAGCAGAAGCTGCATCAGAAGCTCGACGCATTGCAGAGACAGGCGTGACGCATGTGTCCGCGTACAGCTTGACGATCGAGCCGGGCACTCGATTTGGTGAGCTTTCACGTCGCGGCAAACTTCCCGTCGCGGGCGAAGACAGCGTGGCCGATGCGTTCTTCGCGATCGAAGAAGCGCTCGGCG
>CAZETM010001028.1:0-3380 GCA_964514885.1 uncultured Polyangium sp. | reverse complement strand
GGAATCGGAATCGATCCGATCTGACTCCCCTTCTCCACGTAGCGGCAAAGCCGCGGAGTTGGAGAGGGGGTTGGGGGGGAGGCGCCAATTACTTCAAATCATCCGCCGTAATCGGTAACCGGCGAATACGTTTGCCAGTTGCGGCGAAAATGGCATTCGCCACAGCCGGCGCAATCGGCGGCGTTCCCGGCTCACCAATCCCACCCGGCTTTTCACCGCTCGGAACGATATACACCTCGATCTTCGGTGCTTCCTCGATCCCGAGCAGCTTGAAGTTGTGGAAGTTGGCCTGTTTGACTTTGCCCTCCTCGATTTTGATGGAGGACTTCAACACGGCCGTCAGACCGAAGATGATCGCGCTCTCCATCTGAGCTTCCACAATGCCCGGATGCACGAATTCGCCACAATCTACAGCGCAAATCACTCGGTCGACCTTGACCTTGCCGGCTTCGACCGTGACTTCCGCAACCTGTGCTACGTACGTGCCAAAGCTGTAATGGACGGCGACGCCACGACCACGGCCCTTGTCCATTGGTTTGCCCCAGCCGGCCTTGTTGGCAGCCACTTCGAGCACCCGCCTGAGCCGCGGTGATTCGCCAAGGAGCTTGCGCCGGTATTCGACCGGATCGACCTTGGCCGCAGTTGCTAATTCGTCAATGACGCTTTCCTGGACGAACGCATTCGTCGAGTGTCCCACCGAGCGCCAAAAACCAACCGGCACGCCTTCTTGCCGATGGTATTCGAGCTTCAGATTGGGGAACTTGTACCCTTCTCCGAGCCCTTCCATCGCCGAACGATCAATGCCGTCTTTGAACATCATGGGCATGAACCGCGCCATGATCGAGGCACTGACGATTTGATAATGCACGGCCGTCGGCATTCCGTCGGCATCGATGGCTGCTTTGGCCACGCTGTAGGTGGCAGGACGGTAGAAACCATGTCGAATATCGTCTTCGCGCGTCCAGACGACTTTGACCGGGGCTTTCATTTCCTTCGACGCTTCGACCGCCTCGGCAATGAAGTCCCCCTCAGCGCGCCGCCCGAAACTACCACCAAGATACACCGTGTGCACCTTGATCGTTTTCGGATCGAGTCCCGTAATTTTCGCGGCGACTCCTTGCATCATTTGCGCGGATTGATGACCCGCCCAAACGTCACAACCATCGGGACGCACGTGTGCAACTGCGGTCAGAGGCTCCATTGGCGCGTGCGCCTGGAAAGGTTGCTCGTAGATCAGCTCGAGCTTTTTCTTGGCCTTTTTCCACGCGCCGTCGAAATCACCTTCGGTCTTGGCGACGGCGCCCGGCTTTTTGACCAATTTCTTGGCATCTTCGAGCAGTTTGTCGCTCGATAACGATGCACCAGCGCCCGATTCCCATTCCACGACAAGCGCTGCAGCGCCCTTTTTCGCGGCCCAGAAATGGTCCGCAACGACCGCAATACCCGACGAAATCGGAAACACCTTGCGAACGCCAGGCACCTCGAGCGCTTTGGCCGCATCGAATTTCGACACTTTGCCACCCGGCACCGGCGAACGCACGATGACCGCGGTCTTCATGTCGGGCACCTTCACATCGATGCCGAATTGCGCTTTGCCCATTCCCTTGGCGCGAGCATCCAAACGCTGCGGACGCGTACCGATCAGCTCTTGCTGATTACGCGCCGAAAGCGGCGGATCTTGAGGCACCGTTTGCTTTGCAGCCAGATCGACCAAATCGCCATAAAGAATGCGTTTGTCGGTCTGGCCATGCACGACATGACCCGCTTCCGTCGATAGCTCTTCCGCTGGCACGCCGAGTTTTTCCGCAGCAGCCGCCACGAGCATCAATCGAGCAGCCGCGCCTGCTTTGCGCATTGGAAAGAAGTCGCCACGAATGCTGGTACTGCCGCCGGTGGACTGAGACCCGAACATTTTATTCTTGTATGCAGGGTCGGCTCCAGCGAATTCGGTCTTCACGCTGGAAAGCGTGACGTGCAATTCCTCGGCCGCGAGCATGGCGAGGGCGGTTTCGATGCCCTGCCCCATTTCAGCCTTGTCGACGACGACCGTGACGATATTGTCCGGACCGACGCGAATCCATGCATTGGCGACAAACGGCTCCTTGGGCGGCTCGGGCTTCGGCGGCTCGACTTTGGGCTCCGTCGTCGCGACGTTCACAGGCGTGACCACGGGCGTGGAACCACAACCTACGGCAAGCCCCGCGCCAGCAGACAAGACGAGCCCCAAAAAGAAGCGACGCTGTAATGGTTTGGCCGTAGCGTCATCATACATACTCATGGCTCAGCCCCCTTTCTGTGCCGCGGCGTGAATGGCGCGACGAATGCGAGGGTACGTGCCGCAGCGACAAAGATTGCCGCTCATGGCCTTGTCGATATCGGTATCGGTGGGTTTCTTGATTTGGATGAGCAACGCCGCAGCCGCCATGATCTGACCGGGTTGGCAATATCCACATTGAGATACGCCTTCCGCCATCCATGCCGTCTGCACGGGATGCTCGCCGTCTTTGGAGAGGCCTTCAATCGTGGTGATCTTTTTGCCTACCGCCTCGGTAGCGGAAACCTGACAGCTCCGCGCTGCAACGCCATCGAGATGAACGGTGCAGGCGCCACAGGTTCCAATGCCGCAACCGTATTTCGTCCCCGTCAGATCGAGGATGTCGCGCAAAACCCATAAGAGCGGCATATCGGGTTCGCCACTGAACGTGCGCTTTTCGCCGTTCACGTCCAGAATGATGTCTTTTGCCTCCACCTTAGTCCACCTTTCCAATCAAAGTACCCACCGAAAAATCTACGAAATAGCCGGACGACTTCGTTTCCTCCTCGATCTCCTCGATGGGGGGCAAAACTTCGACCGAAGATCCACATCCCAGAAGCAGAACACCAGCCAAAGCAATTCCAAGCACTGTTCTCATCGTCGATGGTCCTCCAGCTAGCCCCTCGAACTCCGCCTGTCCAGATTAGCTCGAATACTTAACACCTGTCTACTACGAAATAAAAGTGCCGTGACGTCACATTACGCTCGGCCAAACGCAGAACGGACGGCGTGCGCCAGTTCCAGACGAAACGCATGAACGCTTTCGAACAGCGATAACTGGCCCCTGCCGCGGAGAAGATTGTGCTCCCCACGCGCAGGAAACCTACGGGCATCGAAACCAAAGTAACGCTCGTTCAACGCGTCCGCCAAAAACCGCGCCGAAAGAATTACACAAATGGTCGCGAGACCATCCACGAGCGCTTCCATTTCCTCCACAGATACCAAATTCGTCCCTTTCGCGATTGCGCCATACCCAGACAATGCCGCGACGAACGTATCCACGGCAACAGCCGATCGAAATTGATCCTCGCCCGCGGGGTTCGTCCAGGAACGCATCGCGTCCCCC
>CAZETM010001027.1:0-3381 GCA_964514885.1 uncultured Polyangium sp. | reverse complement strand
TAATGCTTTCCTTCGAGCGAAACTTGAATGGGGCCTTTGCCAAAGTTTGCACTGCCATAAAGCGCATAACCGGAAATGTCCTCCGCGCGTTTGTCAGCATTGCCCTCGGCATCAATCGTGGAAACGTGGCCTTGCCGAAGTTGTTGTCCGGCTGCTTCGAGGTAAACATCCGCAACTTTAGCAATGGATGGAATGTTCACCGATCCGCTGAACGTACGAATCTCGTTATGGGTACGTCCGCCGTTGAGCAGCGAATACTCGGGGTATTTCGCAAAGCACACGTCGAGACACGAAGAATCGCCAGGAGCGCAGCTATCGCGACACGCAAGGTTCTGCTCGGTAAAACTCTTTCGCAGCAAAATGGAACCGTTGGCGGCGATTTGCACCGCATCGATCCCGCCTTCGACTCGTCCGCCAATGATGGTGTCTTCCAGGTAGCTCGGACGCGCAGGCTCTTCGATGGGTTGCGAGTTCTGCGTATAGGTCGTGACGGCTTGAGCCTTGGGGAAGCCGAAGAACAGCGGCGAGCCTGCGCCATGAAGCCTTCGACCGCTCACTTCGTCGAAGCGCAGCGGATTCATTTGACCTGCAAGCAATGCCCCACCCAGACGAAACTTGCCGAAAGTCTTGTCCAAAACGATCTTGGTGCCGCGAATGGTCGTATCGATCGCGAGTTCGTCGATCTTGCGAATGCTGAGCACCATACCGCGACCGAGCTGCGCGTAGAAGTCGCCCACGGTGACGTCGATGCCCGGCTGGTTGTACCCGACGAACAGTTTGGCCGGATAAACGCTGTTCACGAAGCGCGTGTTCAGCTCCTTGTAAAAGCGGTTGGTGTAGTCGACCAGCTCGGGGACTGCGGCCGTTGGATTGCGCGCTTGGAAGTCGGCGATTTGTTCGGCCGCCAGCGCTTGCGCGTCGTTACGCGACGGCGTGAGCCAGTAGAGCGCCGAGTCGAGACGAACCCCCGCGCGAAGACGCCACCATGAGGCTTGAACGTTGAGGCGATTGATCCACTCGCCGAAGTCGTCGTCGACGATCGGTCGAGGATTGAACGCGTCTCGGCTGTTGTTGCGATTGTCCCAGCGGTAGTCGACGACGGTCGTGTTGGTGATGTCGATCCCGATGGGCTCGCCTTTGGGCCCGGGCACATCGAGCGCAATGGCGTCATCGGCAAACATGAACGCGCCAAGAGCCAAGACCAACGAGCTTGCAGTGCAGCGCCTCGAAGACTTCACCGGCGCCTTGTATCACGACAACTAGCGCGCTGGGATTGCTGCGGCGCGTGCGTTTGCTCAGTTGGCGAGCGCTTTTTCCACTTCAACCGCGAGCGTCTTTTCATCGCCCGCCGTGTAGCCGCCACGCTTGTGAATGATCGATCCGTCTTTGCCGACGACCACCGTAAAAGGCAGCTCGCGCTTGGGGTTGTAGCGCGCCGTGACGACGGTTTCTTCATCGAGAAGAACGGGGAAGATCATCTCTTTGGCGCGCACGACGCTGCTCACTTGCGCGCGTGACTCGGGGCCATCGGCCGAGATCGCAAGCACGACGAACCCACGGTCTTTGTGCTTCTTGTACAGCTCGACCAAGTGCGGCATCTCGATCATGCAGGGGTCGCAAGTCGTCGACCAAAAATCGATGAGCACGACCTGTCCTTTGTAGTCGGATAGGCGTGCTTGTTTGCCGTCGAGCGTAGGCAAATTGATTTCAGGTGCCATGGCTCCGCCCGGGGTTTGTCCTTCCGGAGTGCCGCCTCCGCACGCAGTGACGGAGATGAACAAACCAGCGCCAATGGCTCGCGCGTACTTGGGGTTTGGGGTGAAGAGCGCCGAAGGCGACTCGAAGCCCCAACTGCTCAACCTGGTCTTCATACGGCGCATCTTGGCCTGAAACGCAAAAGGCGGGTAGCGCCATCAAACGCATCCGCCTTTTGGTTTGTCACGAGCAACTGATGTTCAGGGCGCGCCCGCAAGCACCTGTTCGTAACGCTGCCAGAAGATGTCGCCCTCGGCAGGAGCGCCCGCCGTGACGTCGATGATCTTCATGTCGCTCGTGCGAATGATCATGTTGGCCGGGAAGGCATCGGCTTCGAAGAGCGCGGAGAGCTTCGAAGCGGGGTCGATCGCCGACGGGTAATCGAGCAGATATTTCTTGTCCCAGAGGTAGAGGCTCTTGGGCTCGGCGGGAACGCCTGGAGTGGCGCTATCGGCGAGTACCAAGAAAAACTCACCGCCCAGCGGCTTGTACTTTTTGTAGAGCAGCGGGAGCACGACGTCGGCTTCGTAGTTGCAGGGGCCGCACCAGACTGCGGAGACGACGATCAGAAGCCCCTTGGGCTTCGGGGTACCGGCGCCGTAGGGAGATCCTTCAGCAAAAACCGCATCGCCGGTCGGATTGTAGAAGTCCGCGAGCTGAATGGGTTTCATCACCGTCATGTCGACGGTGGAGTTCGGATAACCAACGAACTCGTAATTTTGAATCGTGGAGCCCTTGCTGATGCCATAGGGCCCCGCCGCATATTGGATAGCTGCCACGCCACGCGGAAGTTGTCCCGTTCCATCGGGGAACGTGGGCGTCGGTTTGACGTCTGCGTCTTCCGTGCAAGCAACCAATCCAAACGCCACGCATGCCGTGGCCATCCATCGCAAGAGTAAATCGTTTCGCATGATGCCACCGAGTCCGTAATGAGGTACTGCCACAAAGTCTCAGGGTGAGGCGATCGGGCGTCAAGCAATGACGAGCGTTCGAAGCGCTTTCGAGACGAATGGATTCAAGCGTGAACGCGACCGCCCGGAAGTGGCGAAGACGCGTCGTCTCTTCGGGGACGGACCCCGAGACCGAGGTCAGTAATGAAGCACGATCACGTTTCTTCTTCTCCGCGTCACACTCGGTCAGGGGCCATGCGCTTCGTCGCCGCAGTCTCGCTTCTCGCCTTGACGATGCTCGGCGGGCTCGGCGCATGCGAGAGCGAAACGCCGGCTTTTTGCGTCGGAGGCGTCGTCAACGCGGAAGGTGCTTGTGAAGGCAAGTGCACTCCCGACAAGTGCGCCTCGGGCAACACGTGCGTCGACAATCGCTGCGTCCTCGAGTGCGATTCGCATGCCGACTGCCTCGAAGACGGATCACAAGACTGCAAACCAGCCGTCGAAGACGGCACGGCGCGGGCGATCTTGTCTTGCCAGTCGAATGGCACGAGCGTTGGCATCGGCACCGAGTGCCCTTTCGAGACCGAGTGCGACGGGCTCTTTTCGTGCAAGACCACGGGCGAGCGTTGCAATCTCACGCAATGCGGCGGCGCCGCGGACACGTGCAAGCTCGACACGGACGCCTGTTACGCCAAGGCCAACTGCAACATCGGCAGGTGCCCGGATGACTCGCCAT
>CAZETM010001026.1:0-3386 GCA_964514885.1 uncultured Polyangium sp. | reverse complement strand
TCGCCGGTTTCATGAAGACCATTCTCGTGCTGGCGAACGGGCTCATCCCGAAAAACCTGCATTTCAATGCGCTGAATCCGCGCATTTCTTTCGATGGCACACCGTTCGTCGTGCCCGCCGAGAGCATGGAGTGGCCTCGAGGAAATAAGCCTCGCCGGGCTGGAATCAGCTCGTTCGGTATGAGCGGGACGAATGCCCACGTCATTCTAGAAGAAGCGCCGGAAGAGCCGTCATCGACGGTCGCCGAAAAGTCTGCATACCTGCTCCCATTGTCGGCAAAAAACACGAATGCACTCGCGGCCTTGGCGGACCGGTATGCGCAATGGTTGCCGCAGGCGCCCAACCCGCTTTCGGACATCACATACACGGCGAGCCTACGCCGAGGGCATCATGATCATCGCCTCGCAGCGGTAGCCCGGACCCGTGAGGAATTCGAGGCGATGCTTACGGCATTCGCGCGAGGAGAGATGCCAGGGGGCCTTGCGCGCGGGAGGCGATTGCCACAAAAGCGGCCGGCCATTGTCTTCGTTTTTCCCGGCCAAGGTTCGCAATGGATCGGCATGAGCCGGCAACTTCTGGCGGAAGAACCAGCGTTTCGTACGGCAATCGAAGCGTGCGACTCGGCCATCCAACAAGAGGCGCGATTTTCGGTGCTCGCCGAGCTTCAAGCCGATGAAGGGCGCTCACGCATTGGTGAGATCGATGTAGTGCAACCACTTCTCTTCGCGATCGAAGTGGCTCTCGCCGCATTGTGGCGTTCATGGGGGATCGAGCCCGATTGCGTCGTCGGACATAGTATGGGCGAAGTCGCCGCAGCGCACGTGGCGGGAATGCTGAGCCTGGAAGACGCGGTCATGGTCATTTGTCGCCGCAGCCGGTTGCTGAAAAGGATCAGCGGACGAGGCGCAATGGGGCTCGTCGAATTGACAATGGCCGAAGCAGAGAAAGCGATTGTCGGGTACGAATCCGAGCTCGGCGTGGCCGTGGGTAACGGACCACGATCCACGGTATTGTCTGGTGATCCCGCGGCCTTGGAACAAGTGCTCACGACGCTGGAAAAGCAAGGTGTCTTCTGCCGGCGCGTCAAAGTCGATGTCGCTTCGCATAGCCCACAAGTCGATCCGCTACGTAATGATTTGCTCGAAGCGTTACGCGACGTTCGTCCCGTCGCCGGCAATGTGCGCCTGCGTTCGACAGTGACAGGAAAAACCGTGCAAGGCACGGAATTGACTGCCGCGTATTGGTGGGCAAACTTGCGGCAACCGGTGCGCTTCTCGCACGCCGTGCAAGAGGCGATGCGCGACGGCATGGAGTTGTTCATCGAATTGAGCCCGCACCCGGTGCTCCTCCCCGCCATTGAAGAAAACCTGAAAGAAGTACGCATCGATGGCGCGGCCATCGCATCTATGCGCCGGCAAACGGACGAGCGCCGCACGATGTTGGAAGCACTCGGATCTCTTTATGCTCACGGCGTAACGATTGATTGGGAAAAACTATATCCGACACGCGGACGCGTGGTTTCGATACCGACCTATCCATGGCAATGGGATCGGTATCCTGTCGAAGCACCCAAAGAAAAACCCCGGCCAATGGTAGCCCTGCCCCAGGGAGCGCATCCGTTGCTCGGGCTTGGTTTTTCAGCAGCGTCGCAACCGGGGCTGCACGTGTGGGAGCAGCAGGTTGGCGTGGATGCATTTCCATATTTGGCGGATCACCGGGTACAAGGCGAGGTCGTATTTCCAGGCGCGGGATTCATCGAATTGGCCTTGGCCGCGGGGGCTCGAATTTTTGGTGAAAACATCATTCAAATCGAAAATATCTTGTTCGAGCAAATGATGGCGCTGGCAGACGGCGCGGTGCGTTCCGTACAAGTATCGCTGCTCGAAGAAGGTGGCGGACGAGCCTCGATCACCATTTCGAGCAAACCGCTTTCGAGCAAACCGCTCGACTCGAAAGATTGGGTGCGTCACGCATCTGGCACCATACGCGTCATTGCAGCCGAAGCGCCCCTTGTGGACACGCGTGAAAACTTCGATGCTCGATATCCCGAAGAATTGGCCGCGTCGAGCCATTACGCACGCATGGAAGCTCGCGGCGTATCGTATGGAAAAACCTTTCAAGGTGTCCAAGAATTGCATTTTGGGCCCGACGAGGTGGTTTGTCGGGTTCAATTGCCGGCGGAACTCGGAGCAGGCACGAATGTGTACTGCATGCACCCCGCATTGCTTGATGCCTGCATCCAAGCCGGCACATGGGCCATGCGCAACGTGGTGGGCGACGGGACGTTCGTACCCATCAAAGCGACACGTTTGCGGCTGCATGGACGGCCGGGCGAGGTCGTATGGGTGCATGGAAAAGTTGCGAATGCGGAAAAACCATCGGTGTCCATCATCGTACGGGACGAAGCCGGACACGCTTTATTTGAAATCGGTGAGCTTGTCGTACAAAAGCTCGAAGCGAAACAGACGACCGAACGAGATGACTTCGCGGATTGCATATTCGAGGTGGCCTGGGAAAAGCAAGCTCTCGAGGGCTCTGCTCGCCATGCAGATGGCGTTTGGTTGGTGATTACGGACGGGCGCGGTCTGGGACGCATGCTCCTCGAAAGGCTGCGCGGATATGGCCAGAGGTGCATTGAAGTAACGCTGGCAGATGGTTACGCCCGCCTCGGGGAGAACCATTATCGCGTCGAGCCGACCAACCTGCAACATTGGTCGGCACTGCTGACGAATGCATTCGGTAATCGAACATGCCGCGGGGTGGTCGACTGCGCCCCGCTCGATGGCGCACCCTGGAGCGAGACGACCGATACGAGTTTGCAGGCGGACGTCCATCGCGGGCTGCTGACCTCATTGCGCATTTCCCAGGCGCTATTGAAACACTTCGCTCATGATATGCCGCGGCTCTATTTGCTCACCCGCGGCGCGCAGGCGGTTGCCGCGGATTCGGCGCCCGTCTCGGTCGCACAAACGACCTTATGGGGGTTTGCGCGGTCCCTCGTCATGGAGCAAAGGGATTTGCCTTGCTCGTGCATCGACTTATCCCCCGAAAGGCATCCGGACGAGCTCGATCGACTTGCAAACGAATTGCTCTCGAGAAGCAACGAGGATCAAATTGCACTGCGGCCAGATGGTCGATATGTGGCCCGCGTCGTGCGCGGACATTGGGCAGGTTCTGGATCCGCTGTTGAAAAACAAGCGCGCGCCGCAGGACGTCCCTTCCGTCTCGAGATTCACGAACCAGGGGTCCTCGAAAGACTCGCGTTGCGGCCTTTGGAGCGAAAAGCTCCGGGACCACGCGAAGTCGAAATTGAAGTCATAGCCGCCGGCATGAACTTCCTCGACGTATTGCACGCGCTAGGCGTATTGCCGGACGATGTGGCTGGC
>CAZETM010001025.1:0-3386 GCA_964514885.1 uncultured Polyangium sp. | reverse complement strand
TTCACCGCGTCGCACCTTCCGCAACGCCTGCGTCCACATCGGCACCGGAACCGATCGTTTCGCTACCTGATCCGCCAAGACAAACTGGCACGATTCCTCTCGTACACGACCCCAACGTCTCGGCCATCAGTTTTCCTTGGATGTTTCAGGGTCATCGGCATTTGCGAACGGTCGTCGTCAAAGTCACGAGCGACATCGTGTCTGGCGACGTTGCACGCATTCGCCAGCAACCTGATATCGTCCATGGCGATGTATTTGTCGGCGACGATCGCCTCAAAAGCCTGAAGTACGCCAGCGACTTTGCCCCCCAAAAAGTCTCCGTCGACGTCACCCTCGTCGGTCACGCTGTTGCGCTTGCTGGCTCAATCGAATCGGCCGTCGTGGCATTTCGATTCGGTGACCCGAGTCATCGTGGATTCGACCGAAAGATCGCCGTATTCGGGCCACGTCGATTCGAACGAATCGCCGATGGTACGGTTTCTCCCGGCAAACCTCAGCGCTGGACGCGCGTGCCGCTCAGCTACGACCTCGCATTCGGCGGCGTCGGTTCACTCGACAATCCCGTCGGCATTGGCAAAGACGGCAGCACTGCACCACAACTCGAACATCCGACGCGATTGCTACGCAATCCAAACAGCAACATACCCGCGGCTTGTTTCGCCCCCATCTCGCCACATTGGCCTGTGCGTGCATCCAAAATCGGAACGTTCGATGCCAACTGGAGCAAGCAGCGTTGGCCGTCCTTGCCCGCCAATCACGACTGGACCTACTGGCAATCCGCGCCGACGGAGCAACAGATCGAAAACGTGCGCGGTGACGAGACGTTCGTGCTTTCCGGCATGCATCCACAACATGACATCATCGAAGGCCGTTTGCCTGGGAACAGGTATCGCTGCTTCGCCGACAAAAACGGCCAGCTCCATGAAATTCCCCTGCGCCTCGATGCAATCGCTTTCAATGTCGACGAACTCGTCATTCACCTCGTCTTCCGTGGGTCAATGGAATCAGCAGACGAAGAAACAACGGATGTTGCTACCCTGTTCATCACGGACGAACCCTGTGTTGGTCCCAGTTTATCGATGGACGATGTGCACGCGCGGTACCAAGCCAAACGCCGCATCCCCATTGCCACACCGACCGAACCACTGGCAAAACCAGCCAACGATGCATCACTTGATACCTTTGCTCCACAACACGCAATTCTTCGCGCTGAGCTTGCCGCGGCAGGTGTTGCTTCGCTCGGTCCGTTGCCCGCGGCCGCATCGACAGAAAACCCTTCGGTCGATCATCCACGCCCTCAATCACCCGATTCTCCAGGTCGTCGTTGCGTCGAAGAATTGCTCGCCAAACGTGCTCCGCTCGCGAACCTCGACCTCGCCCACGCCGATTTGTCAGGATTGGATCTCTCGCGTCAAACCCTCGTCAAGACAAACTTGCGCCGAGCAAACTTGACCGGAGCGAACCTCGAAGAAGCAGATCTCACGGATGTTCGAGCGTCCGAGGCAATCTTCGTAGACGTGAAAGCTGCACGGGCCACGCTCGATCGAGCGGACTTGACGAAGGCGAACCTGCACGGGGCAAACCTCGAAGGCGCATCACTGAATGCTACCATTCTCACTGACACGCACGCTGAAGGGGCAATTTTCCGTAAAACGCAGGGCGAACGCACGCAGTTTGTCCGCGCTGTACTCGACAATGCCGTCTTCACCCAAGCCGACTTGCCCAAAGCGGACTTCTCTTCCGCTACGCTTCACAACGTAACGTTTGTCGAAGCGCGTTTGCCGGATGCACGCCTGTACGACGTGCGCGGCAATGGCGTCCAATTCGATGACGCGACGTTGACCGGCGCTCGAGCCGACGCAGCAGAGCTTGGACGCGCTTCGTTCTGCGGTGCGGAAGCGTCCGGGTCCGTGTGGGACGACGCGAAGCTGAGCGATGCAAACTTTTCTTCGGCGGCGTTTTCCGCGGCGAGTTTTCAGCGAGCGGCATTGGAGCGAGCCGAGTTTTCGGGGGCAAAATTAATGAATGCGTTGTTTCGAAAGGCTCATCTGGTCGAAGCATCGTTCGTCAAAGCAAACCTCATGCACGCATCTCTCGAAAGCGCAGACCTTACGGGCGCTGTGCTGCGCGAGGCAAATATGTACGGGGCCGAAACGTGGAGGGCAAAAATCAACCAGACGGATCTTGCTCAAGCGTTGGTGCAAAAGACGAAACTCGAGGATACCAAGAAATGAGCATCTCGGCTTCAGCGCTGCAACCGGGGGCTCGATTGGCAGGAAAAACAATCGCCGGAATTACCCTCGATCATGCAGATCTTTCGAACATCGATTTCACGGGTGCAAGTATCGTCGACTGTTCGTTCGTGGGAGCGCGTCTATCGCACTCGCGGCTCCGTGGTGCAAATCTGACCCGCGTGGATTTGCGCAACGCCTCGTTCAACAACACCGATATGGAGCAAGCTAAGTTTGTCGACGCGAACCTCGAAGGAGCACGGTTCGACAGCGTTTTGGCCGCCCGATCGTCGTTCGTGAAGACCAACCTGACGCGTGCGTCGCTCGAACGCGTGTCACTGCCAGAAACGAGTTTGCTTGCAGTACGGCTCGATGGCGCAACGCTTGACGATGTCGACGCGACCGCTACCGATGTTACGGATGGGTCTCTCATGGGCGTTACGATGCGGCGAACGATGTTCGGTCGTGCCAAACTCGTACGAACGAATCTTCGCGGTGCACGGTGTTTTGGGGTGGATCTCGAAGGAGCGGATTTATCGGATGTTATGGTGTCAGGTGCTTCATTCCGAAAGTGTTTTCTTACGCGGGCGAAGGTTTCGGGTGCAACCTTCGAGGATGTGGAGTTCGTCGAGTCCGTTCTTTCGCACATTGATCTACGCAAGACGCGCCTTCTGCGGGTGAAGTTCTTGCAGAGTCTGCTGGATGGTATCGATGCACGCGGCGTGGTTTTTCATGGATGCGACGTACGGCTATCGCTTTTCTCGTCGGCGTTACTCGAGGGCGCAGATTTACGTGGCGTGGACGCGACAAGCGCGAACTTCGAGCGAGCGAATCTTGAGCGCGCAGAGCTATCGAAGCTCGTGGCGAATCAGGCGAATTTTTCCGGGGCAAACCTTGTTGGAGCGGATTTGTCCGAAGCAGCGCTCGAAGAGGCTTCGTTCGAGGGAGTTCGGGCGGAGGGGGCGCAATTTGACAAGGCGCGTGGTGAACGTGTGCAATTCGTGAATGCGAATTTGCGTGGGGCGAGCATGCGCGAGGTGTTTTTCCGGTACGCGGACATGTCGCATGCGCAGTTGGACGGGGCGGACTTGTCGCGAGCGGATTTCGAAGGGGCCGACATGCATCGCACGAGTCGCCAAGGTGCGCGTATGGACG
>CAZETM010001024.1:0-3395 GCA_964514885.1 uncultured Polyangium sp. | reverse complement strand
ACATCAAAGCCGCGGGAGACAAACCAGCCGCCGAAGCGCTCGTGGCCAAATACGTCGACGGCACTGGCACGTTTGCCGACTTGAAGAAAACGATCACCGAACGATGGCTACGTGAGCCGAAGGCGAGTTTCGTCTATTCGATTCGCCGCTGACCGACCCTCACCATTTCGCCCCCGCGCCGTAGCCTCATGCATGTGTCGTGCATCAGCGAGCGTTCAAGGACTTCAGCCGCTCTTGGACGATCGAATTGTTCGGGTCGACAGCCAAACTGGCATCGAGCAATTTTCGCGCTTGAAATCGGCGAGGATAAACCTCACTCAATGCCAGCCCCAGCGCCTCGTCGTATTTGTTTTGCTCGAGGCCCTTCACAGGAGGGCCAATGTGCTCGACCGATTGCAACAGCTCGAGCACGCGATCACCAATTGAGCTATCAATCGGATCGCGCAACCTGAAGGGGAGCTTTGTCTCCAAAATCGGGCGGTCGTCGGTATTGAGCACAGCTTTGGCAGTAAATCGACGCAGATCCGCATCGCCGGCCAAAAACATGGCAACGATATCGAATGCTTTGGAAACCTGGTACGCCTCCAGCTCGGGCGCAACGGCACGAACACGCTCCTGCAAGCGATTGATGTCGATTTCGAGAGGACGATCACTGGCAATGGCCATCAAGTCAGCCGGACCGCGACCATCGTACCACAATGAGACATAGGGAAATGCCGCAGCCAACGTGCCCAGCATCGTCTTCATGTCTTCGGCGCCGATGCGGTAGTTTTGAAGCCAAATACACGCCAATCCACCTGGCTCGAGGTGCTCACGAAGTTGCCGAAAATATTCGACGCTGAAGAGATTCGACACGCCGCGAATCCACGGATCGGAAACCCCCGACACGATGACCGGATACGACCTTCGCGCCCCAGCAAGATACGCTCGACCATCCGCACGAAGGATACGCACACGAGCATCGTCGAGTGCCGAGCGATGCGTTTCATTGAAAAAACGGGCCGCCGAAATCACCGCCGGCTCGATTTCGAGCACGTCAATCTTTTCGACCGCATGGCGTTCCATTGCGCCAAGCGTAATGCCCGCCCCAAGACCGACGAGCAATGCCGACGATCGGTCGTTGGCAAGCAAAAGAGGCAAATGCCCAAGCATCGCCCACGCTCGAGTCGTCTCGGGACCCAACACCCGCGCCTCGGATTTCCCATTGGCTCGGTAGGAAAGCTCGCCAACGAGATTTCGGTGCACCGAAATGACCGCGTCGCCTGCCTCGTCATAATAGAGAAGCTCATCCGATGTTCGAACGTCAATTTGCTCGCGCAATGCAATCGAAGACATGCGATTAACATAAGGACCCGCGGTCATGAGCTGAGGATCCCACGCCGGCAGAAAATGGGCGACGACGGCTGCTGCAACGGCCAACAACACAGGCAATCGCTCGCGTATGGGTTGACTCAGCTTCGTAAAACTCAAACCCGCGCAGCCCATGAGGACCGCAGCAATTCCAATCGCAACGACGGAACGCTGCACCCCCCAAAGTGGAATGAGCACAAAACTTGCCGCGAGTGAGCCGACGATTGCTCCGACCGTATTACTGAAATAAAGCGTGCCGACACGATGGCCAAGGTCGTCGCGCTTGGCTCGCGCCAATCGAATGACCGCCGGAAATGCCGCACCGAGAGTCATGGTTTGCAGCAGCATGATCGCCGCACACAATAGCCCCTGCATTCCCAAAAACAGTAAAAACCTGTCCCCACACCATTCCGCAATAAGCTGGAACCAATAGGGAAGCCATCGGAACAGAGCGACCGAGCCGAGCGTACTGGCACTGAGCAACACGAGCAGGACCGCAAGCGGAAGCGCTTTATCGCGTATTCGCCTACCAAAACGAGTAAACAACCACGCGCCCAGTGCCAACCCAACGAGAAACACGGAAAGCATCAGCGCGAACGCATAGGTCGACGAACCAATGACGAGCACGAGGATACGAAACCATGACACTTCGAGAGCTAGACCAGCAAAACCCGTAAATGCTGCAACTGCAATGGCAAAACGGCGAGCCGCCAGCGCCATGGCTTCGTCGCTTTCGTCATTGTTACCAGCCTTTTCTTTCAATTTGGTCTTTTGGGTTTTCTTGGCTCGCGCTGGCGCGTCGATTCTCGGTCCCGCTGTCTCTAGCTCCACCTTCGTGGTCTCGACGCTGGGTACGAGCGCTCGGCCCGCAAGCAAAGCCAGTAGACCGACCGAGACATCGACGAGTCCAGCAACCAATACCGTGCCGGACAAGCCAAATGCAATGGGCGCAAGCACTCCGAGCGCACATCCAACGACCGCGCCAAATGTATTGATCGCATAAAGCCGACCCGTCAGTAGATCGGCCGGTTCCTCGGGCTCCAGCAAGAGTTTTGCCAAAAGTGGCAACGTACCGCCCATCAATGTCGTGGGAACGAGCAATACGAGGGTTGTCAACAGCAAACGCAGCACCCAGGCCAGCGGCGATTGCATCTCCTCGGCACTCGTCGAAAAAAGAAATAATCCACGCACTGCGCGCAAGAGAACGGGCGTGAGCATGATGTACACGCCAAGTGATACTTCGAGCACCGCGAAGACTCGGATCAGTTTGTCCGTCCGATCCGCAAGACGCCCGAAGTAAACGCTTCCGAGTGCCAAACCAGCCATGAAAGTCGCCAGCACGGTCGACACCGCTGGCTTGGTTGCGCCAAATGTGAGCGTGAGGCTACGAACCCACACGATCTCGCAAATGAGGCCGCTCATACCCGTTAGAAAAAAGCAAAAAAGCAGCGCAGCACGCAGCACGCGTCGACTCATTGGGCGACTCTAACCCATTTCTCTCCCCCGCATGGTAGCGAAAGTCTCCGTACCCAGAAAATGCACGCTTCCAAGCACACTCGTCGTCACCATACGCCGTCCACCTCGGGCTCGCTGGACGATATTGCCAACACCGATGCATCGCTCATCGGAGCAACCACGGGTAGCGCAACGCCTCGTCGCGTCGGCATTCGTCGCAGGTCCGAAGGTGCGCTTGTCTCGTGGCTCATCGCGCCCCCAAGCGCAGCGCAACACTTCGCACGCCTCGCGCTGCAAGCACACGCTCGAGCGCTTGGTCAGTGGAGATCAGTGGACAAACCCCCAACGGCTCCTCGGTTCGATCGAAGCTTTCATGATGCGATCGCTCGGGCAAAAATAGGAAACGCGCGGTAAACTCCCACGCATGACCATCTACAAACGCCCGGCCTTCTTTGCGTGTCTCGGCTCGATTCCATTCCTTTTGATCGCTTGCGCCGATGGCAACGACGACATCAATCCATCGGCCAGCGCTTCCAGCTCTTCATCAAGCAGCAGCAGTGGCACAGGCGGCAGTGGCGGCGTGGAAGAGA
>CAZETM010001023.1:0-3405 GCA_964514885.1 uncultured Polyangium sp. | reverse complement strand
CAGCGCCGTAAACGCGTCAATGACGAAATTGCTGCTTTGATTTTCCTACGCGCCCTGATTCGCGGCCGAATCGTCGAGCACCGTCACGATCATCGCCAGGCGTTTGCGCTGACAACGTGGGACAAGGCCACGAGCGCACCACTCTCGAGCCAGTGCACGCATTGGTTTGCCCACGACGGTACCATCGGCCGAGCATCACCCGCAAAAACTCGCAACGCTCAGAGCAAAAAGTTGACACCGGTTTCTACGTGGGTCAACGTGGCGTCGTTCCAAAGGTGCTCCCATGAAGAAGTTCATTCCCGCTGTTGGTGAGTCCGACTTTCGCTCGCTGCGTATAGCCAAGTACGACTTCGTGGACAAGTCGTTCTTCATCAGCGATGTTCTGGCAGACTCGAGCAAGGTCCTGCTCTTTCCGCGTCCGCGAAGATTCGGCAAGACGACCAATCTCTCGATGCTCGGCCACTTCCTACGCAAGAGCAACGAAGATCTGACGTGGCTGTTCGACGGCCTTGTCGTCACACGCGACGCCAACGCGATGGCGCACTTTCAGAAGCACCCGGTCGTGTCCGTGTCGTTCAAGGACGTCAAGGCAGAGACGTTTGCCGATGCAATGGCAGACATTCGCGAGCAGATTGTCATGGCATATGACGAGCACCGGCATCTGTTCGACGAGAACAAGCTCGATCCTACGAGCGCGACGAACTTTCGACGCGTCTTGTCACGCGAAGTCACCGACGCGGAACTCCAGCACTCGTTCAAGTGGCTCTCCCATGCGCTCTACAAGTATCACAAGGAGCGTGTGGTCATCTTGATCGACGAATACGACACGCCGGTACAAGCTGCTTACGCGGGCAAGTACTTCAATAAAATGGCGCGGTTCTTCCGCAATTTTTTCTCGGCGTGCTTGAAGGACAACATTGCCCTCTTCAAAGGCGTGCTCACGGGTATCCTTCGCGTCGCTAAGGAAAACATGTTTTCCGGGCTGAACCACATCGACGTCCATTCGATCATCGAAAAGCCCTACAGCACGTGTTTCGGATTCACCGAAGACGAGGTCCAAGCGATTGTCGATCCCGACCGGCTCGGCGAAGTTCGGGCGTGGTACGACGGATACAACTTCGGTGGGCACGCCATCTACAATCCATGGTCGATTTTGCAATTCATCAAGAGAGGCATCCTCGATACCTACTGGGTCAACACCGGATCCACCGAACTGATGGAGGTTCTCGCAACCAAACGTGGACTCGGCTTGTCCGAAAAGTCGACGGCACTTTTACAAGGTGACACCATTGAAGTGCCCATCGACGAAGGGATCGTACTTCGCGACATCGAGCAAAGTCCCGAAATATTCTGGAACTTCTTGCTGTTCGCAGGGTACCTCAAGGTGGTCGAACTGCGCCGCCACGAGGGAGACGTCACTGCAAAGCTTGCCATCCCCAACATCGAGGTGCGCAAGGTCTACCGGTCCATGTTCGAGGCGTGGCTCCGCCGAATCGATCCGAGCTGGGACTTCACGGACAAGTTCGTCAGGGCGCTGCTCGAGGGAGATGCCGCCACGGCACAGGAAAAACTCGAACACATTCTGCTCACGGCCATGTCTTACCAGGACCCCGCCGGCAAAGAGCCGGAAAAGCTCTACCACGGGTTCATCCTGGGGCTCTTGGTGCACCTCGAGGGAACCTACGACGTCCGGTCCAACCGGGAATCTGGCTATGGTCGAGCCGACGTGATGCTCCGACCGAAAGGGCAAGGCGGAGCAGGAGTGGTGCTCGAATTGAAAGCGCTCAGTGGCAAAGAAACGGTGAATGCCGCCATGAAAGCTGCGGCAAAGCAAGTGCGCGATAGGCGATATGCGGCGGACCTGGTCGCGGCAGGAGCGACGCCGGTATACGAGTATGCCATGGTGTTCGATGGGAAAACGGCGAGTGTGAAGCTCGTGGATGACGTGTTTCAAGAGGCCGCCGTATAGCGCAAATACGTGCGAGCAATTCGTATATTGCACGCAATCGATCCGAAAGCGCGTCTTGGATTGCACGCTCGCTATGCGGCGCAAGCGCCGCTTCGCGAGGCTTTGTTTACGAGGGGGCCGCCGGGAACGAGCATTTCATGGGGGCTTTGGACGGAGAAAAGACCAAGGGAATACGGAAGAGTTCGTATAGCCATGATGGATGGGCAGGGTACTTTGAGCTTTTGAGATCCAGCATGGGTCAGGACGATCTGCCAGGAGCGTGGTTGCCGCCCCATGCGATGGCAGGACAAGCTGCCTGCGCCGTTCTGGGAATATCGTGGAGGGCTGGTAAAGCTGCCCGAGACGAGTTGGCGCCCCATCCATACCGGCGCAGATTGCCGACGGGAGTACGGAAACCGGATCTTATGGCGGCAGTCACGCCGGGATGTGGTTGGCGCCCACTTCGTGACCGTCCAGCCTGCCGCATACCGATCGGATCCTGAACGCGTCGCCGACGTGGTTGCCAAAGACAAGTCGGATGCCCGATCGGGCTGCGGCAGGGATTCCAGAGGCGGATCGGGAATATGCGCCACGAAGAATTTGACCCACGCATCACGTTCTGTTGTCCTCGTGGTATGACGAATCGACGACGACTGTTCATGCGTTTTTTGCGGCACGGGGCAATGCTTCTGGGTCTGTCGGGTTGTTTCACGGTGGGCGATATGCGGGCGTATGGTCCGGAGAAACCTTTTTATGAGGTGTGCGGTCGACCGCGTGGATTGCCGAATGCAAACCTGTGGGCGATTAACGAAAAGACCGGACAGATCTGGTCCGATGAAGACATTGCTGATTTGCGGTTCCATGCTGACCAAGCGACGGCGTTTTACCAATACGAGGAAACCGCGCCTGAATCGAGCGAGTCATCCATGCCACCCGGGTAAACGTGGAGCATGTTCTAGGAAACCGCGAAGCTCACGAAGGCTCTGGTGTGTTGCTCGTGGCGTTCCGCGCTCGTTCGATTCGAATGGAAAAAGCCTTCGCGGCTTGCCGAGCTCGCTTGAATTCGATGGTGGACGTTCGCGGGTTGGCGGGACCACGTCCCACGGGGACTGGCGAGCTTGTGGACAGGCGCGAAGGCTTTTACCAACGGCGATTTGACTTCGCGGCAGAGCGCGAAGGCGAATACCACGCGAAATCGAGGAGCGCGGCGTGATCGAAAGCCAAGCGTCGACATCGAGCATGACCAATGCGTGGAGACGTTTCTCGCGCAAAAAGACATCCACCCCAGCCCCGCGTCAGTCGACTGCCGCCGATTGAACGTGCATTTGCACACGTTGGCGCTGGATGGGGTTTACGTGAAAAGTGAAAATGGCGAAGGGCTGCGATTTTTGCGATTGCCTCGTCCGACGGAGGACGAGGTGTACGAGGTTGCCTTGCGGACGGCGAAAAAGGTCCAG
>CAZETM010001022.1:0-3406 GCA_964514885.1 uncultured Polyangium sp. | reverse complement strand
AGCGCAACCCGAACCGCCCATCGCCGAGGACTCCAGCATCGACAAGCGCCTCGACTGGCGATTCCTCGACCTTCGTCGTCCCGAAGCGAACCTCATTTTCCGTGTCCAGACCGTCTTCGAACACGCGATGCGCACGTGGTGGGTCGACAACGGTTTCATCGAGATTCACACGCCGAAACTGATGGCGAGCCCGTCCGAATCCCGTGCCGAACTGTTCGAGATGCAGTACTTCGAGACCACCGCGTACCTCGCGCAAAGCCCGCAGTTCTTCAAGCAGATGGCCCAACCCGCCGGATTCGGTGCGGTCTTCGAGATCGCTCCCGCCTTCCGCGCCGACCCGTCGTTCACGTCGCGCCACGCGACCGAGTTCACCTCGATCGACGCCGAGATGTCGTGGGTTGACTCGCACGAAGACGTCATGGCGATGCAGGAGTCGGTCATCGTCGCGGGACTCACCGCCGTGGCCGAGAAGCTCGGTCCGCAGGTCGAATCCGCCTACGGGATCGTTGTTACGCCCCCCACGACACCGTTCCCCCGCATCCCGCTCGCCGAAGCGCATGAGATCCTCAAGGCCCGCGGCTACACCGTTCCGCGTGCGGACGGAGACCTCGACCCCGAGGGCGAACGGCAGTTGTCGGCGTACGTCAAGGAAACGTTCGGCCACGACTTCGTGTTCGTCACCGACTACTTCACGTCAATCCGCCCGTTCTATCACATGCGTCACGCAGGCGATTCGAACCTCACGAACTCGTACGACCTTCTGTACAACGGAACCGAGATCTCGACCGGAGCCCAGCGCGAGCACCGAATCGACGTCCTCACCGCCCAGGCGAAAGACAAGGGCCTCGACCCCGAAGAACTCGATTTCTATCTCGACTTCTTCCGCCACGGCGTTCCCCCGCACGGCGGTTTCGGAATGGGTCTCGCCCGTTTCCTCATGCTTCTGCTCGGCCTGCCGTCCATCCGCGAGACGACCTATCTGTTCCGCGGGCCGAACCGCCTGCTGCCGTAAGCGTGGGAAACTGTGTAATCCACGTTGACCAATATTCATCGGGTTTTACTCAGGCATCGGTTACCATCAAGTATGGAGTTTCTCACTGACCTCGCGTTTCTCGCACTTCAGACGTTTTATGCGGGCTTTGCGCTTTTTTGGGTTATCCGCTTCGCCGTGAGAGCCGCGATTCGCGACGTTCGCAAAGATGCGAGCGAATAGGGCCTCAGTCCCAACTACCAATTGAAGGTCATGACGGTAGAAGACCTCCTTAATTTTAACGTAGGCACGTCGTACGTGACACTCAAAAGGCCAAAAGTTGAGCTAATGGATCGTATTAGTCCGCTTTGGTTGTGTTCGTAGACATACGCTGTCTGAACAGTCGAGGTTCCGGAGCAACCCGATTTGGTCAAAAGCACTGAGGCGGATGATCTTTGTGCTTGGTTTACAAATCCCGATGTACGGTCCGAAATTCTCCAGATTGGTGAGTCTTTTGCCAGATTGGGGTTTGACAAGTAGCCAAGTCCCGTCGACGCACCACTCCCGCTATATGTCCGAATAGTGTGATTTGTGGGTGCCATGCACGGCGGGATAGCGAATTGGAGGGAGCCGATATCGTCAGGGTCAGCTTGACCAGCGTAAGTCGATTTGAAAACCACGGATCCCGTCACGTAGATTCCGCCCGACACCGATGCTCGTCCCACGGTCACCGCAAAAGTATCGAGCGGGAGTGCAGCTCTTGTTGCCCGACCCTGTGGAAGCGATTTGATGTGGGCTTCGGCTTGGGTTCCCGTCACCTCTGTAGGCAAGTCCGGCAATTTCACCCAGTAATTCTCGCCAAACAACGCCAAGGACATATCGTCGATCGCCCCAAACTCACCGGGGTGATTTTGAATGAACTCAATGATTTTTTGGTCACTCGATTGAGCGTTGGGCAAAAGTGCGACGGCGCTATTGCCGGACACCAATAGTGCGAGCAGCGAAAAGCCAATGAGAAATCGTGAGAGGGTTTTATTCATGGATTCATTGTAAAGTATTGCTCAATTAGATTGTCACGCTGACCAGCATCTAGTGATTCATCGCCGTCGATTCGCGAAACGACCTACCTGTTCCGCGGACCAAATCGCCTGCTGCCCTAGCAGCCGACTTAAAGAAGTGAGCCGGTCCCGCTGAGCGGTTCCGGCTCACTGACCCCCTTCGAAAAGGTCACCTTAAGTACATACCCAAAATGTTCGCTCTAGCGAACATTCTCCAAATTGCTCCTGCGCGCACTTCCCGACCGCCCCCGGTATTTGGTTATGTGCTCATTAGTATGAAAATGTGCCAAACAGCCAGCAGCCAACCCCACCGAAAAATCCGCGTACGTTCGCGAAGGCTGCTCACGGCGGCTTGCTTCGCGTTCGCCGCGTGCTTGGTGGCACGACAGATTGCGTCATACGGGCGGGTTCGGCAGCCCGAAAAGTTGCCAAAGTTGCGGCAGCCACGGCAACGAATGCCGCGCACGCTGCGGTGGATACGACCGCAGAGTTCGCAAACAAAACGGGGAAAATCCTTGACGCCAAATCTCGCACTTTTCTCCAGTCTGAATTTTCCAAACTCCGCCCTGCCGGAATTGCCACCGTTTCGCGTTTGCGAAAAACGCACCCTGCGGCAACACCGGCGGAGGTCGTGGCACTCCTCTCTGCGGAATTTATGAGTGAAGAAAAGGGAGTGTCCGCGAAGTCCGAAAAGTTCCTAGCGGCGTCGACCAACTTCGTGATTACTCTGAACGAAATTTATGGCCATAGCGTTCATGACAAAACGCAACGCCAGGTACTCCTGTACATCTTGCTCGCTGCAAACAGTAAAGCTGCGCGACTAGTAGCCCAGGTGGGAGTGATGGTTCTTGCGCTTGCGTCAAAGCGTTTCGGGGCTATCGCCACGGCAGCTGCGATTTCAACCGAGGTCATCACGAAATACGCGGGAAAAATTACGTGGATTGCTGCACTGACGAAACTGGCTGGAATCGAAAACGCTGGACGCAAAGGCGCCGCGTGGGTCGTCGTGAATGCATCCCTCAAAATTCTCGGTCCAGCACCACAAACGTGGCCAACCGCGAAAGCAACAACCCAGAAGAAACCCTCCGCATAAACAGAGAAAAGCCCCGATCGCTCGGGGCTTTTCTTCTTGGCGGTGCCGGTGGGATTTGAACCCACGGTGGACTTGCACCCACACATGTTTTCGAGACATGCTCCTTCGGCCGCTCGGACACGGCACCGTGGGAAATCTTACACGCGAAACAAGGTGTGAGAAAAACGGGGTTGAGGTCCGCCCTCTCGCCTAATCTGGAACCATGGCGCGCGTCTCGACTCCCTACAAGTGCGTCGAGTGCGGGTGGACGACGAACAAGTGGGTCGGCCGCTGCGGCGAGTGCCA
>CAZETM010001021.1:0-3413 GCA_964514885.1 uncultured Polyangium sp. | reverse complement strand
GCTTCGATCTATGGGAGCGAGGTAGGTCGCGACCGTCTCGATCCATTGCTCTCGTTCGAGGTGCAGCACCGACAAACTTGTATGTACGTACCTGCCAGCGGGAAATTAGCTATCGAACATGCGAAAGATCGCGCTGGTGAACACCTGAGTATGCACCATCAGTCGCGGTGAGCAAAGAAGCCTGTGAAGACGGGCTTGTCGTTGATTTCCACGATTCCCAGATGCCGCAAAACGCGCGCATCGTTGATCTTGTCTGAATCGTAGGATGAGGTCTGGCCACCACCTTGCTCCTCGAGCTGCACACGAAGGCGAAAGCTTTGGTTCTCCTCATACGACATATCGACTGCTTTGATATCGTCTCCGTGAATGATTCTCCAAACCATCACCAACATTTCTGGCGACGTAGTCTCTTCAAGCGCCTGTAGAAACGCTCGTAGCTTGTGCGGATTGTTATCCAAGGTTTCCGCAATACCAACCTCGTTCAACGGGGAGATGGCAGATTGCATCGTTGGGAAGCGCTGTGCGTATCGTGAGATTGCTTGATACAATGTTTTGACAAGCCCCTCGAAAAATTGCGGCGCACCATCGCCCCAAAATTCTTTTGCCTTCTGTACTTTTTGCTTGAGACCAGCGCGATCGTGTAGATCAACGATATCAATCATGCTGCTGCCTTCCTCACGTCGTTCGCTTCGCTGTATAGATAAACATTGCGGGCATCATTGATGGCCTGTCGAATGTTTCGTAGCAATTCCTTCATGTCAGCAGCATTCAAGTCATCGCTTACCACCGTCAAAGAATCATCGCTATATGCAAGCACATGAACCATCGTATTTCGATTGTTCGGAAGTGCCCCGAATTCATTCCACGATTTGAATGCTTCGTTGTCTCGGTACACCATCAGCTCCATTTCCTTGCCGAGCGGGATCGCGCCATAGCGAATGTATACCACTGCGCTCACTCCACTTTGAACAACGGAGTGCCGCCAATAACGCATCAAGATCTGAAGGCATACATCGAGAGCGCTACTGCGCTCGAGGTCGAACGTTTTAATAATTGCATCCTCGCCACCAATCACGTCGCACCACCTTCCGCGCCAAACTTCGTGACTCGCGCCTCAACTTGCCGATCCGGTTCAACTTGGTAATCCTTCGGGCTGTAGAGGATGAATCGACCTCGGTCCCCTCGAATCGGCTGTAGATCATTCGCATCACCAAACGAGAACCGGAATGCCAGTTTCTCTCTTGGAATACGCAGTTTGTTCGCCAGCAGAGGCGTGTCCTCGTGCAGTGTCGTAAAGTATGCGCCCGCCGGGTTCTCACACGGTGGCTTTGATATCTTGAAAAGCCATATCGGCTGCACATGAATGGCGTTGAAGGCGCTCTTGTTGGTATAATGAAACATCAACGCGGTCATCAGGCTGCTCCTACCACGGTTCGTCCGCGAACGCAACGAACCTTGGACAGCTCGTAATTTTGGCAAGAGGCAGCAGACCGTGACGAATCGACTTTTCGCGGGCCGAAGCGACGTTGATCGCCTCGAGCGGGAGGGCCACTTCGATGAGCTTCTTGGGGGATTTGATGGGGTGGGTCATCGTGGTCGTTCAAGGAAGCGGGTACATACCAGCCAAAGCACGAACACCGTTGGCGAGGTCAAGGAAGTCATCGGTGCCGTAAATCGAGCGGTTTGCTGCATACACGATGTGCACTGCGTCGCGCAGTTCTTTGGTGAACTTTTCGCGGCTCAGCCTCATTCCATAATTTTTCTTGAGCCGATCATGGAACGCCGCGATCAAATCCCTGCCGTGAAATTCCTCGAGGAAACACGATTGAGCCATGTAGGTGTCGGACGTGATTCTCGCGAACTCATCATCATAGCGTTGCGCTATCGCGGTTGGTCCGAGGTGAACTGACGCGGCTGTTTCTTGTGCCTTCTGTACCATACGCGCTGCTTCTGCCACCAATGCTTGCCGACATGTGGCGGCATCCGGCGGAGACGTTTGGCTGAGCGCAGAGGGCCAACCATTGTCGATACGACCGGCAGTATTCGAAAGGTCCTCCCATAAGCGATGGAACGCCATTCGGCCCGCCTCTTGAGGCGCCCGCGCCTGTGCGCAACTGCGCAGTTCAGCCGCGATTGTCGTCTCGTCCGTCAGCACGGAACCTAGTATGGAACGATTCATCGCTGGCGTTGACGCCAGCATCGATTTCATTGCGTGAGCAACGACGGCGGGCTCGAGCAAATAGTTTTCAATGCAGTGACGACGCCATCGAAATCTCCGCTTACCATCAAAAAACGCGTCTTCTACTACCTGGCGACGAGTGTAATCCCGATCGGCCACATACGCGGTCGTGATAGTTTCACCGTTGGATTCGAACAAGTATTGCGATACCGCCGCGAGCGCTTCGATACCGCCTCCAGACTTGATCAATATCTCCGCCCCGACCACAAGGACTCTGTTGAATACGTCCTCGAGCACCGGACGATCCGTTTTGCCTTCGCACACGAGCCACACTTGGGCCATTTCAGCGCTCCACTTTCTTCACGGATTCATCGCCGAGGTCACCCGTGCAATGGAAGAACGTATCCCGAAGAGCCTCACGCAGGTGTGTCGAATGGGTTGTGAAAAAGATTTGGTTGTCGATGCCGAGATTTTCGAGATGCACGAAGAGCCGCGTTTGCCATAGCGGGTGCAAGTGCAATTCCAGTTCGTCGATGAGAACGATCGAGCTGTGGATTCGGTAACGTGCAAACTGCAACAGAAGCATGAGCAGCATGACTTGCCCGCTGCTCAGCCCATCGTAAAGATATGCTCCTTGCGGCCCATCGAACTCCATATCCAGGCCCGATTCGGTATTGACGAGGTCCTTGATCCGATGAGGGTTGCAGATTTTTGCGTATAGCTCGGAAAAATGCTCGTAGTCTTCCCGCTGCGTGGTTTCGGAGACCTGCTTCGCTTTGGCGCGAGTAGCGAGATCAAGAAGAATTGCGCGAGGGTTTTGAGTATATTGCGTTGTGTCGTCGAGCTTTCTCCTTCGTAAGCCAAGGCCCGTACGCTTTTGATCGAACATGAAAATCCCGCCCAACTTCTGAAGACTGCGCGCCCCCACGCCGGGCACATGGACGTACCGAATCGCTCGCTTGCGCCCCTTGAAAAGAAGATATCCGTGCCGATTCGACGGCTCGTAGACGTTTTTGCCCCGTATATGCTTCTCGGTTGGATCCGGATAATCCCACGAAACCTTGAGCTGATTCAACGCCGGTACATCTGAAGCATGCGGATCGTCAATCTGCTGAAAAATATCCCTGGTTTTCTCAATCTCTTCATCCGAAAAGCGAACAGTACACTCCACGTGCGCACGAATGCTTCCCCGACGGACGAGAGACGACGGACTCATGACCAGATCTTCCCGTTC
>CAZETM010001020.1:0-3420 GCA_964514885.1 uncultured Polyangium sp. | reverse complement strand
CAGCCTGTTCGGCGAGAATGGCGGCGACTTTGGGAGCGTGCGTGCGAGCGGACGCGATGACTTTTTCGCTAATGCGAATGCGGTTTTGGAGCTGTTCACCAAGGGTTGTCACGGGTTGCCTCCTGGAAGAGTTGGTACACTATCGTAAGCGAAATGCTGATGTCGAGGACATTCGTCCGGTCGCAGACAAGAGAGCATGGTGATATTTGTGACCCTTCATCCGCCATGCAGGTTGGGAGACGCGTGAACGGCTGCCGTTGGGTCGAGATCGAAACGGGAAACGTGACAGCGGTTACCGTTAGACCGATGTTCGAGTGGGAGAGAGCATATCGGCGGTCGCTGAGGCGGTCGAGCGATGTGGGAATGGCTTATCGGCGGTCGCTGAAGCGGTCGAACGATGTGGGAATGGCTCATCGGCGGTCGTCACGAGGAGCGGGAGTCGACAGATAGAATGGTCGACGCTCGCACGAACGATCACCACGCAATGCAGCACCTTTCTTGCAGCCGATGTCGTTACAACCCGCGTTTTTGCCTTGGCGCCGTCCGCCGAACTGCCTCATCATGGCGTGGCGGCGGCGTCCAGGATGTGCGGTGAGACGACGCCGTTGACGAGCATCTGAAATTCAGACACACTCGAAGAATTACGAGGAAAAAGCTGTGATGACCAAGGCAATACGTAATGCAATCCTTCTCAGCCTTTTCGCCGCGAGCATGTTATGTGCGTCAACGGTACAGGCCAATGAAGGTGCACACCGACAATCCGGGCACCAATTTGATCAGGGCAAAATGAATCATGGAACAGCGAAAGTGATTGAAAAGATCGTAGTGGGTAGCCTAAGCCTCGTAGCATTCTGAAAGGCAGCAGTCATGGATGATCGACGACAAACCCTCGAGCAAAAAGTCGATGAGCTTCGTAAAACTCTCGAAGAACTCGAACAGCAGTGGGCGACCTACAATGAGCGGGTGTCGCGAATGACGGTGTCGAAGTTGACCGATCCAAGACATCGACTGGTCGATTGGGAGTTACATTTCCTGCCGTCGAAAGTGCAACAAGTCCGGTTTCGTGCGACCATGCAAGCGCTGCAAAATCGGCTTACGGGTATAATCACGCCCGAAAATGAACAGATCGTACTGGAAGGAATCTCCAAGGATTCGTTGTACGCGCCGACTCCACCGACACTCGACGAAATATTTCACGCCATTGGCATCGTAACGGGCCAAGGAGAACGCGCGGTCGTCGACATCATGGAGGCTGCGAAAGAAGAATTCGACGTCGATTATGAAGAGCTCGCAAACTTCGTCCTCGATTCCATCAGGTTTCATCGATGAGGAGTACCGCAATGGAACGTAGCGTCAGCGAGCTGGAAGAAGAAATTGATCAACTTGAACGAGCGATTGAATTATTCAAGGGCAGAATCCAGCAAGCGGAATGGCTCACCGCAATGCTCGATCGAGCCAAAGCGCCTCATCCGCGATTTCCGTTATGGGAGTGGGAGCACAAGAACATCGCTTCCGAGGCATCGCGCATACGCGTGACCAAGGTGCTCAATGAATTGTATCGTCGAATCATTGGCACGTGGAAACCGGATCCCAAATCAAACCGTGAAATTCCAGGGGTTTCCTCCGAGCGTCTCTACATTCCGCGACCTCCTACGATCCTCGAAGTCTACCAGCTCGTGATGGCAGCGGCCGGTTTTACTACGAATGCGCAAGTCGTCGAGCTGTTCCACATGTACAAGCTCAATGGTGCAGACGACGAACTCACCCAATTCGTTCTTTCCGCCGCCGATCAATAACTACGACGGGGGATTTCCTCATTCCGGCAGATCGACGAACTCCACTGGCATGCTCACGCCAAGATACGCAAGCGCCTCGGCAATTTCCGTAAAACCGCCGAGGGGCAATTCGTCTTTGCGCATGTGACGAGATACCTGGAGGACCCCGACGGCTGTTTGGACGACGGAGGCGACTTTTTGCCAATCTCGCAAAAGGTGTTTTCGGAGGCGGGCGAATTCGTTTTCGAATGAAACGTCATTACGCGCAGGGCCTCGACGCGAATCAATCAGCATGACCGTGCGCTGCCGCCAAATGTGCGCCATGGCTTCTTCCATTTGAGAAAACGTTTCACGCATCGCGTCGAGCGAGGGATAATGCTCGTGCGACCGCGTCAGGACAATGAGTCGCCGAGCAGAATCGTGCCGGAGTACAATGTATGGGCTTCGATAGATCTCACGCGGCCCCATACGGCTCGAAGGTACCCCGGTCACGTATTCACCTCGTAATGAATCTGTTCACGTCGTGCATCATTCGCCATGTGAGCATTCAGTCGCACATACGCACATCGCCGTGCGATCCGGTCCGCTGTTCCACCATTCGCACTTGTACCCGTCTGCGCACGGTGATTTACAATCGGACTCGAAGTTGTGGTAGACGTACATCATGCTGCATAGGTCGCGACAAAGAGGCAATCCTTTATTGCTTGGAGCGGCTGTGTCGAATGCAAGCACCGGTTTTTCTGCGTTTTCCGGGAAAGACACGGAAAGTGTGCGGGTGCCCCAATTCGTCCATTCGAACGTAAACTCGCTGGTCTGACCTTTTCGCGGTTGGATGACGAGGCTGGCCACGCTTTCGCGTGAGAATAGGTAATGCTGGCCTTTTTTGGGCGCCTTGAGGAGCTTGGCGTCCGTCGGCTGATTGGGTGCACCGGGTTTGCCCCGACAACTGACGCGGATCCATTCACGAAGAGCAAGCGTTTCGCAAAGCAGACCAGACGAATGCTTGACGATGTAGAGCTTGGCGTCAGTTTGCCATTCCTTTACGGACGGTGGCTTCGTTTCGGTATCCGGAAATGCGCCGTCGAAAATCGGGGCGCCCGGCGTTGCCGTCGTTCCCGTCGCGGCAGCAGCGGGAGCGGCGCTGGGAGCTGCCGTTGCACTGGGAGCAGTCGTGACCGCACTGATCGGAGCATTCGTGGTGGCAGGCTTCGGCTCGGAATTCGGCTTGGAAGTCTCGGATTTGGACGAATCACAAGCCAGTACGAGCTGTGCCGCCAGAAAAATGGACAAGGTGGTTCGGTTCATGGGTAGGTCAGCCATTCAATGCCGACTCGCGTCTGCCGTCAAGCCCAATCATGGTGTTTTTCTCTGTTTTCATCAGTTTTCATCAAGGAACGATGGCCTGCACGTTCGCCGGGCCTTCGTTGTAAGGACTGTTCACCCGAGGAGCAACCGGCGTGAGCACGAGATCTTCGCCACCTCGATTGTGAATGAGCGGCAGCAATACTTCTGCACGATGCTCGGCCGGATCGAGCCACGTGGCATAGGCATCTGGCAATACAATGGCCGGCATGCGATCATGAACGGGCGCGACGATGGGATGAGGATCGGTCGTGAGAATGGTAAAAGTATCGAGAACGACGGC
>CAZETM010001019.1:0-3426 GCA_964514885.1 uncultured Polyangium sp. | reverse complement strand
CGTCGCAGCTTCAGCGGGACTTTCGTCACACTTCCAACCTTGACTTCCACATCGCCAATCGATGCCGCTTCGTACCCTTGCAATTCCACGAGCACTCGATATTTGCCCGGCGACACTGCTAGCGGTCTCGGAGATCGGCCGCGTGAGCCAAGGTCCTTGCGATCAAGGTAGATCGTAGCGCCAGGCGGATCGGTGGCGACTTCGAGCAACGCGACGTAAGGCGTGAGGCGCTCGAGCGCGGAACGTGCTGCATCGATGGCGGTTTTGTTGGTCTCGCCGTCTTGCGCATCGAGGTAATAGCGATGCGCATCGGGAAAACGCTTCAGTTGTTCGAATGCCCGCGCGATGTTGAACACGACGCGACGGTTGGGCACAAGGCGATTCGAAAGCATGTAATGCTCGAGCGCACTCGTGTATTCGCCTCGCTGGTAGTCGTTGGTTCCGAGCTGAAAGTGCAATTCCGCTTCGTCGGCGAGGCCGTCGGCCGCGGCTCTTCCGGAAAAACCCACGGCGCACATCGCCACGAGCGCCAGTATGGTTGCGATACGACGCGCGGACGAGTGTTTGGTCATGTTCAACGGCCCAGGTAAATTTCGCCCGGAGGCGGAGGCTTGCTCGTTTGCGTCGAGCGCGGAGTGGCTTTCTTGATCGGTAGCGCCGTGGTTGCGCTAGGCGCTGCAGATGCAACTTGCGGCGTAACGCTGGCTGTTTTTGTCTCTGTTGCAGATGTAGAGAGGGCAGGGGAGGCGTGGGCCGTGCTTGCAGGTTTGTCGTTGCTTGGTGCGGGTTGAGTCTTGCTGAACAGTAGAAACGAGAGCAGTCCTCCGCATGCGGCGAAGCCAAACACTGCGGCGATCAACAGACCTGGATGCGGTCGTTTCGTCACGACGGTTGTCGCGTTCTGCCCATGCCCGCCCGTTGCCGTCACGGGTCCGAGCTGCATCGCGGCCGGTGTGCTTCCGCCTGTCCAATGCGCGGTCGGTTGGTCGGACATGGTGCGCGCGGCGATGGGATCATGGTTTGTCTCAATGGCCGTGGGCAAAGCTATCCGTTCGGATTCGGGCAGCGTGACGAGCATGCCGCTGTGAATGAGAGCGTTCCCAGGCAAACACGCGAGCAATGCTGCGCGCATCTCGGTGATGGTCTGAAACCGCGCGGCAGGATTGATCTCGAGGGCGTGATGAACGATGTCCGCGACATGTTTGGGCACCCATGGAGCAAAGCGTTCGACACGTGGTGCAGGCTCGGTGCATATCGCGATGATCAGCTCGCCGAGCGCATCGGTGTAGGGATGGGGCGTGCGTCCGGTGAGCGCTTGATAAAGCACGACACCGAGCGACCAGATATCGGCGCGAGCATCGATGTTCTTGTGCCCGCGCGCTTGCTCGGGAGCCATATACAGCGGCGATCCCAACATGCTGCCGGTCTCGGTCAAACTGGTCACGTCCCCCGCTTGCGGGGACGAACCCGGCTCTGGCGCGAGCTTCGCAATGCCGAAGTCGAGGATCTTTACGATTCGTTCACCGGGGGTCGGACCCACGGCCAAAAACAGGTTCGATGGCTTGATGTCGCGATGGACGATGCGTGCTGCATGCGCAGCTTCGAGCCCGGCACATGCTTGCGCGCAGATGCGCAACGCGAGGTCGGGTCGTAGGGGTCGCAAGCGTTTGATCACGAGGGCGACGTCGTCACCTTCGAGGACTTCCATCACGAAAAACGGCAGGCCCGATTCGGCATCGCGCCCGGCATCGAAAGTGCGCACGACGTGTGGCGTATCGAGAACACGCACAGCACGCACTTCACGCTCGAAGCGGCTGAGCAGGACGTCGTTTTCCGCTACGTTCGCCGAGACGACTTTAACGGCCACACGCGCGCCATTAACCGTGTCCGTTGCGGCATACACGGTGCCCATTCCCCCCGCGCCAAGCCTTTCGGTGGTGCGGTATCGTCCTCCGATCAGATTTTGCATGATCAGTGCGCGCGGATCGACGTTAAGGGATTTGTCCGATCACTGCAAGCACGCTGTCCCGAGGAAAATCATGTTAGGCTCGCGTCGGCATGAATGCGGGACCGAGCAGTGCAGCGGATCTTTTGATCGGACGTTATCGTGTGCACGACGAGATCGCGGCCGGAGGCATGGCGACGGTTCACCTGGGACGTCTCGTGGGGGACGCGGGATTTTCACGCACGGTGGCGATCAAGCGACTGCATCGCTACCACGCGAAAGACCAGGAAATCGTAAAAAGCTTTACGGACGAAGCGCGTATCGCTGCGCGTATCCAGCATCCGAACGTGGTGCAAACACTCGACGTGATCTCGCAGAACGGCGAAGTGCTTTTGGTGTTGGAGTACGTGCACGGCGAGCCGCTTTCACGGCTGATCGTGACCACGGGCAAACGCAAGGAAAAAATACCGCCGCGGATTGTGGCGACGATTTTGTCCAGCTCACTGCATGGATTGCATGCGGCGCATGCAGCGAAAGATTCACTGGGACGACCGCTGGGCGTCGTGCACCGAGACATCTCGCCGCAAAACATCATGGTGGGCATTGATGGAGTGGCGCGAGTGCTGGATTTTGGCATTGCGCGCGCTGCGGGACGATTGGCGATGACGGCCGACGGGGCGATCAAGGGCAAAGTGGCGTATATGGCGCCCGAGCATTTGCGTGGAAACGAAATTGATAGGCGCGCGGATATCTATGCGGCAGGGGTGGTGCTTTGGGAGGCGTTGACGTGCAAACGATTGCATTCCGGCAATGCCAATGCGCTCACGGACGAACGGTCGCCGGAAGGAAACCTGGCGGCGCCTAGCAGTCGCGTACCGGGATTGCCCAGCGTTTTCGACGAGATCACGCATCGAGCATTACGCAGCCGTGCGGAGGAGCGTTTTCCCACGGCATTGGCGATGGCCGAAGCGCTCGAAGCGACCGGTGCGTTGGCGACGACGTCGGAAATCGCAGCGTGGGTGCAGGGGCTGGTAGACGAAACGCTGGAGCAGCGCGCGCGAATCATCGAACGAATCGAAAATGACGAGCGTCGGGGGATTTCGACGGCGATCGTGCCTCCGGTGGTGGCCGAGGTGGTGCCCGCGGACGAACCTACGAGGGCGCTCAATGTGACGGCGGAAATGAAACCGCATCAAGTGGAGGCCACGATTAAAATGACCTCCATGGATTTATTGCGCACTCCTTTGCCGGCAGCGCCTTCGCCGCCGGTCGAAGCAGCCACGGCGCGTTTGCCGCTGCATACGATTCCGCTCGATCACGAACAGATTCGAGCATCGGGCGTGTATGCAGCCCCGACAGACGCTACGCAGGCTCTCCCTCCGCCAAGCCCACAGCCAGTGTTTCTCCCACCGCCACAGGCGACCAATCGGGCAGGGCGCGAGACGGTCGTGACTATGCCTCGGCCGACCGCTCTAGCCGCG
>CAZETM010001018.1:0-3427 GCA_964514885.1 uncultured Polyangium sp. | reverse complement strand
GTCATGTTCATCGTTTTGCCGAAACGACGCGGACGCGGGAGTAAGACGACCTGGTAGCTGTCGTGGTCGATGAGCTCGGTGATGAGGTGCGTTTTGTCGACGTACTCGAAACGGGATTCACGTAGGCGTCGGAAGTCTTCGATGCTCACAGGGATTTTCAGCAACATGGTGGCCTCGTGGTAAAACCAGCGGCGCGAGCTTCGCATGCACGATCGGGCAGGTCAAGAAGCACGTGCGGTGTTTGCTGATTCCAGGCGGGAGCAAATATACGCGCATTTTCGTGTGCGGGTCATAGCGGAGATGCGTATGGCGGAGGATCCGTATGGGGCTTACACGGCGGGCGGTGGCGATTGGCCGGGTTGGGGTCGGGGGCAAGCGAAATGCGGGATGAAAACTTGGCACGAGGGCGCGGGACGCGTATATCCATCGGCATCATGAAGACGGTCGGAGCCGAAGTGTTGAAGGACGAGTGCTCGGGTTTGCTCGACGAACTGGGCGAAGAAGGGGTGCTTATCACACGGGGCGGAAAAACCGTGGCGAAACTCATGCCCTGGAAGGACGAGTCTGCGGGGACGCTCATTGGAAGCTTGAAAGGGAAAATTCGGATAACGGGCGACATTTTATCGACGGGCGAGAAATGGGATGCTGAATCTTGATACGCATATTCTCGTTCATGCGCTCGCGGGGAATCGATCCCAACGTCATGAAAGTATTGCGGTCGATTCACGTGTGGTCGATTGATCTGGCGGTCGCGAAAGCCACTGGCGGAGTGATTAGACACGGCCACCATACAGGCTGCTTAGCGGCTCGGTGTAAGGATACGAATTGGGAGTTTTCTACCTGACCTTGACAAGCACGTATCGGAACTGTTTTTGGGGTCCGAGGGCATTCCAAAACTTGCCAAAGGTTTCAGGAGGCATCGTTTGACAACCAGCGGAACCGGTCATGTTGTTGCCGCCCTTGTGAAATAGCATGGACGTCCCTGCACTCAATGCTGACGGCTTGGTGGCAACATCATTTGCATCGAAGTTTCCATCGTGATTGATGTCGCGCTCGGCTGTGATCGCTGCTACGGGGCGAAGGACATTACCGTACGTGCCGGAGTACTCTTTCTTGAAGTCATATGAACCGGCAGGGATTCGTCCGAGATCCTTGACGCCGTCTTCATTGGCATCTTCACCATAAGCCTTCGCAGCGTGCTTGTACCCGTGCTCGTATCGCGAAGAAGGATCCGTATTCCCCTTGAATTCTTTCGCCGTCAGCACTCCACCATTGTTCTGGAGAACAACGAACCGGTCATCATAGCTACCCGCGCCCTTCTTGGTTCGCGAATTGGTCGTAACGCGTAGACCTAGGATGACGCGTTTTCCTTCCTGGAGATTGGCAACTGCAGTCGGGCACTGACCTAATATGCAAATGTAGGTCAAATAAAAATAATACTTGAATTCTTCTGACAAACCGGAAGTATTTGGAAGCGGTGATTCAGGGTCAGTTTCGTCGTCGTCCTTCCCCACCAGCGCATCAATGCTTGCCCGCAAGGAAACATCCGCCGACTTTTCGAGCAACCTTTTCCACGTTTGAGGTCCGACAACCCCGTCTTCGGACATGCCACTGACTGTTTGGAATTGCCGGACGGCAGCATCCGTGGTGTTGTCGAATAAGGTATCCTCCGCCAAACATGGACTTGGAGAAAGTACTTCGTTGAGTGCTTTCTTCAAAGGCTTTACCAGTGGATCCGTGGACCCCTTCTTGACCGTTCGATATTGCGGCATAACTAACCTACCGTTCAACTAGCCCAGCAAACGCTTCAAGCAAGCCGTCGATCGTCCCCTCGATGCCTTTATCCGACGCGAGCGTGTTTGGATCGACAATCACGGTCAGCAGGTATGGACCGTTTTGCGAGAATGAAATGCTTTGCCCGTTCCCCTTGGCCCACGCTTCCAACAAATCCAGAGATGCATCCAATTGTTCTTGACCCGAAAACTCAAAAATGACGAGCTTTAGTGGTTTGCCTTCCAGGTGATACGCCCACGATCCAACCATTGCGGCGAGGTGCGGACCTGTGACAGTATTAGCGGTATGCAGGTCAAACTTTGCTTCCAATAGAAGGTTCAGTACGCGTGTCGGTTGGGTGGTCATGGTGATTTCCTACTCAAAAGGAGTCTACTTACGGTTTTTTTGGTTGCAAGAGCGAAGTCGCGTCGGACCACTTATTCTCTTTCGTCGCCGCCAAGAACTTGTCCCATGTCCCTGCACCTTGTTTTGCATCCAAGGCTTTTCCAAGCGCATCCACTTCACCATCAAAATACGCTTTGGCGATTGCTTCTTCACCCACGAGATCCGCAAGCCCCTTCGTCGTTTTGTAGTTTGAATTGTACGTAGCACGAGCTTTGGCAATGTTTTCGTTTGCCGCCACCTTGCGCGTATAATACTCCGTCACGCCCTCATTAAATGGTTGGCTCTTCTTGTTGAGCGCGCTGTCCGAATATTTGTGAATACCTTCATGCACCATCGTGGCCGCATCGCCGCGATCCTTGTGTACCCATACCTTACCATTTTGGTCGACGAACCCATTCAAGCCGTCCTTCTTGGTCTTCTCCCAAGTATCCTTACCATATCGCGCTATCCCAGCCTTGCTCCATTCCGGCTCGCCAACGACTTGCGCCGATCCATCAATTTTTTTCCCGGCTTTGATGCTTTTTGCGGCTTCCGTGCCCAGATTTTTGCGGATGAGTTCGTCGGCTTCCTTGGATGTTTTGTGCGCGACCTTTCCCTTCTCCTCTCCCGCTTCCTCCTCCTCGGAGGCGTCTTCGTCTTCCTTTTCCTCTGGCTCCCCCGGCAACTCTGGCTCCTCCGTTTTCGCGCCCTTGCCCTTGCCCGCTTTTTTTCCACCCTCGTTGATGTAGACGATCGTCCCCTTGATCGTCACGCCCGCCGCGTCAATTCGAATAAACCCGCCCGGCCCCTTGATCGTGATGTCTTGCGCCGCTTCCCCGACAAACACTTCCGCCGACGCCAGGTGAATCTCTTT
This sequence comes from uncultured Polyangium sp., assembly GCA_964514885.1. Classification (GTDB taxonomy): domain Bacteria; phylum Myxococcota_A; class Polyangia; order Polyangiales; family Polyangiaceae; genus Polyangium. Next base: position 396 of record CAZETM010001018.1, on the reverse strand, counting down.
GCCCGCCTCGAGCGCATAACGGCCATCGACCTTCTCGTGCCGCTCCTCGATCACCATCATCGATTGGTTTTTTTCGACAAGCTCATTACGATCGCCCTTGACGACCTGATGAACATCTTGTTCGACCAATTCGCGCTTTTTCTTCTTCGTCCAGAAATCGTGATCCTTGCCGACGCGTAGTTGCCGTTCGCCTTGCGTTTGTTCAGACTCGTTTTTCTTGACGAGCTTCCGACGCGTGGCACCAATCACCGTCATTCGGTTCGCGCCGGTCGTTTCCGTTCGGTTGAGCCCCGTGACTTCGAATCGATTCACGCCCGTCGTACACGTCTCATTGGCCGCTACGCTTTTCGTCCGATGGCGCAAAACGGTAATCGTTTCATTGTTCTTGACGAGCAT
>CAZETM010001017.1:0-3427 GCA_964514885.1 uncultured Polyangium sp. | reverse complement strand
CGGGGCAACGTAGACGCGTCAAGTGCGAAATTGTGGCTTTGTTTTCCTTAGGCGCGCGCGAGGCCGAGGGCTCTCGACATGGTACGCAATCGATTCGACGGGCATTGTATTTGCGGCAATGTCCTCGTGAAGGCAACGCTCACAGTAGCTCCCGGGGACGTCACCCCAAGGTTGTGCGATTGCCGCTTTTGCCAGCAGCACGACGCGGCGTATGTGTCGTTGGCAAAGCGTATGGTTTAAGAACGTAACCTGGTAATCATCTAGGGCGATAGGTGTCGCCTTCTCTTCGCATGTTTCTGTGATTGCGCGAGCGTGCGCCGCGATCTTCTGATAGAGATCGAGGCATGCCGCACGAAAGCTTCGACCCCGAGTACGTCTTCTCCCACCATCACGCGACGCCAGGCCAAATGGCCCACTTCACAGCCATTCACGATTCGGCGAAGGATTTCGCCCGGGTGATCCTTCAGCACGTACCCGAGTGCGACGACCGCCTCGCCGTCCTCCGCCTGCTGCGTGAAGCCTCGATGCTGGCGTGCTCCGCCGTGTCCCTTGAAGGCCGCTTGAAATAGCGAAGGTGTCTTGCCCGAGTTGGCATCGGCCTTGTCGCTGGGAGACCAAACGCTCGTGGGTTGAAAAGCACCGGATTTGATGGTGTTTTCCGAAATGACGAGCGAATACTTCGCCAAACGCAGAACTTCTTATAAAGATGTCGTCACGCATCGCCAGCATGGCGGTGGTCCTTTTTAGGAGACGTCCTTATGGCAAGCACACAGGCAAACACGGCAGCTCTGCCCGTCAAACACACCGCGCCGATGACAGGAGCGGAGAAGAAGGTCATCTTTGCCTCCAGCCTAGGCACGGTGTTCGAGTGGTACGATTTCTACATTTACGGCACCCTCGCGCCAATCATTGCGAAGCAGTTTTTTTCGGGCCTCGAGCCCACCGCAGCATTCATCTTCACGCTGCTCGTGTTCGCGGCCGGCTTTCTCGTGCGCCCCTTCGGCGCGTTGGTGTTCGGCCGTCTTGGTGACATGATCGGGCGCAAGTACACGTTCTTGGTCACCATCGTGATCATGGGCGTGTCGACCTTCATGATCGGCGTGCTGCCCAGTTATGCCTCCATCGGCGTGGCCGCACCGGTCATTCTGATCGCCCTACGCATGATGCAAGGCCTGGCTCTCGGCGGCGAGTACGGCGGCGCAGCCACATACGTCGCGGAACACTCGCCTTATGGCAAACGCGGCGCGTACACATCATGGATTCAGACCACGGCGACCCTGGGCTTGTTTCTGTCGCTGATGGTGATCTACACTGCCCGCAAAACCCTGGGCGAACCGGCGTTTACCGCCGACTGGGGCGGCTGGCGCATTCCCTTCCTGTTGTCGATTCTCTTGCTAGCGGTGTCGGTGTGGATTCGACTGAGCCTGAATGAATCGCCGGCCTTCAAGAAGATGAAGGAAGAGGGCAAAACATCCAAGGCGCCGCTGACCGAATCCTTCGGCCAATGGAAAAACATGAAAATCGTCCTCCTCGCTTTGGTCGGACTTACCGCCGGCCAAGCCGTGGTATGGTACACGGGGCAGTTTCAGGCGCTATTTTTCCTGCAAACCTACCTCAAGGTGGATCCGAACGAAGTGAGTTTGATGATCGCCGCGTCGCTCGTCTTGGGCACGCCATTTTTCGTGATCTTCGGGTCGCTGTCGGACAAAATCGGCCGCAAGCCAATCATCATGGCTGGTTGCCTGTTGGCCGCGCTGACCTACTTCCCATTGTTCGGCGCCCTGACCCAGGCTGCCAATCCGGAGTTGGCAGCAGCTCAAGCAAAAAACAAGGTTATCGTGACGGCCGCAGCCGACGAATGCTCGTTCCAGGGCAGCCCCGTCGCCCGCGAAATCGATTTCAACACCTCGTGCGACATTGCCAAACGATTTCTGGCGCAAAGTTCGGTCAGTTATGACACGGTGAACGCTCCCGCGGGTACCCCGGCCACCATCATGATCGGTGAAAAGAGGTTGATCGCCCCCTCGGGCACCGTCGTCGACGCGCGGTTCGATGAAGAAAGCGTCAAGAAAATCAGCGCCTTCAAAAAAGAGATCAACGCCGCCCTGGTCGATGCTGGCTATCCTGCAAAGGCCAAGCCGATCAACCTCATGGGCGGGCAATGGTGGACGATCGTCGGGATCCTGACCGTGTTGGTGGTCTACGTGACCATGGTGTACGGTCCCATTGCGGCGATGCTGGTGGAGATGTTTCCGACTCGGATCCGCTACACGTCGATGAGCTTGCCGTACCATATTGGCAATGGCTGGTTTGGTGGTTTGCTGCCAACCACCTTCTTTGCCATTGTGGCGTCGACGGGCAACATGTTCAGCGGCTTGTGGTACCCGATCTGCATTGCATCCATCACCTTCGTGGTGGGCATGTTGTTCGTCAAGGAAACCAAGGACGTCGACATCTACGCTCACGACTAACCTTCCAGCGCCGCCAAAAAAAAGGAATCTTGCCCGCGGCGAATCGGCGTGTTCAAATGTGACGTTCAGCATGGACCTGCACGGGGATTTCATCGAGAAGATCCAGGTCAGTTATGACATGGCGGGTGCCACGCAAATCCCCGACTGGGCGATCAAGCTGATCGACGGCGCCATCGAGGTGGCGAAAATTGGAGCCAAAGCGATCGCCGACGGCGCCGTGATCGTCCTCACTGACGGCGTGGGCGTGATCGCGACTGTGGAGATAAACAAGGTCATCGACTACACGGCCAAGGCGCTGACTTTCTGCGTCGATCACCTGAACACGGTGCTCAAAGCGATCTTCAAGTTCCAGGACAACGGCGGGACGATGTATTTCTCGGCCATTGTGTCTCACAGCATTGCTCGGCTGGTGCTGGCGTATTACCAGGAGCTGTACGGTCCCGACCAGAATTCCCTCATGGCATTCAATGAGAGCAACTTCCTACACGCAATGGGCGTGAGCGCGTGGTCATCGGGCAAGGACAATCCCTACGTGGACTTCACGCAGAACGGGCACGCCTACCGGTCGTTTTTCCCGGACAACACCTTCCTGTACGCACATGGCGGCGCCGTGTCGTCGGTATCGATCGGGGCCACCACGGACGGGGGGAAGGACGACCACCTGACGCTGCAGGTCACGTATGCCGCGAATGGGAGCATGTTCTCCGTCACGGGCGCCATCGACATCTTCCTGCTGCGGGACATCGACAACTACCAAGCGCCTGCATCCGGCGTGATCACCTACAACAGCAACCGGGAAATGGTGCACATCGTCGGCGACGCAGTCACGGTGGTCCACTACAATTCGCTCACGGACGCGTATAGGGACCTGATGACGAGTGCCTTGAACAGCAATGCGTCGACGTTCGATCTGGAGCTCACGGACCAGCAACGGCATTTGGTGGATGCGTCGGTGA